>NZ_JBYIRM010000020.1:0-163382 GCF_057708105.1 Actinacidiphila sp. bgisy144 | reverse complement strand
CACCGTCACCCCGCGCCCGGCCCGTCCCACAGCCGCACCTCGTACGCGCCCACCAGCGCGGCCACCCGCGCCGCGAACTCGCGCCCGGGCAGCGGGTCGAGGCGCCGGCCGTCCCGCAGCCGCGGCGCGACCAGGCCGCCCGCCGCCTCCCGCGCCCCGACCACCGCCTGGTACGGCACCAGGCGCGCCCGGCGCACCCGCGCACCGAGACTGCCCTGCTCCGGGTCCGACACCTCCGCCCGCAACCCGAGCCCGGCGCAGCGCGCGGCGAACTCAGCGGCGGCACCGGCCTGTTCGGGCCCCACCGGCAGCACCGCGACCTGGAGCGGCGCCAGCCAGGCCGGGAACGCCCCGCCGTGCACCTCCACCAGCTGCGCCACCGCGCGCTCCACGCTCCCGACGACGCTGCGGTGCACCATCACCGGCCGGTGCCTTGCGCCGTCCGCGCCCACGTAGCCCAGGTCGAACCGCTCGGGCTGGTGGAAGTCGACCTGCACGGTGGACAGGGTCGACTCCCGCCCGGCGTGGTCGGCGACCTGCACGTCGATCTTCGGGCCGTAGAACGCGGCCTCGCCCCGCTCGGCCTCGTACGGCAGGCCGAGCCGGGCCAGGACGCCGACCAGCGCGTCGGTGGCGCGCTGCCACATCTCAGGCGCGGCCGCGTACTTGCCGCCCGGCCCCGGCAGCGACAGCCGGTAGCGCGCGGCACGCAGGCCCATCGCGGCGTACGCGGACGCGATCAGCTCCAGCGCGGCCGCGGCCTCCTGCTCCACCTGCCCGGGGGTGCAGAAGATGTGCGCGTCATTGAGCTGGATCGCCCGCACCCGGGTCAGCCCGCCGAGCACGCCCGACAGCTCGGCGCGGAACATCCCGCCCAGTTCGGCCATGCGCAGCGGCAGTTCGCGGTAGCTGCGGGACCGCGAGCGGTAGAGCAGCGCGTGGTGCGGGCACAGGCTCGGGCGCAGCACCATCTGCTCGCCGCCGACGTCCACCGGCGGGAACATGTCGTCGCGGTAGTGGGCCCAGTGCCCGGAGACCTCGTACAGCTCGCGCTTGCCGAGCGCCGGCGAGTACACGTGCCGGTAGCCCGCCGCGCGCTCCCGCCCGCGGATGTACTCCTCCAGCGCGTGCCGCACCGCGGCGCCGTCGGGCAGCCAGTACGGCAGTCCCGCGCCGATCAGCGGGTCACTGCCGAACAGGCCCAGCTCGCGGCCGAGTTCGCGGTGGTCGTGCACGGCTTCGTGCGAGGCTTGGTGCGAGGCCTCGTCCACAACTTCGTCCATGGTGTGCCGCCTTCCTGCGGTGGTGGGGTCGGCGGGGCGGCCCACCACGACAGCACGAAGCCCCGGGGCGGCTGCCCCGGGGCTTCGGACTGACAGACATCGATCAGCGCGCCGGGACACTCTCCGGCGTCGTCGTGGCGTTGATCGCGGCGCGCTTCATACCGGGGAACGTAACAGGCCCGCCGCACCGGCCGCCAACGCTTTTCCGCCGGCGGTCACGGCCGCGGTGCCGCTCCCGTGCGTCGCGCGGTACGGCCCCCGGGTGAGGACGGCCCCGCGCGGCTCTTCGGTCCCCCGCCGGCCCCGTACGAGCCGAGCCGCCGTCAGACGGTCTGCGGCGCGCCCTTCGCGATCAGGTCGAGGACGCCCGGGAACTCCCGCTCCAGTTCGGCGCGGCGCAGGACCGGGAACCGGTAGGCGCCCTCGGCCTGGCAGGTCGTGACGCCCGCGTTCAGCAGCTTGGTCAGGTGGTAGGAGCACGTCGAGGCCGGCAGTGACACCTGCTCCGCGATCTGGCCGGCCGTCCGCAGCTCGCCGTCGAGCAGGAGCCGCACGACCGCCAGCCGGCTCTCGTCGCCCAGCACTGCGAAGAGCCGGGCCAGGTCCGGCAGGGGCATGGGCGGTGACATGCGGGGTCTGCGCTGCATGGAGCCCATGGTAGCGTCGCAACCACATTTCCACACTCTTGGAAATGTGGTTGATGCGGCCCGGCATCGGGACACGCGAGGAGAGCCATGAGTGACGCCGACCGGATTCAGTACCTGTGCGACCGACTGGAGATCCAGGACAAGGTCGCCCTCTACGGCCTGGGGCAGGACCTGCACCAGGCCGACAGCGGGGACGCGGACGTCCTCGCGCAGTGGGGTCAGCTCTTCACCCCCGACGCCGAGATCGACGCGACCGCTGCCGGGGGCCGGGTCTTCGACCTCGCCGGCTACGCGGAGCTGATGCGCGGCAAGGGCCTCGTCGGCGGCAAGGAGGGCCTGGGGCTCTCCTTCGACGTCTGGCAGCACATCGAAGGGCACGCCACCGTCACCATCGACGGCGACACCGCGCACTCGATCGCCCCGCACTGGCACACGCACGTGAGCCGCGACGGCAGGAGCAACACCCACGCGGTGGGCTACTGGCACGACGACTGGGTCCGCACCCCCGACGGATGGCGGATTCGGCTGCGCCGCGTCGAGCACCTGTACTTCCAGACGTTCCCGGTCGTCCCGACCCCGCCGATGGTGGCCGGAGTCGACCCGGTCTGACACCGCCCGGGCACCGGGCCGCGCCCGCGCGCCGAACCCGCCCCGCCCCGGCGGGTCGGCGCGCCGCGCGCCTACCGCAGCAGGCCCTCGTAGTGGCGCTGCTGCAACTGGCTCTCGATCTGCTTCACCGTCTCCGTGCCCACCCCGACGATGATCAGGATGCTGGTCCCGCCGAACGGGAAGTCCTGGCTCGCCCCGGTCACGGCCAGCGCGACGGTGGGCAGCAGGGCGATCAGCGCCAGGTAAAGCGCGCCCGGCCAGGTGATCCGGTTGAGCACGTAGCTCAGATACCGCGCGGTCGCCCGCCCGGACCTGATCCCCGGCACGAAGCCCCCGTACTGCTTCATGGTGTCCGCGACCTCGTCCGTGTCGAAGCTGATCGCGACGTAGAAGAACGCGAAGAACACGATGAGCACGGCGTACACGACGACGTAGACGGGATGGTCGCCCCTGGTCAGATTCACGCCGACCCAGGTCTTCCACCCGGCGTCGCCGCCCGCGAACTGCGCGGCCAGCGCCGGGAGGTAGAGCAGCGACGAGGCGAAGATGACCGGGATCACGCCCGCCTGGTTCAGCTTCAGCGGGATGTACGTGGAGGTGCCGCCGTACGACCGGCGGCCGATGCTGCGCTTGGCGTACTGCACCGGGACACGGCGCTGGGCCTGCTCCACGAACACCACGAACCCGACGACGGCCAGCGCCACGGCGAGCACCCCGCCGAACTCGATCCAGCCGCCCGCCAGGGAGCCCTGCTTCCTGATCGCCCACAGCGCGGACGGGGTGGTGGAGGCGATCGAGACGAACATCAGGATCGACATGCCGTTCCCGATACCGCGGTCGGTGACCAGCTCGCCGAGCCACATGACCACGCCGGTGCCGGCCGTCAGGCAGACGACCATCGTCACCGTGGTGAAGACCGACTGGTCCGGGACGATGCCGCCGGAGACCGTGCAGGTGGAGAAGAGGCCGCCGCCGCGGGCGGTGGCCACCAGGCCGGTGCTCTGGAGGAGGGCGAGCGCCACCGTCAGGTACCGGGTGTACTGCGTGATCCTCGCGGTCCCGGCCTGCCCCTCCTTCTTGAGTGCCTCCAGCCGCGGGACGACCACGGTCAGCAGTTGCAGGATGATGCTGGCGGTGATGTACGGCAGGATGCCGAGCGCGAAGACGGTGATCTGGAGCAGCGCGCCGCCACTGAAGAGGTTGACCAGCCCGAACAGCCCCTGGCTGCCCGAGGTCTGGTCCAGGCACTGCCGGATCGCCCGGTAGTCGACGCCGGGGATCGGGATGTGGGTGCCCAGCCGGTACACCACGACGACGCCGAGCGTGAAGAGCAGCTTCCTGCGCAGGTCGGGCGTGGTGAATGCACGGGCGAACGCGGCGAACACGGTACCTCCGGCGATCCTGGGCGCGCGCGGGCGCCGTCGCGGGTCGGGACTGTCGGCAAAGGGGACTGTCGGCAAAGGGGAGCGGGACTGGCGTTCGGGCGCCGGCCCAGGTCGGATCAGGAGACCAGCGCGGTGCCGAGGTTCTCGGCGGCGAGGTAGCCGCAGAGCAGGGGATGGCGGCCGGCCACCGCGATGTCCCGCCAGTAGCGCTGCAAGGCGTTCGTCTCCCGGAAACCGGCGGCGCCGTGCAGGTCCAGCATGAGTTCCACGGCGTCCCGGCAGTCCTTGGCGGCATCCGCCATCCCCGCGCGCAGCCGCGCGCCCGCCGCCTCGTCCAGGTCCTCCCGCGTACTGTCCTGAGCGGTCGTCAGCGCGGTGCGCTCGGCCCGCTCCACCAGCCAGGCGGCCCTGGCCAGCCAGTGCCGGGCCCCGGGCGAGTCGCCCATGCCGGCGTAGCCCGTCATGTAGGGCTTGCGGCCGGACCGGAACATCTCCTCCACCGTGTCGAGCGCGCCCCGCGCGCCGCCCACCACCGGTGCGAGCAGGCACAGCGCGAAGAACAGCTGGTCCTGGCGCCGGGGCGGGCCGCCGGGTGCGATGCGGTGCGCGGGTATCAGCAGACCGTCGGCGACGAGCCGCTGGCTGCCGGTGCCGCGCATGCCCGCCATGTGCCAGTTGCGTTCGACGCGCAGGTCCCCGAGGGGCACGGCTGCGACGTGGTACGTGTCGTCGACCATCACCGCGAGGTTCGCCCACGCGGCCGCCTCGCACCCGGAGACGTTGTCCCACTGGCCGCTGACCCGTACCCCGCTGGCCTCCCGCACCCCGCGGCCGGACGGGTGGCCGGAGCCGCAGGCAAGGGAGTCCGGGTCGCCGAAGACCTCCTTGTGGGCGTCGGCGCCCAGACCCTGGGTGAGGAGCGTCTTGGCCGTGGCGGACGTGGCCGCGACCCATGCGGCCGACGGGCAGCCGCGCCCCAGTTCGGCGAGACGGCGCACCGCCGCCGGCGCGTCGGCCCACTCCCCGCCGTACTCGAGGGGCGTGCGCAGCGCCAGCGCCCCGCTGTCCCGCAGGACGTCGAGGCTCGCCGCCGCCGGCAGGCCGCGCTGCTCGGTCTCCTCGGCGTTGAGCCGCAGGATCTGCCCGGAGGGGGTGAGCGGTGAACTGTTCATCATGGAAACGCGATCCCATCTGTGGTGGACGTGCGGGTACCGACGACGGCCGGCCGCCTGTGCGGGGGAAGCCGTCGCGCGTGAAGGGGTGCGGGAGTTACGGAGTCGGTTCGTCCGCGGGCCGCTCCGGGCCGCCGGACGAGCGCAGCGGCACCTCCTTGATGAAGAGGGTCACCAGGAGGGCGAGCAGCGCGATCGGGGCGACGTACAGGAAGACGTCCCCGATGCCGTGGCCGTAGGCGCCCTCCAGCCAGTCGCGGACGGCGTGCGGCAGCGCGGCGGGGTCGGGCAGTTCGCCGCCACCGGACGCCTTCGCGGCCGCGGCCCGGTCCTGCGGGCCGAGCCGGCCGATGGTGCCGGCGGCGTGGTCGCCGATCCTGGTGGTGAGCACCGAGCCGAGCACCGAGACGCCCACCGCGCCGCCGAGCGAGCGGAAGAAGGTCACGGTGGACGACGCCGCGCCGAGGTCGTCGGCGGACACCTGGTTCTGCGTGCACAGCACCAGGTTCTGGAGGGTCGTACCGACGCCGAGCCCCATCAGCGCCATGCCGCCGGCGACGTACGCGTACGGGGTGTCGTACCGCAGCGCGCCCAGCAGGGACACGCCCGCCGTCAGCAGGACGCCGCCCGTCACCAGCCAGGCCTTCCAGCGGCCGGTGCGGCTGATGAACCGTCCGGAGACGGTGGAGGAGACGAACAGGCCGGCGATGAACGGGATCGTCATCAGGCCCGACATGGTCGGTGTCGCGCCGCGGGCGAGCTGGAAGTACTGGCTGAAGAACACGGTGCCCGCGAACAGCGCGACGCCGACGAAGAGCGAGGCGCCGGACGCCAGCGCGACGGTGCGGTTGCGGAACAGGCGCAGCGGGACGACCGGTTCGGCGGCCTTCGTCTCGACGAACAGGAAGACGAGCGCCAGTACGGCCGACGCGCCCACCAGCGCGCAGGTCTGCCAGGACAGCCAGGCGTACCTGTCGCCGGCGAAGGTGACCCAGATGAGCAGCGCGCACACGGCGGCGGTGACGAAGAAGGCGCCGGCCCAGTCGACGGTGGCCTTCCGCCGGGGCACCGGCAGGTTGAGCGTGCGCTGGAGCACGACCAGCGCGATGACGGCGAAGGGCACGCCGACGAACAGGCACCAGCGCCAGCCGAGCCAGGAGGTGTCGGTGATGACGCCGCCGATCAGCGGGCCGCCCACGGTGGCGACGGCGAAGGTCGCGCCCAGGTAGCCGGAGTAACGGCCGCGCTCGCGCGGGGAGATCATCGCGGCGAGCACGATCTGCCCGAGGGCCGACAGCCCGCCGACCCCCAGGCCCTGGACGACCCGCGCGGTGATCAGCGTGGTGGGGTTCTGCGCGAGGCCGGCGATCAGGGAGCCGGTCACGAAGACGACCAGCGAGGACTGGACCAGGACCTTCTTGCTGAACTGGTCGGCGAGCTTGCCCCACAGGGGCGTGGAGGCGGTCACGGCGAGGAGCGAGGACGTGACGACCCAGGTGTAGGCGCTCTGGCCGCCGCCGATGTCGCCGATGATCCGCGGCAGCGCGTTGGTGACGACGGTCTCCGACAGGATGGCGCAGAACAGGCCGAGCAGCAGTCCGGACAGGGCGCGCATGATCTGCGGATGGGCCATCGGCTCAGGCGCGCCCCCGTCCTTGCGAGGGGTGCGCGAGGGCACACCTGTTTCAGGCAGGGTGGGCATGGGTTTTCCTCACGTGGTGGGCAGCCCGGGTCGAGCGCGGCGCGTCGGGTCGCGCCGAACGCCCTTGCCCGGGGCTCGCCCAGTCACCCTACCAAGAAAATGAGGCAGAACGTTCTGTCTCTTAAAAACGGTACGAGGAAGCCCTGCCCACGAGCGGTGTGGCGGCTCCCGCTCGCGCGAGCGGCGCGTCAGCGCGCGTGCGCCAGGGAGTCGGCGACCTCGTCGGCGGTCGCGATCCGGTGGGCGTAGCGAGGCCAGTTGAGCTCGATCGTCGCGCGCTGCATCGCTCGCGTGAACGTGGCCACCGCGTCGGACACGAAGGTCACGTGGTAGCCCTTCTCGACGGCGTCGCGGCCGGTGGAGTCCACGCAGGTGTTGGTGGTCAGGCCGCAGAGGATCAGGTGGTCGATGTCGCGCTGGCGGAGCTGCGTGTCCATGTCCGTGCCGTGCAGCGCGTCGAAGGTCTTGTGCGGGGTGACCACGACCTCGCCGTCGACGGGTGTGAAGTCGGGGTGGAACTCGGCGCCCCAGCTCCCGGCCTGGAAGAGCTGGGCGTGGGCCATGCCGTCGTGGCTGGGGGTGCGGTGGTGCCAGGGGCCGTAGTCCCACGGCTGGGTCACCATCGGCGCGTGCAGCACCTGGACGCCGGCGGCGCGCGCCGCCTCCAGGGTCCGCTTCATGTTCGGCACCGTGCCGACCTCCTCGCAGACCTCGCGCAGCCCCGGCCACGCCTTGCCGTGCTCGGAGATGAAGTCGTTGGTGGCGTCGACGAGGACGAGGGCGGTGCGTGCGCGGGTGTACATGGTCTTCCTTCCGCTTGTGTCGGTCCGGGCGCCGGCGGCCCGGCGCATTAGCTCGTACGGTCATACTAGCAACGCTGCTCGCTCGTACGTACGTCCTGGTAGCGTGGGGAGACAGGCGAGGAGGGTGTGATGGGGCGGCGGACGGACACGCGGGACCGCATCATCCGCGCGTCGATGCGGGCCATGCGCGAACAGGGGTACGGCGCGACCGCCATCAGCGACATCGTGAACGCGTCGGGTGCCCCGCGCGGGTCCGTGACCTTCCACTTCCGCGGCGGCAAGGACGAGATCGCCGCCGAGGTGGTCGCCCTGCGGACCGCTCAGCTGCTGGAGCGGATCGAGGCGACCGCGGCCGGCGCCGGCTCGGCCGCGGACTTCGTGGCGGCGTGCGTCGACGCGGTCGCCGCGGAGTTCGCCGGGTCCGGCTTCACCGCCGGGTGCCCGGTCGTGCCCATCTGCATCGAGCGCTCCACCCGGGCGCCCGAACTCCGGGACGCGGGAGCCGACTTCTTCCGGGCGTGGCGAGGGTCACTGGCCCGTCACCTCGCCGCGCGCGGGATCGACGCCTCGCGCGCCGACCGCGTGGCCACGCTCGCCGTCAGCGCGGTCGAAGGGGCCCTCGTCATCAGCCGCGCCGAGCAGAGCGTGGACGCCCTCCTCGCCGTTCGCGACGAACTGCGGCTGCTGCTCGCCTGAGGCCGTGTCAGCGGCGGTCAGCCGGCCGGGCGGTGGAGGATCGCCTGGCAGCCGCGCAGGAAGGAGCCGGCCGCGCCCGCGGGGTCGCCGAGGTATCCGGAGACCATGGCGCCGTCGCGCAGCACCATCAGGTCCTCCGCGGCGGCGGCCTGCTCCGCCAGCCCGAGCGGCGCGATGAGCTGCTCGAAGGTCTTCGTGTACCAGGCCCGGTGCGCCTGGACGACCTGGCGTACGGCGCCGGCCGGATCGGGGTACTCCGCGGCCGCGTTGATGAAGGCGCAGCCGCGGAAGCCCGGGCTGCACGCCATGGCGCCGATCGCCTCCGCGATCAGCCGCAGCGCCGTGTCGATGTCGCCGCCGGCCCGGGCGATCACCGCGTCGATGGCCTCGCGCTCCAGTGCGGCGCGCCCCTCCAGGTAGGCCACCACCAGGTCGTCCTTCGTCCTGAAGTGGCGGTAGAAGGTCACCTTCGTGGTGCCGACCCGCTCGATGATCCGGTCCGCGCTCACCGCCCGCAGGCCGTGTGCGTAGAAGAGTTCGGTGGCCGCGTTGATCAGGCGTTCTCGTACCGGCACGTTCACATCGCTCATGGTACGGGCTCCTCTCGCCTTGCCCCGGGCGGTTCCGTATGGCACTGTGTCCCTCGTCGGTAGAGTTACTAGTTAGTCTACCTGGCGGAGGGGCGGAAGCCCATGGCATCGGCGCGGTCGCAGGGGACGACTCTCCCGCGCCGAGGGATCACCCCCTCCCCCCACGCCTCGCTTGAGAAGGGCTCCACCATGCGTATCCGTCTCTCCCGCCGTACCGCACTCGCCGGCGCCGGTGCCGCCGCCGCTGCCGCGCTGATCGGCGCGACCCTGCTGCCCGGCGTCGCCGACGCCGCCGACCACGGCGCCGGCCCGCGCGCCCAGCAGCCCAAGCCGACCGTCGTCCTGGTGCACGGGGCGTGGGCCGACTCGTCCAGCTGGTCGTCGGTCATGACCGAACTGCGCCACGACGGCTATCCGGTCCGCGCCATCGCCAACCCCCTCCAGGGGCTGACCGGCGACTCGGCGTACGTCTCCAGCTACCTGTCCACCATCAAGGGCCCGGTCGTCCTGGTCGGCCACTCCTACGGGGGCGCGGTGATCACCAACGCCGCCGCCTCGGACCCCGAGGTCAAGTCCCTCGTCTACATCGCGGGCTTCATCCCCGAGAAGGGCGAGACGGTCGGCGACCTCGCCGCCAGGACCACGCCGTCACTGCCGCTGATCTCGACCCAGGTCCCGGGCGGCACCGAGGTGTCCATCGACCCGGCGCACTTCCGGCAGTTCTTCGCGGGCGACGTGGACCCGGACACCGCCGCCGACCTGGCCGCGGCCCAGCGCCCGGCCAACACCAGGGCGGTCACCGACCCCAGCGCCGAAGAGGCCTTCCGCACCATCCCCTCCTGGGACCTGGTCACCCTCGAGGACCACGCGATCGCCCCGGGCGTCCAGCGCTTCATGGCCGCACGCGCGCACGCGCACGTCAGCGAGGTGAAGGCCTCCCACGCGGTCATGGTCAGCCGGCCCGCAGCCGTCACCAAGATCATCGAGCAGGCCGCGCGCTGAGCCCGCTCGATCCCGGCGCGGTCCCGACCGGACCGTCGCCCGCCTTCCCGCACCACCCCACCGCACCCCACCGAGACACCATCGAGGAGAACCTGATCATGAGTCAGTCACTGGACGTCCTGTACGTCGCCGTCGCCACCGCGGAGAACGGCCGGGACGGCCGCGTCGCCACCGACGACGGCAAGCTGGACGTCGTCGTCAACATGCCCCAGGCGATGGGCGGCAGCGGCGCCGGCACCAACCCCGAGCAGCTCTTCGCGGCCGGCTACAGCGCCTGCTTCCAGGGCGCGCTCGGCCTCGTCGCCCGGCAGGCCGGCGTCAGCATCACCGGCTCGCTGGTGACCGCGCGCGTCAGCATCGGCAAGACCCACGACGGCGGCCTCGGCCTGGCCGTCGAGATGCAGGTGTCGCTGCCGGGCGTGGACCCGGCCGTCGCGGGCGGACTGGTGGAGAAGGCACACCAGGTGTGCCCGTACTCCAACGCCACGCGCGGCAACATCGACGTGGCGCTGAGCCTCGTCTGACGGCCGACCGGCCGACCGGCCGACCGGCGGGGCGACAGGCAGGGACCGTGCCCGGGGGAGCGGCCCCTGCCTGCCCCTATCATTGACGGGTGGTGAAGGAAACCGACCCCGCGACGACCGGCGCCCCCGTGAGCAGCCGCGGCGCCATCCTGGACGCCGCACGGGTCCTCGTCACCAGCCGCGGGTACGACGGCATGTCGATCTCGGACCTGACCGCCCGGTCCGGGCTGCCGGCCAGTTCGATCTACTACCACTTCGGGAACAAGCTCGGCGTCCTCGCGGCCCTGCTGGAACGCACCTTCGACGAACTGCACGCCGCATTCCCGAACCCCTCGTCCTACGACGGCCACGAACCGCTCGAACGCTTCGAGAAGTGGGTCACCGCGGCCTGTGCCTCCCTCGACGAGCGGCCGGAGTACCTGCGCATCCTGCTGGCCATCAGCGTCGGCCCGCACAAGGACGCGGAGTCGGTGCTGACCACGGTGCGGCGTATCCGCGCCTACGCCCGCGCCTCGTGGGTGGAAGCCCTCACGCCCGTGCTCGCGCCGGACGGCAAGGAGGCCGACGGGGCGCTCGTGGACCGGATCGCCGTGCTCGGCCAGGCCATGATCGACGGGCTCGCGGTGACCAACAGCTTCGACGGCGCCGCCTACAGCGCGCAGGTCGGCGGCATCGTCGCCCTGGTCCGCGGCCTCGCGGAGCAGCGGGGCCGCGGACCGGCGCACGTCTCCTGACGGCGCACGCCTCCTGACGGCGCGGGCCGGACCGGGGCGTCAGAACCCGGTCGACGTCGAAGTCGAAGGCGACGAGGCAGGCGCGGCGGCAGCGGCGAGGTCGAGGGCGATGTCGGTGATCATGTCCTCCTGCCCGCCCACCAGTTGGCGCCGCCCGACCTCGACGAGGATGGCCCGGGTGTCGACGCCGTAGCGCCGGGACGCGGCCTCGGCGTGCCGCAGGAAGCTGGAGTACACCCCGGCGTAGCCGAGGGTGAGCGTCTCGCGGTCCACCCGCACCTCCCGGTCCTGGAGCGGGCGCACCAGGTCGTCGGCGGCGTCCATCAGCGGGAAGAGGTCACAGGCGTGGTCCAGGCCCATCAGGTCGGCGACGGCCACGAACGCCTCCAGCGGGCAGTTGCCGGCCCCCGCGCCCTGCCCCGCCAGCGACGCGTCGATCCGCACCGCGCCGTTCTCGACGGCGACGACGGAATTGGCCACGCCGAGACCGAGGTTGTGGTGGGCGTGGATGCCCAACTCGGTGGCCGGGTCGAGGACGTCGCGGTAGGCGCGGAAGCGGTCGCGCACCCCGTCCATGGTCAGGCGCCCGCCGGAGTCGGTGACGTAGACGCATCCGGCGCCGTAGGACTCCATCAGCTTTGCCTGGCGGGCGAGTTCGGCCGGTTCGGCCATGTGGGACATCATCAGGAAGCCGGCCACGTCCATGCCCGACTCGCGGGCGGCGGCGATGTGCTGGGCGGAGATGTCGGCCTCGGTGCAGTGGGTGGCCACCCGCACCGACCGGATGCCCAGCGCGTGGGCCTGCTTCAGGTCGCGCAGGGTGCCGATGCCGGGCAGGAGCAGCGTGGTGGGCACCGCGCGGGTCACGGCGCCGCAGACGGCCTCGATCCACTCCCAGTCGGTGTGGGCACCGATGCCGTAGGTGATGCTGGAGCCGGACAGGCCGTCGCCGTGGGCGATCTCGATCGCGGCGACCCCGGCGGCGTCCAGGGCGGTGGCGATGGTGCGGGCCTGGTCCACGGTGTAGCGGTGCCGGACGGCGTGCATGCCGTCCCTGAGGGTCACGTCCTGCACGTACAGCGACGTCATCGGGTCGCCGCCTTTCCGGAGCGGTGCGCGGCCAGGCGCTCGGCGGTGCGCAGCGCGGCCGAGGTCATGATGTCGAGGTTGCCGGCGTAGGCGGGCAGGTAGTGGGCGGCGCCCTCCACTTCGAGGAACACCGACACCTTCGCGGCCTGCCCCGAGCGCATGGCGGCCGGCAGCAGCGAGCGCAGCGGGTCGTCGCCGGGCACCCGGTCGAACTGCACCTTCTGCTTCAGCCGGTAGCCCGGTACGTAGGTCCGGACGCGCTCGGCCATCTCCTGCACCGACGCGGTGACCGCGGCGTCGTCGCAGTCGCCGACCAGGCAGTGCACGGTGTCGCGCATGATCAGCGGGGGGTCGGCCGGATTGAGCACGATGACCGCCTTGCCGCGCGCGGCGCCGCCGACCTTCTCCACGGCCGAGGCGGTGGTCTCGGTGAACTCGTCGATGTTGGCCCGGGTGCCGGGGCCGGCCGAGCGGGAGGCGATCGAGGCGACGATCTCGCCGTAGTGCACCGGCGTGACGGCGGCGACCGCGGCGACGACGGGGATGGTGGCCTGGCCGCCGCAGGTGACCATGTTGACGTTGCCGGCGTCCAGGTGCGCCTCGCCGTTGACCGGTGGCACCACGTACGGGCCGAGCGCGGCGGGGGTGAGGTCGACGACCGTACGCCCCAGCGCGCGCAGCACCCGGTCGTGGCGCCGGTGGGCGCCGGCGGAGGTGGCGTCGAAGACGAGGGACACGTCCGCGAACTCGTCCATGGCCACCAGCCCGTCGACGCCCTCGTGGGTGGTGGCGACCTTCAGCCGGCGGGCGCGGGCCAGGCCGTCGGACGCGGGGTCGATGCCGGCCATGGCGGCGATCTCCAGGGTCTCCGACAGCCGCAGGATCTTGATCATCAGGTCGGTGCCGATGTTGCCGGACCCGATGACGGCGACCTTCGCCGTCATGCGCCGGCTCCTTGCGGGGCGGCGGTCGCGAACTCGGCGCCCACCGTGCCGAGGCCGTCGATGCGGGCGCTGAACGTGTCGCCCTCGGCGGCGGCCACCATCGGGCCCAGCGCGCCGGTCAGGACGATCTCGCCGGCCCGCAGCGGGTCGCCGAGCCGGCTGAGGGTGGCGGCGAGCCAGAGGGCGGCGGTCAGCGGGCTGCCCAGGCAGTCGGCGCCGGTGCCCTGGGAGGCCGTCTCGCCGTTCTTCGCCAGGGTCATCCGCGCGGCGCGCAGGTCGACCCGGTCGAGCGGCACCGGTGTGCCGCCCAGGACGAACAGGCCGCAGGAGGCGTTGTCGGCCACGGTGTCCACGAGGGTGATGTCCCAGCCGGCGATACGGCTGTCGACGATCTCCAGCGCGGGCAGCGCGAACGCGGTGGCCCGCAGCAGGTCGGCCGCGGTCGGCTCCCGGTGCGGCAGGTCGGCGCCCAGCACCAGCGCGACTTCCGCCTCCACCTTGGGCTGGAGCAGCCGCCCGGCGGCGACCGGCTGTCCCTCGGGCACCGCCATGTCGGCGAAGAGCACGCCGAAGTCGGGCTGGTCGACGCCGAGTTGGCGCTGTACGGCGGGCGAGGTCAGGCCGATCTTGCGGCCCACCGGCCGCCGCCCCTCGGCCACGGCGCGGGCGACGTGCCGGCGCTGTACGGCGTAGGCGGCCTCGAGGTCCGCGGGCGGCAGGAGCGAGCGCACCGGGGGGCAGGGCGTTCCGGTACGGGCGGCTTCCGCCAGCACGGCGGCCGCCTCGGCCACACCGTCGGGGCCGGGGGCGGTCATGGCCGTCCGCCGTTGACGGCGGGGCGGCGGTGCGGGGCAGGCATCAAGGGTTCCTCCGGGAAGGGGAGTCGCGGGACCGGCGCTGGGGTGGCCGACCGCCGGGGCGTTTCCCAGGTATAGGAGGAGGCTTTCGGGACCGGCAAAATATGTTCCATGACACGGAACAGCAGCCAGGGGAACATGCTCGACAAGGCGGCGGCCGTCCTGGAGTGCTTCCAGCCGGACGGCGGCGCGTTCCGTCTCACGGACATCGCCGCCCGCACCGGGCTGGCCAAGACGACCGCGTTCCGGCTCTGCGCGGACCTGGTGCGCCTCGGCCTGCTCGACCGGGACGGCGACGGCTACCGGCTCGGCGGCAAGCTGTTCGAGCTGGGCTCACTGGTGCCGCGCCGCTTCCACCTGCGCGAGGTGGCGCTGCCCTTCCTCCAGGACCTGTTCGAGGCCACGCACGAGACCGTGCACCTCGGCATCCGGGAGGGGCGGGAGGTGGTCTATGTGGAGCGCATCCACGGCCACCGGGCGCCGGTGTTGCCCTCCCGGATCGGCGGCCGGCTGCCGCTGACGTGCACCGGGGTCGGCAAGGCGCTGCTGGCGTTCGCCGGCGAGGAGCTGATCGAGGAGGTGCTGGCGGCGCCCCTGCCCCGGCTGACCCCGCACTCGGTCACCGACCCGGCGCGGCTGCGCACCCTCGTCGGCCAGATCCAGGCGGCCGGCCTCGCCCACGAGGAGCAGGAGGCCGCTGTCGGCGTGTGCTGCATCGCCTCGCCGGTCTTCGACGGGGCGACCGCCGTCGCCGCGCTGTCGGTGGCCGTGCCCCGCGCCCGCTTCCGCTCGGCCCGACTGGCGCCGGCGGTTCGGACCGCGGCCCTCGGGCTGTCCCGCGCGCTGCGTTCGGGCAGGTGAGGAGGTGGTGACGAGGTGACGGCCGCCCGCGGCCCAGCGGTTCAGGCGCCGCGGACCCGCAGCAGGCCGTCGACGCCGTCGAGGAAGGTCTCGGAGATCAGCTGGGGGTCGAAGAGGCAGCCGGCGGCCATCGCCCCGTCGCGGAGCATCACCAGGTGCCGCCCGGCGGCGTCGGCGGGGCCCTCGCCCGCCTGCGCGATCAGGTCGGTGAGGGTCTGGAGGAACCAGTCCCGGTGGGCCATGACGGCCTGGTGGATCGGGTGGGACGGGTCGGGGTACTCGGCGACGGCGTTGAGGAAGGCGCAGCCGCGGAACCCGGGGGAGCGGATGCCGTCGGTGATGGACCGGGCGACGGCCCGGATCTGCTCGCGCGGCGACGGGCTGCTCCCGACGGCCTCGGCGACCTGCGCCCGGATGCCCTGGTCGGCCTGGGCGAGGTAGGCCAGGACGAGTTCCTCCTTGCCCGGGAAGTGCCGGTACAAGGTGGCCCGGGTGACCTTGGCCTCCGCGACGATCCGGTCCACGCCGACGGAGTGGATTCCCTCGGTGTAGAAGATCCGCGTGGCCGTGTTCAGCAGCCGGGCTCTCGCCTCCGAGGTGCTGCCACCGTCTGTACTCCGACTCATGGTGCCCAGACTAACAAACGGCAGAACGTTCGGTCTCGGCCAGGTCCGCTAGTCAGAGAGAACGTTCTGTCTTGACAGCGTGGCCGGGCCGTTGTCATCCTGAGGCGCGTCGGGCGGGGCCGCTCCTGCTGGTCAACGCCTCGGCCGCATCGTAGAGTGAACGCTACATACAGACGGGTGGTCCGCGCCCGGCGCAGCTCCCGGCGCCGCCCCGTCCGCTCGCAGGCGCACACGACCGTCGCAACGAAGCGAGGTTTGCCTTGAACGTTCCCGAGCCCGGCAGGCGGGGCCACGCCACTGCCTCGACCGGGCCCCCGCTCGTCCTGTTGCACGGCGGCGGACCGGGCGTCGACGCCGACAGCAACTGGGCGGCCGTGCGCACCCGGCTCGCGGCGGACTTCCGCTGCCTGGCCCCCGACCTCCTCGGCTTCGGCACGCGGATCGCCGGCACCGGCGGGCTCGCGGGCCCGCGCGCCTGGGCGGCGGCCAGGGCCCGGCAGATCGTGGACCTCCTCGACCGCCACGGCATCGAACGCGCGCACCTGGTCGGCAACTCCGCCGCGGGCGGCGCCGCCGCGCTGGCCCTGCTGGCCCGGGCACCCGACCGGATCGGGCGCGCGGTGCTGATGGGCGGCGCGGGCACCGGGCCGCTGCCGGCGAAGGTGCCCTTCTACGACGACCCGACCCTGGCGTCCATGCGCGCCACCCTCGGCCGGCTGGTCGCCGACGAGGCCGGCCACGAGGCGCTGCTCGGTGAACTCGCCGTCATCCGGCTGCGGCAGGCACTGCGCCCGGGCGCCGAGCAGGCGTTCCGGTCGATGTTCACCGAGGTCGTGGGCGGCCCGCCGCCCCCCGACCCCGCCACGATCGTCCACCCGGTCCTCGCGCTGCACGGGGAGCGCGACCGCGTCTCGCCGGTCGAGGTCTCCCGGCGCATGGCCGACGCCCTTCCCGACGCCCGGCTGGAGGTCGTGGCCGGCGCGGGGCACTGGATACACGTCGACCGGCCGGACACGTTCCACCGCCTGGTAGGGGAGTTCCTGAGCGCATGACAGAGCCCATCAGCAGCAATACACCGGAGCAGGCCGGGGTGCTGATCGTCGGCGCCGGGCCGGCCGGTCTGACCCTCGCCCTCGACCTGGCCGGGCGCGGCGTGCCCTGCCACGTCGTGGAAGCCACCGAGGAACGCGGCGCCAACCCCCGCTGCAACACCACCTCGGCCCGGTCGATGGAGATCTTCCGGCGGCTCGGCCTCGCGGACGACATCCGGCGGGCCGGCCTGCCCCAGGACCACCCCACGTCGATCCACTACCGGACCACCCTGAACGGCGAGGAGATCTACCGGCTCGACCTGCCCGCATCCCGCGACGTCCTGGACGGGGCGGGCAAGCAGGACTGGCCCACCCCGGAGCCCCAGCACCGCATCTCCCAGCTCTTCCTCGAACCGATCCTGGAGCGGCGCGCGACCGCGCTGCCGGGCGTCACCCTCGAGCGCGGCACCCGGCTGGTCGGGCTGCGTCCGTACGACTCCCACGTCGAAGCGGTCGTGGAGAGCGCCGGCGCGCTGCGCACCCTGCACTGCGCCTACGTGGTCGGCTGCGACGGCGCCCGCAGCACCGTCCGGCGCCAACTGGGCATCCGCTACGAGGGCGTCGACGCGATCCAGCAGTTCGTCTCGACGCTCTACCGCTCGCCCGCCCTCGGGCGGCTGGCCGCGCGGGACCGGGCGTGGACGTACTGGACGTACGGCCGCCGGATCTCCTCGCTGATCGCCATCGACGGCGGCGAACTGTGGCTGCACCACGTCGCCTTCGGCCCCGAGCACGACACCGGGGCCGAGGACCCCGAAGCGCTCCTGCGGGACGCGGTGGGGGAGAGCGTCCCGCACGAGGTGCTGGGCGTGGTGCGATGGACCGGCCGCCGCCTGGTCGCCCAGCGCTACCGGGAGCGGCGGGTGTTCCTGGCCGGGGACGCCGCGCACCTGTGGATACCGGTCGGCGGCTTCGGCATGAACGCCGGCATCCAGGACGCGGAAGCGCTGGGCTGGATGCTCGCCGCCCTCCACCACGGGTGGGCGCCGGCGGAGCTGTTGGACGCCTACGAGCTGGAACGCAAGCCGGTGGGCGAACAGTTCGCCCGTGCGGTGGGCGCCGCTGCGCACCAGGCGTTCGCGGACTTCCCGCCCGGCATCCACCGGCCCGGCGCCGAAGGCGCGCGGGCCAGGGCCGAGTTCGCGCGCCGGCTCGCGGTCAGCGAGCCGCCCCGGTACTCACCCGACGGCTTCAGCTTCGGCTACCACTACGCGGGCTCGCCCCTGGTGGTCGGCGGCCAACAGCAGCCGGACATCGCCATGGGGACGTACCTGCGGCGGGCGCAGCCCGGCTTCCGGCTGCCGCACGCCTGGCTCGACGACGACCGGTCCGTGCTCGACGTGCTCGGCCCCGGCTTCACCCTGCTGCGCACCGACCCGGGCGTCAGCACGGCGGCCTGGAAGGCGGCGGCCGGCGCGCTGGGCGTGCCCCTTTCGGTGGCCGACCTGCCCGCGGAGCACTCCGACCGCTATCCGGCCGAGCTGCTGCTCGTACGACCCGACAGCCACGTGGCCTGGATGGGCGGGGCGGACGCCGACCCCGGCGCACTGCTGCACACCGCCACCGGGCGGGCCGCCGCCCGCCGGCCGTAGAGACCATCAGGAGAGGGCACATGTCATACGCACTGGGCATCGACGTCGGCGGCACGTTCACCGACGCGGTCGCCTCGGACGGTGCCGGCCGGATCGTGTCGGCCAAGACACCGACGACACCCCCGCACCGCGAGACCGGAGTCATGCGCGCGATCGAGGACATCGCGGGCGAGCTCGGCATCGACGTCCGCGAACTGCTCACGCAGACCGACTACATCGCGCACGGCACGACCGCGTCGATCAACGCCCTCGTCCAGGGCCAGGTCGCCGATGTCGGCCTGATCGCCACTAAGGGCCACCGGGACGCGATCTACATCATGAACGCCGAGGGCCGCACCCTCGGCCGCTCGGCCCACGAGGTCCAGGACACCCTGCGGCAGCGCAAGCCCGCCCCGCTGATCCCGAAGTACCGGGCGCTGGAGGTCACCGAGCGGATCGACCACGCCGGCAAGGTCCTGGTCCCGCTGGACGAGGACGAGGTCCGCAGCGTCGCCCGGACCCTGGTGGACCAGGGCGTCGAGGCGATCGCGGTCTGCCTGCTGTGGTCGTTCAAGAACGACGCCCACGAGCGGCGGGTGCGCGAGCTGGTCCACGAGGTCGCCCCGGACCTGTACGTCACGCTCTCCTCGGAGGTCATCCCCCGCATCCGGGAGTTCTCACGCACCTCCACGACGATCATGAACGCCCAGATCGGACCGCGGCTGCGCACCTATCTCCTCCCGCTCCAGCGGCAGTTGGAGGAGCGCGGGCTCAAAGGGCCGCTGCTGGTCATGCAGAGCGAGGGCGGCACCATCACCGCCGACCGGGCGCCCGAGCACGCCATCACCACCGTCGGGTCGGTGCTGTCCGGCGGCGTCATCGGCGGGACGCGGCTGGCCCAGCAGCTCGGGCACCGCAACGTCATCACCACCGACGTCGGCGGCACCACCTTCCTCGCGGGCCTCATCGTCGACGGCGAGCCGGTGATGGCGCCGGGGTCCGTCGTCAACCAGTTCCCGATCAACGCGGCGACCATCCGCGTGCACACCATCGGCTCCGGCGGCGGCGCCCTGGCCTGCGTGGACCGCGGCGGCAACCTGCGGCTGGGACCGCAGAGCGCCGAGGCCGTCCCGGGCCCGGCGTGCTACGGCAACGGCGGCACCCGCCCGACCAACACGGACGCGAACCTGGTCCTGGGCATCCTCGGCCCGGGCGGGCTGCTGGGCGGCCGCAAGCCGCTGCGGACGGACCTGGCCCGCGAGGCGATCCGCGCACACGTCGCCGAACCGCTCGGTCTGACCGTCGAGGAAGCCGCCATCGCCATCCACGAAGTGCAGAACGCGCAGGCGGGCGACCTGCTGCGGCGCGCCGTGGTGCAGGCCGGCCACGACCCCCGCGACTTCGTCGTCTACGCCTTCGGCGGCGCCGGACCCGCCCACTGCGCGGGCTACTGCCAGGACCTGGGCGTCAGCGAGATCGTCATCCCGCTCGGGCCGGTCGCCTCCGCCTTCTCCGCGTACGGGCTCGCCGCCTCGGACATCGCGATGAGCGCCGAACTGTCCGACCCGTCCGCCTTCCCGGTCGACCCCGGCGTGCTCGCCGCGCACTACGCCCGCCTGGAAGCCGACCTGCGCGACGCCCTGGCCCGGCAGCAGGTGGCGTTCCAGGACGTGGTGCTCCAGCGCGAGATCGACCTGCGGTACTCCATGCAGGTCACCGAACTCGCCACGCCCGTGCCGGACACGGAGTTCACCGAGCACACCGCCGGCGAGATCCTGGCGCGCTTCGAGGAGAACTACGAGCGGATCAACGGCAGCGGCGCCGGCTACCGCGAGGCGGGTGTGCAGGCGATCACCTACCGGGTGCGGGCCAAGGCCGCACTCGGCTTCCCCGTCGAACTCCCCGCCGTCCCCGAGGCCGCGGGCCCCGACCCGGCCGAGGCACTGCTCGGCACGCGCGAGGTCTGCCTGGACTCCCGGACCGGCTACGTGCCCACCCCCGTCTACGACTACGCGTCGCTGCGCGCGGGCCACGAACTCGTCGGGCCGGCCATCGTCGACGTGCCGACCACGGTGGTCGTGGTCCCCGCCGGGGCCACCGGCCGCGTCGACCGCCTCGGCAACCTTGTTCTGCGCTACCAGTGAGGACGCATCCATGACATCCCAGATCCCCGGGGCGGACGAGTTCACCAGCCGGCCCCTGCCCCGCGAGGAACTGCTGCGGCAGATCTCGCCCGCCCTGCCGCTGCACCGGATCGACGACGAGCGGACCGCCCGGGTCGACGCCCTGACCTACGAGGTGGTCCGGCACCGGCTGTGGGCGATCACCCAGGAGATGGGCGAGACGCTGCGGCGGATGTCCGGCTCGCACGTCGTCACCGAGTCGAACGACTTCAACTTCTCCATCTGCGACGAACTCGGCGAGCAGGTCCAGGTCGGCGCCTACAACATCGGGCTGATCGGCTCGATGGACCTGGCCATCACCTGGACGCTGCGCCACCGCAGCGACAACCCGGGCATCGCCGAGGGCGACATGTTCCTGTGCAACGACCCGTGGATCGGCGGCGGGCTGCACCAGAACGACGCCGCGGTGCTGGCACCGGTCTTCCACGAGGGCCGGCTGTTCGGCTGGACGACGGCCATCGCCCACCAGGTCGACCTGGGCGGCCCGCGGCCGGGCTCCTTCAGCCCGTCCGCCCAGGACGTGTTCGGCGAGGCGGTCCCCACCCCGCCGGTGAAGGTGGTGCGCGACGGTGTGCTGCAACGCGACGTCGCCGACGCCTGGGTGCGCCGCTCCCGCCTGCCGCACCTGGTGGGCCTGGACCTGCGGGCCAAGATCGCCGCGAACCGGAACGCCGGCGAGCAGATCCTCCGGCTCGTCGCCAGGTACGGCGCCGACACCGTCAAGGCCGTCATGCGCCGGATGACGGACGACGCCGAGCGCCGGCTGCGGGCGAAGCTCGCGGCCCTGCCCGACGGCACCTGGACCGCGGTGGGCTACCAGGAGCAGTCCCGGGCCGGCGACCGCGGCCTGCACGCCATCCAGGTCGCGATGACCAAGGAGGCCGACCGGCTCGTCTTCGACTTCCGCGGCACCGCCGGCCAGACCGGCGTCATCAACTGCCCCTACCCGGGCCTGCGGGCCGGCATCGTCTTCACGATGCTGCCGCTGCTGGCCGGCGACATCCCCTGGGCCGCCGGCGGCCTGATGCGCTGCTTCGAGATCGTCACCGACGAGGACACCCTCACCAACGCCTCGTTCCCGGCCGCCGTCGGCAAGGGCCCCTTCGGCCCGGCGTGGGGCTCGGGCAACCTGGTCGCCGAGGTGCTCGCCAAGATGCTCGACGCGGAACCGGCGCACCGCGCGGACGTGCAGTCGATCTGCAACGGCACCACGGACCTGTGCGTCGTGTCGGGCGTCGACGTCCGCGGCGGCGGCAGCAAGCCCTTCGTGTCGCCGGTCTTCGACGTCATGGCCGGCGGCTACGGGGCCCAGGTGGAGTACGACGGCGTCGACACCGGCGGCCGGTTGATCATCCCCTCCGCCCGGGCCCCCGACGTGGAGATGACCGAGTACCTCTACCCGCTGGTCGCCCTGTGGCGCCGGGAGCAGACCGACTCCGGCGGCCCGGGCCGGCAGCGCGGCGGGATGAGCGGCTCGGTCTGCTACGTGCAGCACCCCGACCAGGACACGACGATGTCCCTGGTCGTCTCGGGCACCGGCAAGGCCGCCAACCAGAACGTCGGCCTGGCCGGCGGCTACCCCGGCAACTCCCAACTCGACCTGGTGGTCCGCGGGATCGGCGTCCCCCAGCTCGCCGGCGCGAGCACCGTCCCGGCCGACCTGGACGAACTCGGCGGCACGATCGAGGTGCTGCCCTGCGAGGGGGAGTCGGACCTCGGCCCCGGCGACGCGCTCTACCTGCACTGGCAGGCCGGCGGCGGCTACGGCGACCCGCTGCTGCGCCCGGCCGAGCACGTCCGCGACGACGTGCGGCAGGTGCGGGTGTCGCCCGCCGCCGCGCGGGACGTCTACGGCGTCGTGCTCGGCGCGGACGCCGGCCGGCCCGGCAGCGTCCTCGTGCCGACGGGCACGCCGGACCTGCGCGGGCTGCGCCGGCTCGACGACAACCTCGCGGTCCGGCAGGCGCCGCAGGGCGACACCGTGGTGTGCGTCCACTGCGCCACCGAGATCGGCCCGTTGGCCGGCGGCGCGTACGTCTCGGCACTGGCCGCCCGCGACGCGGCACCGGCCGAGGCCGGCCCCCACATCTGGCCCGACCCGTCGGTGTACGTGGACGAGCAGGTCGTCTTCCGGCAGCTGTTCTGCCCGGGCTGCCTGACCGCGGTCAACTCCCGCGTCGTGCCCGTCGCCCACCCCCTCCCGACCGACCACTACCGGGGCTGGGCGTCGGACGCCCGCCCGAAGGAGACCGTGTGAACCCGCACCACGAGGCACTCTTCATCGGCGGCCGGTGGGTGGCACCGGCGTCCGGGGAGCGGATCACCGTCCTCGGCGCGAGCACCGAGGAAGTCCTCGGCAGCGTCCCGGACGGCACCCCGCAGGACATCGACGCTGCCGTGGCCGCCGCCCGCGCCGCCTTCGACGACCCTGAAGGCTGGTCGGCCTGGGAACCGGCCCGGCGGGCGGACGCGCTGCACCGCCTCGCCGCGGCGCTTCAGCGCCGGGCGGACGAGATCCCCCGCACCGTCAGCGCCCAGAACGGCATGACGATCGCACTGGCCGAGCAGATCGAGAGCGGCCTGCCGGCCACCCTGCTGCGCTACTACGCCGACCTGGTCCGCGACGACCCGGGAGAGGACGTGCGCGACGGCATGCTCGGCGCGCCCGTCCATGTCCGCCGGGAGCCGCTCGGCGTGGTGGCCGCGATCGTGCCCTGGAACTCGCCCCAGTTGCTGTCGTCGACGAAGTACGCGCCCGGCCTGGCCGCGGGATGCACCTTCGTGCTGAAACCGTCCCCGGAGACCGTGCTCGACGCGGTGCTCTTCGCCGAGGCCGTGGAGGAGGCGGGCCTGCCGCCCGGCGTGGTCAACGTCGTCCCGGCCGGCCGCGAGGTCGGCGCGTACCTCGTCGCCCACCCCGGCGTCGACAAGGTCGCCTTCACCGGCTCCACCGAGGCGGGGCGGCGGATCGCCGTGGCCTGCGGCAGCCTGCTGCGTCCGGTGACGCTGGAGCTGGGCGGCAAGTCGGCGGCCGTCATCCTGGACGACGCCGACCTCGACACCGCGATCGGCGAACCCTTCTTCCAGGCGACGATGCTGGCGAACGGCCAGGCGTGCTTCGCCTGCACCCGCATCCTGGCCCCGCGCAGCCGCTACGGCGAGGTGGTCGACGCGGTGGCGTCCCTGGCCCGCGGCCTGATTGTCGGGGACCCGATGGACCGCGGCACGCAGGTCGGCCCGCTGGCGTCCGCGCGCCAGCGCGACCGCGTCGAGGGCTACATCGCCAAGGGCCTGGCCGACGGCGCCCGGCTGGTCGCGGGCGGCGCCAGGCCCGCGGGCCTGGACAAGGGCTTCTATGTCGCCCCGACGGTCTTCGCCGACGTCGACAACGCCTGCACCATCGCCCGCGAGGAGATCTTCGGCCCGGTCCTGTCCGTCATCGCCTACACCGACGAGGACGACGCCGTCCGCATCGCCAACGACTCGGAGTACGGCCTCGGCGGGGCGGTGTGGACCACCGACGAGGAGCGCGGCATGCGGGTGGCCCGCAGCATCCGCACCGGGACGATCGGCCTGAACCACTACACGGTCGACCCCGCGGCGCCGTTCGGCGGCATCAAGGCCAGCGGGCTGGGCCGGGAGTTCGGGCCGGAGGCCCTGCACAGCTACCAGCAGGTGAAGTCGATCTACCGGTGACCGCGTGACGGGGCCGCACCTGTTGAGAGAGAACGTTCTGTCTTGACAACGGGGCGGTGCGGTTGTCATCCTCTAGAAAGAGAGAGAACGTTCGGTCTCCACGGAGAGGCCGACGACTCGCACCGCACCGTCCCGAGAGGACCATCGTGACCACCGTCGTCGACGACTCACCCGCCGCCGTCAGCTTCGCGCCGGCGCTGCGCCGGCTGTACTTCACGCGCTTCGCGTTCGCCCTCGTCTGGGCGGCCCTGATGTTCGTGGACAAGTCCCACATCGGGCCGCTCGGCGTCGTCCTGCTGATCGTGTACCCCCTGTTCGACGTCGCCGCGGCGGTCGTCGACTTCCGCTCCTCCGGCGGGTCGAAGCAGGTGCGCGGCCTCCAGGCGAACATGGCGATCAGCCTGCTCGCCACCGCGGGCCTCGCCGCCGCCTGCGCCTCCGGGGTGCCGGCGGTGCTGCGCGTGTGGGGCGCCTGGGCGATCGTCTCCGGCGCCGTCCAGCTGATCGTCGGCATCGGCCGCCGCGCCATGGGCGGCCAGTGGCCGATGATCCTCAGCGGCGGCATCTCGGTGCTGGCCGGCGCCTCCTTCGTCATGGGCGCCTCCGCCTCGGACCCGAAGCTGAGCAACATTGCCGGCTACGCGGTGCTCGGCGGCGTCTTCTTCCTCGTCTCGGCCCTGCGCCTCGGCTCCGCGCACAAGGAGAACTGACGTGACCACCACGACTGCGGCGTACGACGTCGTCATCATCGGCGCCGGTCCGGTCGGCGAGAACATCGCCGACCGGGTGGTGCGGGGCGGTCTGACCGCCGCGATCGTCGAACGGGAACTGGTCGGAGGCGAGTGCTCGTACTGGGCGTGCATGCCGACCAAGGCGCTGCTGCGCAGCGCGGCGGCGCTGCGGGCGGCCCGCCGCCTTCCCGGCGCGCGGGAGGCGGTGACCGGCTCGCTGGACGCGGCCGCCGTGCTGCGGCGCCGCGACACCTTCGCCTCCGACTGGCAGGACGACGGCCAGGCCGCCTGGCTGGAACAGGTGGGCGTACCGCTCTACCGCGGGCACGGCCGGATCGCCGCCGACCGCGTCGTCGAGGTGACGACCGGCGAGGACGACTCGGCGCTCTCGCTCACCGCGCGCCACGCGGTCGTCGTCGCCACCGGCAGCGGCGCGCTGGTCCCGGACGTGGCCGGCCTGCGCGAGGCGGCGCCGTGGACCAGCCGGGAGGCGGTCGCGGCCACCGCGGTCCCCGGCCGGCTCGCCGTCATCGGCGGGGGAGTGGTCGCCTCGGAGATGGCCACCGCGTACGCCGGCCTGGGCGCGTCGGTGACGGTGCTGGCGCGGGACGGGGTGCTGCCGGCGGCGGAGCCGTTCGCCGGCGAGTACGTCGCCGAGGCGCTGCGCGAGGCCGGCGCGGAGGTGCGGGTGGGGGACGAGGCCGCGGCCGTGAAGCGCGCCGCGGACGGCACCGTGTCGATCACCCTCGCCACCGGCGAGCGGATCGAGGCCGACGAACTCCTCGTCGCGGTCGGCCGCACCCCGAACACCGAGGACATCGGGCTGGAGGCGGTCGGCCTCACCCCGGGGGCCTGGCTCGCCGTCGACGACACGATGCGGGTCGTGGGGGAGGACGGCGCGCCGGTCGGCGGCGGGTGGCTGTACGCCGCCGGGGACGTCAACCACCGCGTGCTCCTCACCCACCAGGGCAAGTACCAGGCCCGCGCCGTGGGCGACGTGATCGTGGCGCGCGCCAAGGGCGAGGCGGTCCATGACGGCCCGTGGGGCCGCCACGCGGCGACCGCCGACGCGCGCGCGGTGCCGCAGGTGGTCTTCACCGAGCCGGAGATCGCGTCCGTGGGCCTGACCGCGGCCGCCGCCGAGGCCGCCAGGCTGCGTACCCGCGTGGTCGACCACGACCTGGCCGCCGTCGCGGGCGCCGCCTTGCAGGCCGACGGCTATCGGGGCCGCGCCCGGATGGTGGTCGACGAGGACCGGAAGGTGATCGTCGGCTTCACCCTCGTGGGGCCCGACGTCGCGGAACTGCTGCACGCCGCGACGGTCGCGGTGGCCGGGGAGGTGCCGTTGGACCGGCTGTGGCACGCGGTTCCGGCCTTTCCGACCGTCAGCGAGGTGTGGCTGCGGCTGCTGGAGGCGTACGGCCGCTGAGCGCGCCGGCCGGTATCCCGCCCCCGTCCCGTCGGACGGCGACCGGGGGCGGGCAACCGCGGCGCGTGTAAAGTCTGTAGCGAACATTACATACACAGGAGAGAGGGGCTCGGAGTGACGAGCACAGTGGATCTCGGGGACGTCCGACTGGCCTACACCGACGTCGGTTCGGGCCCCGCGATCGTGTGGCTGCACGGCTCGGGCCCCGGCGCCACGGGCATGAGCAACTTCGGCGGCAACCTGCCGGCCTTCGCCGACCACCGGAACATCGTGGTGGACCTGCCCGGGTGGGGCGACTCCACGCGGCCGCGGACCGACGAGCCGCTGATCTTCCATGCGGCGGACCGCGTGAGCCGCGCGCTGACGGCCCTCGGGATCGAGCGCGCCCACCTGGTCGGCAACTCCTACGGCGGCGCCGTCGCGATGCGGATGGCGATGCGCCACCCCGAACGCGTGGACCGGGTCGTCCTCATGGCCCCGGGCGGAGTCCTCCCGAAGGATGCGCCGCCGTGGCCCGCCGGGCTGGAGCGCCTCTTCGCCTACATGGCCGACCCGCGGCCGTCACGCGAGGCGATGGCCGAGTTCGTCCGCATGATGGTCTTCGACGAGAAGCTGGCGACCGCGTCCCTGATCGACGAGCGGTACGCGGCGAGCCGCAAGGCCCACCCGGAACTGCCGATCCCCCCGGACTTCGGCGACCTCACCCCCGACCTGGGGCTCGTCCTGGCCCCTACGCTGCTCATCTGGGGCCGGGAGGACCAGACCGTCCCGCTGGCCTGGGCGGCCACGATCCTCGACGGCATACCCGACGCCGAACTGCGGGTGCTGCCCCACTGCCGGCACTGGGTGCAGTACGAGCGCGCGCCGGAGTTCAACCACATCGTCGGTACGTTCCTGCGGGGCGCGGCCGCCGCAGTGGAGGGCTGAGGCCGTGGGAATCCGCAGACTGGGATACGTCGGGCTCAACGTCACCGACGTCGACGCGTGGACCGACCTGCTCGGCCGCACGCTGGGCGTCGGCGTCACCACGGTGGCGTTCGGGCCGACCGAGGTCGCGCTCGCCGAACTCGACCTGTTCAAGTACCGCGTGGCCCTCCACCCGTCGACCGAGGACTCCCCCCGCGAGCTGGGCTGGATCGTCGACACCGCGAGCGAACTGGACCGGCTCACCCGGCGGCTCACCGACGCCGGGTACGCGGTCCAGGACGGCTCGCCGCAGGAGACGGGGCTGCGCGGCGCCACCGCCATGCGCTGGTTCACCGACCCGGTCGGCTACCGGGTGGAGCTGGCGGTCGGTGAGGCCAAGGCCCGCACCAGCGTCGCCCGGCCGGGCGCGCATCCCGGCGTCACCGGCCTCGGCCACTTCGTGCTGGCCGGCCCCCGACTCGTCGAACTGCGGGAGCTGTACGAGTCCGTGCTCGAGTTCAGGCTGACCGACTACCGCGCCCCCGGTCTGTTCTTCTTCCGCTGCAACTCCGCCCACCACAGCATCGCGCTCGCCCACGCGGACACCGCGTCGATCCACCACCTGGAGTTCGAGCACGGCTCGATCGACGATGTCGGGCGGGCGTACGATCGGGCGGTGGCCAACGACGCACCGATCTCCATCGGCCTCGGCCGGCACATGAACGACAAGGCGATCTCCTTCTACCTGCGCAACCCCAGCGGGTTCCACCTGGAGATCGGCTGCGGCGGCATCGAGGTCGGCGACGACTGGCTGCCGCACGACTTCGGGGTCCCGGACGTCTGGGGGCACCGGCACGCCGAGGCCAACCCGTTCGCCGCACCGGAGCAGGCGTCGTGACCGGCGCGTCCGCAGGTCCGGACCTGTCCGGCCGCCGGGCCGTCGTCACCGGCGCGGCGAGCGGCATCGGGGCGGCCGTGGCGACCCGGCTGGCAGGGCTCGGCGCGCACGTCGTGGTGTGCGACGTCGACGCCGAGGGCGCGGCGCACACAGCCGGTCGGATCGGCGGCGAGGCGCTGGTGCTCGACCTGAGCCGGACCGCCGAGCTGGCCGGGCTGACGCTGGACGCGGACATCCTGGTGAACAACGCCGGCATCCAGCACGTCGCGCCCGTCGAGGAGTTCGCCCCCGAGCGGTTCGCCTTCATGCTGCGGCTGATGCTGGAGGCGCCCTTCCTGCTCAGCCGGGCGGTGCTGCCGGGCATGTACGAGCGCGGCTGGGGGCGGATCGTCCACATGTCCAGCATCCACGGCCTGCGGGCCAGCGCGTACAAGTCCGCGTACGTCAGCGCCAAGCACGGCCTGCTGGGGCTGTCGAAGGTGATCGCGCTGGAGGGCGCCGACAAGGGCGTGACCAGCAACTGCGTGTGCCCGGGCTACGTGCGCACGCCCCTGGTGGAGAAGCAGCTGGCCGACCAGGCCGCGCTGCACGGGCTGGCGGCCGACCAGGTGGTGTCCGACGTCCTGCTGGCGCGCTCGGCGGTCAAGCGGCTGGTCGAGCCCGAGGAGGTCGCGGGGGCGGTGGGCTTCCTGTGCGGACCCGAGGCGGCGTCCGTCACGGGCACCGAGCTGGTCCTCGACGGCGGGTGGAGCGCGGCCTGACCGGCCGCCCGCCGCGCCGTCAGGAGTCAGGAGTCAGGAGTCAGGAGCCAGGGGTCAGGAGGCCGGGGGCCACTCCTCGGCGAGCAGGCCGAGGACGACCTCGTCGAGGATCTCGCCCAGGACGTAGGCGTTGGCCCGCAGCACGCCTTCGCGGACGAAGCCGTTGGTCGCGGCGGCGCGCAGCATCGCGGTGTTGTCGGCGAGGGTCTCGGCCTGGAGGCGGCGCAGACCGCGGACGACGAACGCGTAGTGGCACAGCACCGCGAGGGCGTCGGTGCCGTAGCCCTGGCCGCGGGCGCGGGGGCGCAGCCCGACCCCGACGTGCGCGAGGCGGTTGTGGCTGTCGATGCCCCACAGGGTGGCGGTGCCGAGCAGGGCGCCGTCCGCCAGGTCCACCACGGCGAACGGGACGGCGGTGTCGTCCTTGCCGTCGGCCGCGAGCCGCGGGTCCTTCGCACTGGCCGGGACCGGCCGCCACGGGTCGACACCCGACCGGGAGGAGTAGACGACGTCGTTGAACATCTCCTCGCGCAGGACGGGGTAGTCGTCCTCGTGGCGGGCCCGCAGCCCGACCTTGTCGCCTCGTAGCATGCGAGCTTCCTACCGGGCCGCGGCCGGCGGGGGCAAACGGATTTCCGCGCCCGACCGCCGCTGCGTCAGGGTGCCAGGCCCGCGCAGGTCAGCCAGATGTGCTCGCAGGTCGCGGACGCCTCCTGGAGCCGGTCGGGGGAGTCCGGCTGCCACGCGTGGTAGAAGCTCCGCTCGACCATCCAGCACAGCGCCCGCCCCATCGCCGGCGCCCCGTCCGGCCCCTCGCCGGCGCGTACCCCGGCCCGCTCCAGCACGGCGGTGATCGCCGCGATGAACAGGTCGGCCGTACGGTCCCACAGCGCGCCGATCTCCGGCACCGTCAACGACAGGTCGATCGCGGTGCGCATCACCAGGCCGTGCTCGCGCCACAGCTCCACCGTGCGCCGCATCGCCGCCGCCACGGCCAGGCGCGGGTCGTCGCTGCGCGCGGTGGCCCGGGACCGCTCCCACAGGTGCTCGACGGTCCGCGCCACCAGCGCGGTGACCACTTCCTGCTTCGAGCCGAAGTAGAAGTACAGCGCGCCGCGGGTGATCCCGGCGCCCTGGGCGATGTCGCCGACGGTCATCGCGTCGTACCCCTTGCGCGCGAGCAGGGCCTCGCACGTGTCGAGGATCGCCCGCTCCCGCAGGTCGCCCTTGCGCTCACCGGCGCGCCGGCCGCGCGCGGGGCGGGGGTCGCTTCGGGGCTCGGGCATCAGAGCTGAGCCCCCTCCGCGAAGTCCGTCGTCCGCGACAGCTCCTCCCACGTCCGGATGTCCTCGTCCACCGCCGCCCGCGCGGCCGCCACCAGGCGCAGCGCGTCCGAACCGAGGACGAGGTGCGCCGGCGGCTGTTCCACCGACGCGATGCGCACGACCGCCTCCCCGGCCTTCGCCGGGTTGCCCAGCTGGTTGCCGCTGGCCTTCTGCCGCGCCTGGCGGATCGGCGTGAACAGCTCGTCGTAGTCGTCGACCGTACGCGCGGCGCGGGTCATCGACCGCCCGGCCCAGTCGGTGCGGAAGGACCCGGGCTCGATCGCGGTCACATGGATGCCGAACTGCGCGACCTCCTTGCCCAGCGCCTCCAGCACCCCTTCCAGGGCGAACTTGCTGCCGCAGTACGCCGACATGCCCGGGACGGCCATCAGCCCGCCCATCGACGTGACCGCCATGAGGCGGCCGCGGCGGCGCGCGCGCATGTGGGGCAGCGCGGCCTGCAAGGTGGCCATCGCGCCGAAGACGTTGACCTCGAACTGGCGGCGCACCTCGCTCAGCGGGGTCTCCTCGAAGGTGCCCTCCAGGCCGTACCCGGCATTGGCGAGCACCACGTCGAGCGGGCCGACCGCGCGCTCCACCTCGTCGACCACCGCGACCACGGCGCCGTCGTCCGTCACGTCGAGGATGCGGGCGTGCGCGCGACCGGGCGCCAGTTCCTCGAACGCCGCCCGGTCCCGCTCGGCGCGGACCGTGCCGACGACCGTGTGCCCGGCGTCCAGCGCCGCCTGCGCGAACGCCCGGCCGAGACCTGTGCTCACACCCGTGATCAGCCAGTTCTGCTGCTGCACCACAACTCCTCCAGAAGCTTGCGCGGGAAACCCGTCCGGTCCCCGCCGGTAAAAAGTCTACACCTCGTCGATTTTTGTCATCGAGCTGTAGATTCTCGGGATGCGCGTGCGGTGGGGCGCGGTGGGGTGCGGCGGGGGCCGGGTCGCGGGAAACGCGGTTGCCCCGCGGCGGACGGCCTGCTCGAATCGGCGTCGTGGAGAGCCGTCTGGACACCGCGCGCATGACCCTGCGCCGCTTCACCGAGGCGGACGCCGGCGATCTCGCCGCCTTGCACGGCCACCCCGACGTCATGCGGTACATCGGCGACGGCCGTCCCGTGCCCCGGTCCGTGGTCGTGGGCCGGCAGCTCCCGCGCATGCTGCGCGAGTACGGTGAACCTCCGCGCGGGCACGGCTGTTTCGCGGCGGTGCGGCGGCGGTCCGGGGCGTTCCTCGGGTGGTTCTCGCTGCGGCCCGCGACCAGCGCGGGGCTGAGCGGCGGCGGCACGGAACTGGGCTACCGGCTGCTGCCGTCCGCCTGGGGCCTCGGCTACGCGACGGAAGGCGCACGGGCCCTGGTGCACCACGCGTTCGCCGAACTGGGGGCGGACCGGATCGTGGCCACCACGATGACCGTCAACACCGCGTCCCGGCGCGTCATGGAGAAGGCCGGGCTCTGCCTGGTCCGCACCTTCTTCGAGGAATGGCCCGATCCCATCGCGGGCGCGGAACACGGCGACGTCGAGTATGCCCTCACCCGTGAGCGCTGGCGGGGGTGACCTGTTCCGGTGCGGCGCCGTGCCGTGCCGTGCCATTGCGTGGACGCCCCCGACCGTCGGGCGCCGGGGCGTGTCCGACGGCCGCTGGCCGCCTCCCGCGAGCTGCGGAGCCCGGGGCGGCGCGTCGGGCCGCGCGGCGCGGGCGTTCCGGGATACGGTCGCCCCACCGCTTTCGGTGCCCAACTGCCGCTGCCGCGGCGGGGGACGGGGTGCGTGGGGTACGCCCCGAGGAGGCGGTGGGGCCGGTGGGGGCTTCGCCACCCGATTGCCGTCATGACCTTGACGCGTTCGCTGTGAACGCTAACAATGACCTCGTCACCGATCGGAGGGTCATGTCGCAGACTGCGGAGAGCGCCGGAAGGCGGAGGGCGCCCACGATGGCGGACGTCGCCCAACTGGCCGGAGTGTCACACCAGACGGTCTCCCGGGTGCTCAGCAACCACCCGAACGTGCGGGAGACGACCCGGGCCGACGTCCAGCGGGCGATCGAGGAACTCGGCTACCGGCGCAACTCCTCGGCCCGCGCGCTGGTGACCCGCCGGACCCTGACCCTGGGCGTCGTGGCGTGCAACCCCACGCTGTTCGGCCCGTCCAGCACCCTGTTCGGGCTGGAGGAGGCCGCCCGCGAGGAGGGCTACATGGTCTCCACGGTCACCCTGCGCCGCTACACCGCCGCGGCGCTGCGCGAGGCCATCGACCACCTCAGCGACTGGGGCGTGGAGGGCATCGTGGTGATAGTCCCGCACCGCGACGCGGTCAGCGCCCTGGCCGAGTTGAAGCTGCCCTTCCCCGTGGTGACCGTGGAGGGCGGGCACTCGCTGCCCATCCCCGGCGTGTCGGTCGACCAGCAGCTCGGCGCGCGCCTGGTCACCAGCCACCTGCTGGCCGCCGGGCACCGCACCGTTTGGCACGTCGCCGGGCCGCCGAGCTGGTTCGAGGCCGAGGCCCGCGCCGTCGGCTGGCGCACGACGCTGGAGGAGGCCGGCGCCGAGGTGCCCGAGCCGCTGATCGGCGACTGGACACCGCTGTGCGGCTACCGCGCCGGGCAGGAGCTGGCCGGCCGGGTGGTCGCGCGCGGCGCGCGCCCGGGCGCCACCGGGCTGTCGGCGGTGTTCGTGGCGAACGACCAGATGGCGCTCGGAGTGCTGCGCGCCTTCCGCGAGGCCGGGCTGTCGGTGCCCGGCCAGGTCGCGATCGCCGGGTTCGACGACATCCCCGAGGCCGAGTACTTCGCGCCGCCGCTCACCACCGTCCGCCAGGACTTCGCCGCCGTCGGCCAGGCCAGCATCCGGCTGCTGATCAGCAGACTGGAGGCCGGGTCGACCGGTGACGACGACGAGCGCGTGGTGATCGAGCCGCGCCTCATCGTCCGCCGCAGCAGCACCCCGTCCTGACCCGCGCCCGGCCGGCACCTGACAGCCGGCGGTCCGCGGTGCGGGAGCGGGGCGGGGCGCTGCGGGTGCCCACCCCCGGCCGACGGCAGGCCCGCCCCGACCGCCCTGTCCGCCGCAACCGCCCCGACCGCCCCGGCGCCCGCCCGTACGGCGGGGCGAGCCGGACCCGCCCGCCCCGCCCCACCCCCGCCGCGGGAACACGTGAGCCCCCGCCCGCAGGCCCGCCACCCCCCCATCTACCTCACCTCACCCCACCCGAGCGGCCGCCGGGCGCTCCGCCCGCGCCCGGCGCCCTCGTACGACTGGAGGCAGACATGACCACCGATCCACCCGCCGTGACCGTCGGCGTCGACTTCGGGACGCTCTCCGGCCGCGCGCTCGTCGTCGCCGTCGAGGACGGCCGCGAACTGGGCAGCGCGGTGCACGAGTTCACCCACGGCGTGGTGTCGCACGCGCTGCCCGGCGGCGGCCGCACGCTGCCCCCGGACTGGGCGCTCCAGGTGCCGCAGGACTGGCGGGACGTGCTGCGGTTCGCGGTGCCGCGGGCGCTGGCCGCGGCCGGGGTGCGACCGGAGCAGGTCGTCGGCATCGGCACCGACTTCACCGCCTGCACGGTGCTGCCCACCACCGCCGACGGCACACCGCTCAGCGAACTGCCGCGCTTCGCCGGCCGGCCGCACGCCTACCCCAAGCTCTGGCGCCACCACGCGGCGCAGCCCGAGGCGGACCTCATCGTCGAACGCGCCCTGGACAGCGGGCAGCCGTGGCTCGGCCGGTACGGCGGGAAGATCTCCAGCGAATGGCAGTACGCCAAGGCGCTCCAACTGCTGCGCGAGGACCCGGAGGTCTACGCCGCCGCCGACCGCTGGATCGAGGCCGCGGACTGGATCGTGTGGGAGCTGACCGGCGCGGAGAGCCGCAACCCCTGCACGGCCGGCTACAAGGGCATCCGGCAGGACGGCGGTTACCCCGACGCGAAGTACCTGGCCTCGCTGCACCCGGACTTCGCGGACTTCACCGCCAAGCTGGAGCACCCGCTCTCGCAGCTGGGCGCGGCCGCGGGTGGACTCACCGCGCGGGCAGCGGCGTTGACCGGGCTGCGGGCCGGCACCCCGGTGGCGGTCGGCAACGTGGACGCGCACGTCACCTCCGCCGCCGCCCAGGCGCTCGACCCCGGCCACATGCTGGCCATCATGGGCACCTCGACCTGCCACATCATGAACTCCGACGTGCTCGCCGAGGTCCCGGGCATGTGCGGGGTGGTCAAGGACGGTGTGGTGCCCGGCCTTTGGGGCTACGAGGCCGGGCAGAGCGGTGTCGGCGACCTCTTCGCCTGGGCGGTGCGGACCACCACCCCGCAGGAGTACGCCGACGAGGCCCGCCGGCGCGGCATCTCCGCGCACGAGCTGCTCACCGAGAAGGCCGCGGCGCAGGCCGTGGGCGCGCACGGCCTGGTCGCGCTGGACTGGCACAGCGGCAACCGGTCGGTGCTGGTGGACCACCACCTGTCCGGGCTGCTGGTCGGGCTGACCCTCGACACCCGGCCGGAGGACGTCTACCGGGCCCTGATCGAGGGCACCGCGTTCGGCGCCCGCACCATCGTGGAGGCGTTCGAGCGGTCCGGGGTGCCGGTGACGGAGTTCACCGCGGCCGGCGGCCTGCTGCGCAACCGCTTCCTGATGCAGACCTACAGCGACGTACTGGGCCGCCCGATCAACCTGATGGCCTCCGACCAGGGGCCCGCGCTGGGCTCGGCGATCCACGCCGCCGTCGCCGCCGGCGCCCACCCCGACATCCGCGCCGCCTCCGCGGCGATGGGCCGGATCGAGCGCCGCGCCTACCTGCCCGACCCCGCCCGTGCGGCCGCCTACGACCGCCTGTACGCCGAGTACCGCGAGCTGCACGACCACTTCGGCCGGGGCGGCAGCGACGCGATGCACCGGCTGCGCGCGCTGCGCGCCGAGGCCGCCGGGGCGGTCTGACCGGGACCGACCCGGACTCGGACCAGCCAAATGTTAGCGCTCACCCCCTCTTTGTTAACGCTCACCCATCCTGCGAGGTCCGCATTGCCATGAGCAGCAACCCACAGCAGCAGCAAGAGGAACAGCACCAGCAGCAGGACTCCACCGTGACCGCCACCGGGGCCGGGGCCGCGACCGCCACCGGGCCCGGGACCGCCGCCGTCGCCGCACTGCGCCGCCAGGTCAGCGACCTGCACGGCGAACTCGTCCGCTACCAGCTGGTGGTGTGGACGGCCGGCAACGTCTCCGGCCGGGTGCCGGGCCGCGACCTGTTCGTGATCAAGCCCAGCGGCGTGGACTACGACCGGCTCAACCCCGAGGCGATGATCGTCTGCGACCTCGACGGCAACGTGGTCGAAGGCGACCTGGCACCGTCGTCCGACACCGCCGCCCACGCCTACGTCTACCGGCACATGCCGGACGTCGGCGGCGTGGTGCACACCCACTCCACCTACGCCTGCGCCTGGGCGGCCCGCGGGGAGGCGGTGCCCTGCGTGCTGACCGCGATGGCCGACGAGTTCGGCGCTGAGATACCCGTCGGCCCGTTCGCGCTGATCGGCGACGACTCGATCGGCCGCGGCATCGTGGAGACGCTGACCGGGCACCGCTCGCCCGCGGTGCTGATGCAGAACCACGGCGTGTTCACCGTCGGCCGCGACGCGCGCGCGGCGGTGAAGGCCGCGGTGATGTGCGAGGACGTCGCGCGCAGCGTGCACATCTCGCGCCAGCTCGGCGCCCCGCTGCCCATCGACCCCGGCGCGGTCGACCGGCTCTACGACCGCTACCAGAACGTCTACGGCCAGCAGGGGCCGTCCGTCGGCAAGGAGTCCCAGGCATGACATCGCCCGCCGCACCCGAGATCTGGTTCCTCACCGGCAGTCAGGGCCTGTACGGGGACGACACCCTCGCCCAGGTCGCCGAGCAGTCGCAGGCCATCTGCGACCGGCTCGCCGCGGCCCCGGGCGCCCCGGTCCGCACGGTCTGGAAGCCGGTGCTGACCGACGCCGCCGCGATCACGGAGGTGGTGCTCGCCGCCAACTCCGCGCCGCGGTGCGTCGGCCTGGTGGCCTGGATGCACACCTTCTCGCCCGCCAAGATGTGGATCGCCGGGCTGGACCTGCTGCGCAAGCCGCTGCTGCACCTGCACACCCAGGCCAACGTCGAACTGCCGTGGTCCACCATCGACATGGACTTCATGAACCTCAACCAGGCCGCCCACGGCGACCGCGAGTTCGGGTACATCCAGTCCAGGATCGGCGTGGCCCGCAAGACCGTCGCCGGCCATGTCTCCGACCCCGCGGTGCTCGCCCGCATCCACGCCTGGATGCGCGCCGCGCTGGGCTACGGCGCGCTGCGCACGCTGCGGCTGGCCCGGTTCGGCGACAACATGCGGGACGTGGCCGTCACCGAAGGCGACAAGGTCGAGGCGCAGTTGCGGCTGGGCGTGTCGGTCAACACCTACGGCGTCAACGACCTCGTGGCCGCGGTGGACGCGGTCGGCGACGCGGCGGTGGGGGAGTTGACCGCGCAGTACGCCGACACCTACCGGCTCGACCCGCAACTGGCCGCGGGGGGAGCGCGGCACGCGTCCCTGCGGTACGCGGCCCGGATCGAGTTGGGCCTGCGCGCCTTCCTCGACGACGGCGGGTTCGGCGCGTTCACCACCAACTTCGAGGACCTGGGCGGGCTGCGGCAGTTGCCCGGGCTCGCGGTGCAGCGGCTGATGGCCGACGGCTACGGCTTCGGCGGCGAGGGCGACTGGAAGACCTCCGCGCTGCTGCACGCGCTCAAGGCCGCCGGGGCCGGGCAGGCGGGCGGCAGCTCCTTCATGGAGGACTACACCTACCACCTGGCGCCCGGCAGCGAACTCATCCTCGGCGCCCACATGCTGGAGGTCTGCCCGAGCATCGCCGCGGACCGGCCGAGCTGCGAGATCCACCCGCTGTCGATCGGCGGCCGGGAGGACCCGGTGCGGCTGGTCTTCGACGCACGGCCCGGCCCGGCGGTCGTGGTGGGCCTGGCGGACGTCGGCGACCGCTTCCGGCTGGTGGCGAACACGATCGACGTCGTGGCCCCGCTGGAGCCGCTGCCCGCGCTCCCCGTCGCCCGGGCGGTGTGGAAGCCCGCGCCGGACCTGCGCACCTCCACCGAGGCGTGGCTGACCGCGGGCGGGCCGCACCACACGGTGCTGTCCACCGCCGTCGGCGCCGAGGAGCTGGCCGACCTCGCGGACATGCTCCGCACCGAGCTGCTGCTCATCGACGGCAGCACCGAGATCCGGCAGTTCGCCAAGGAGATCCGCTGGAACCAGGCGTACTACCGGCTCGCCGGGGGCCTGTGAGGGCGCCGCGGCACCCGTTTCCGCCCGCCCCACCCGGGCGGTCCTCCCGCCGGTACGGGAGGGCCGCCCGGGCGGAGGTCGTCGCCGTGCCCGTGTGCGTGCCGGTGCCCGGCGCGCGTGCGCGGCACCTGTCCCCGCACCCCCTCGGCGCGGCCCTGATGTGCGGGTGCGCGGCCGTCCACGGTGCATGTGCGCGTACACGATGCGTACCGTCAACTCCCTGCCGGACGTGGGCAGTCGGGGCGAAGCCGCAGCGTGTGCGGGCGTTTCGGCGGGTCTGCCGCGACGTGGGCCGACCTCTTCGCGATCCACGGGGTTTTTCTCGGCTCAACATCTTGACGGTGATTCCGTGAGCGCTAACACTCTATGGCGGCGGGTGACAGGAACCCGCCACGACTGGTGCAGACGGTTCGGGCCCCTGTGGCTGTGAACGTCGACCGCTCCGCCCGGTTGTGTGAGCTGCGTTGGGGATGATGCGGCCCACGCCCGCGGATGTGATCCACTCAGTGGATTGTTAGCGCTCTCAATGACCGCGAGGTCACCGTCCGAACAGGAAGTTCGCCCATGCGTGATGCCAAAGGTGCCGTCGTTTCCGGATACGGGCGTTGGGGCGCCGCGGCCGTGACCCTCGCCGTGGTGCTCGCGGCGGCGGGGTGCAGCAAGAGCGGGGCCGGCGGCTCGTCCTCCTCGGACAACTCCGGCAACTCGACCTCCTCCGCCTCGTCCGCCACCGCGATCAAGGGCGACATCGCGTTCAACGACGCGAACCTCGCCAAGCTCGACGCGGCGCTGAAGCAGGCGCTGGCCGGCAAGGACCTGTCGAAGCTCAACGAGGCGATGGTGGTCAACGTCGCCACCGACTACTGGAACGCCGGCAAGGTGGGCTTCAACAAGGGCCTGAAGGAACTCGGCGTCAAGGGCGCCTACCAGGCCCCGGCGAACGGCCGGCTCGACCAGCAGCTGTCGATCATCCAGACGCTGCGCGGCCAGGGCATCAGCGGCCTGAGCGTCTCCGCGATCGACCCGACGGCCATCAAGGCGCCGATCGCCTCCGCGAACAAGGCCGGCATCCCGGTGCTCGCCATCGACTCCCCGCTGCCGAAGGACGACGGCGCCGCGCTCTACCTGGGCACCCCGAACTACCAGGCGGGCCAGAAGGCCGGCGAGGCGATGAAGCAGGCGCTCGGCGGCAAGGGCCAGGTGGTGATCCTGGTCGGCTCGCTGACCACCTCCAACGCGGTCGAGCGCATCCAGGGCTTCGAGGACGCCCTGAAGGGCTCGGGCATCAAGGTCGCCCAGAAGCTCAGCGACAGCATGGACGCCTCCAAGGCGCTGTCCAACGCCGAGACCGCGATCCAGACCAACCCGAACGTCAACGGCCTGTACGGGGTGTACTCCTACGACGGCCCGTCCGCCGGCCAGGCCGTCCAGTCGGCCGGCAAGACCGGCAAGATCAAGATCATCTCCGACGACAGCGACCCGCAGACGCTGAAGTTCATCAAGTCCGGCGTCATCCAGGCCACCGTCCTCCAGCAGCCCTACCAGCAGGGCTACACCGGCGCCTACCTGCTGGCGGCGCTGAAGGTGCTCGGCAAGGACGCCACCCTCAAGATCGCGCAGCCGTACCTGGAGAGCGACGGCATCACCCTCAGCTCCGGCGTCGGCCTGGTCACCCAGACCAACCTCGCCGACTACCAGGCCAAGCTGACCAGCCTGGGGATCGGCTGATGGCCGGCTCCGCCGAGGACCGCCCGGGCGGCGAGGACCGCCCGGGCGGCGGGGGAGAGCGGGGCGGCGCAGCCGAGGAGAGCGCGGTGTCGCTGCGCGACGTCAGCAAGTCGTACGGCCTCGTGAAGGTGCTGGACATCCCGCGGCTGGACCTGGCCCGCGGTCAGATCGTCGCGGTGGTGGGGGAGAACGGCGCGGGCAAGTCCACGCTGATGGGCGTGCTGTCCGGCACCGTCACCCCCACCACCGGCACCATCGAGGTCGCCGGCCGGGCGCTCCAGCCCGGGCGCCCCGACCACTCCCGCGAGCTGGGAGTGGCCCTGGTGGCACAGGAGTTCCCACTGGTCGGGCAGTTGAGCGTCGCGGAGAACCTGCTGCTCGGGCGGCGCCCGCAGCGGGCCGGCGGCGGGCTGCTGGGCCGGGCGGTGTTCGACCGCACCGGCACCAGGGAGGAGGCACGGGCACTGCTCGCCGAGGTCGGCGTCACCCATGTCGACGTCGACCGCCCGGTCGAGCGCTTCCCGGTGCCGGTGCGCCAGATGATCGAGATCGCCAAGGCGTGGGGCCACCGCCCGGTCGTGCTGATCCTCGACGAGCCGACCTCCTCGCTCGGCCCGGTGGAGGCCGAACGGGTGCTGGACCTGGCCCGCGCACACGCCGCCGCCGGCGGCGCGGTGCTCTTCATCGGCCACCGCCTGGACGAGGTGCAGGCGATCGCCGACCGGGTGGTGGTGCTGCGCAGCGGGAAGCTCGTCGCCGACCTCACCCCGAAGGAGGCGACCGAGGAGCGGATGATCCGCGAGATGGTCGGCAGCGAGCTGGCCCGCGCCGACCTCGCGCCGCCGTCCACGGTGGAGCGCACCGCGGTGCTGCGCACCCGCGAGCTGACCGCCGACGGCCTCGGCCCGGTCGACCTGGACGTACGCGCCGGCGAGATCGTCGGCGTCGCCGGACTGATGGGATCGGGGCGCAGCCGGCTGCTGCACACCGTGATGGGCGCGCAGCCGCGCACCGGCGGGTCGGTGGAGTTCCTGGGCCGCGACTTCCGCCCGCGGCACCCGGCGGACGCGGTCGAGAAGGGGATCGGCCTGGTCCCGGAGGACCGCAAGGTGCAGTCGCTGCTGGCGGCGCACTCCGTGCGGTGGAACGTCACGCTGACCACGCTGCGGCGGATCAGCAGCCGCGGTGTGCTGCGGCCGAAGGCGGACAAGGCGCACGCGGCGCGGATCATCGGCGACCTGGGCGTACGCCTGCACAGCCCGGAGCAGCCGATCGGGGCGCTGTCCGGCGGCAACCAGCAGAAGGCGGTCTTCGGGCGCTGGCTGGCCGCCGAGCCGAAGCTGCTGCTGCTCGACGAGCCGACCCGCGGGGTGGACGTCGGGGCGAAGGCCGAGATCTACAGCCTGATCGACGCCGCCGCCGAGCAGGGCATGGCGGTGCTGGTGGCCTCCTCCGAACTGGAGGAACTGCTGTGGATCTGCCATCGGATCGTGGTGATGGCACACGGGCGGATCGTCGACGACATCCCCCGCGACCGGTTCGGCAAGGAAGCGATCATGACCGCGGCGGCCGGGACGCGGCCGGGCGCGGGCCCGCAGGGAGAGGCAAGCGCATGAAGACCAGCACCGCACCGGCGCCGACCGAGGCGGACCCCGGCAGCGCGCCGGGCCCCTCGTTCCTCCGCCGCCTGATCGAAACGCCCGAGGTCGGCGTGGTGGCCGCCTGCGTCGTCGTCTTCGTCGCGCTGGCCGTGGACAAGTCGACCTTCGCCGGAGCGGTCAACCTCCAGGGGATGGGCTTCGACCTGGCGCAGTACGGCCTGATCGCCATCGGGGAGTCGCTGGTGATCCTCACCGGCGGCATCGACCTGTCGGTGGGCGCGCTGCTGGGCACCAGCGTCATCCTGATGTCCTGGTTCAACGTACGGGCCGGGCTGCCGCCGATCCTGGCGATCCTGGTCACGCTGGTGATCGCGGGCGCGGTGGGCCTGCTGCACGGACTGGCCGTCACCCGGCTGAAGATGGCCCCGTTCGTCGTCACCCTCGTCACGTACACCGTCGCGCAGGGCGTCACCCTCGCGATCACCTCGGGCACCTCGATCACCGGGATCGGCGGGCTGTTCGGCGACGTCGGCCAGACGTACGTGGCGCAGATCCCGCTGCCGCTGATCCTGTTCGCGGTGGTGGCGATCGCGGCGTGGTTCTTCCTGGAGCGCACGTACGCCGGGCGGCAGGTCTACGCGGTCGGCGGCAACCCCGAGGCGGCGCGGCTGGCCGGCATCCGCGGCGACCGGCGGGTGGTGTCGATGTACGTCACCAGCTCCCTGCTGTCGGCGTTCGCCGGGATGATGGTGCTTGGCCGGATGGGCGTCGGCTCGGCCAGCGGCGTCGGGGTCGGCTGGGAGCTGTCGGCGATCGCCGCGGCGGTCATCGGCGGGGTGAGCCTGGTCGGCGGACAGGGCCGCATCCTCGGGATCGTGGCGGGCACCATCCTGCTGGAGCTGATCAACAACGGCCTGACGACCCTTCAGATCAACCCCAACTACACGAATATCGTGCTCGGTTGCGTGCTGGGGCTGGCGATCACCGCGGACCGGCTGCGGGCGCGGAGCGTGGCCAAGCGCCGCTGAGGCTGCTCCCGGCCCTTCCGGCCTCCTGGCGCTTCCGGCCGCCGGTTCGCCCGGGCCGCCTCGCCGCTTCGGGGAGGCGGCCCGCGCTGCCGTAGCCTGGGGCCGCGGTGTCAGCAGCGGCGGGGAAGAGGGGTGCGCGGTGGGCGCGGTGGGCTCGGTGGGCGGCGGGTTCGGCACGGAGCGGCTGGAGATGCTGCCGCTGGAGGCCGGGCACGCGGAGCCGATGGCGGCCGTGCTCGGTGATCCGGCGCTGCACCGCTACATCGGCGGGGCGCCGGAGACGCCCGCGGGGCTGCGGGCCCGGTACGAGCGGCTGGTCGCGGGGGCACCCGAGCCCGGGGTGACCTGGCTGAACTGGGTGATCCGGCTGCGCGCGGAGGGGCGGCTCGCGGGTACCGTGCAGGCGACGGTGCGGGACGGTGGGGCGGGCGGCGGGCTGGGCAGCGGCGGGGGCGGTGGGCCGGGCGGGGCGTCGTACGCGGAGGTCGCGTGGGTGGTGGGCACCCCGTGGCAGGGCCGCGGCATCGCGAAGGAGGCGGCCCGCGGGCTGGTCCGCCATCTCGCCGCCCACCACGTCCGTACGGTGCTCGCGCACGTCCACCCGGACCACGCGGCCTCGGCCGCCGTCGCCACCGCCGCAGGGCTCGCCCCGACCGGCGAGCTCCACGACGGCGAAGTGCGCTGGCGCGCCGACCTTCTGCCGCCCGGGCGCTGAACCCGCGCCCAGCGGGCGGGGAGGCCGGTCGGAGCGGTCAGCTGGTCGGTGCGGAGGCCGGGGTGAGGTGCTTGCGGAGCAGGGCGATGATCGGCTGGATGTGCTGGCCGAGGAAGAAGTGCCCGCCCGGGTAGACCTCGAACTCGAAGCCGCCGGTGGTGTGCTGTTCCCACTGCCGGGCCTCGTCGAGCGTCGTCTTGGGGTCCTGGTCGCCGGTGAGCACCGTGATGGGGCTGCGCACGGTCGCCGACGGCTCGCTGGCGTAGCACTCGGCCACCTGGTAGTCGGCGCGCAGGGCCGGGAGCGCGGCGCGCATCAGCTCCTCGTCCTCCAGCAGGAGGGTGTGGGTGCCGTCCGACGAGCGCAGTTCGGCCATGAGCCCGGCGTCGTCGAGCCGGTGCAGGGCCTCCTCGCGGCGGGTGGCCGGTCCGCGGCGGCCGGACGCGACGATCCGGACCGGCGGCCGGCCCTCCGCCTCCAGCCGGCGGGCCACCTCGAACGCGAGGATCGCGCCCAGGCTGTGGCCGAACAGGACCAGGGGGAGGTCGTCCTCGGCGGCGAGGATCTCCGCGACCCGGTCGGCCAGCACCGACATCTCAGTGATCGGCGGTTCACTGCGGCGGTCCTGCCGGCCCGGGTACTGCACGGCGATCACGTCGAACTCCTTGCCGAGCGCCATCGACACCGGGCGGAAGTAGGGCGCCGAACCCCCCGCGTGCGGGAGGCAGACAAGGCGCGCGGCCGGGTCCTGAGCGGGAACAAAGCGACGGCACCAGAGATTTTCCACGGAAGGCATGCTGCTCCATCGTCGGGTTCGGCTCTCCGCCGCAACATAACAAGCCGCCCCCCGCCGGGCCACCCCGGAAAATCCCCGGAGCTCCCCTGTCCGTCTCCGCCCAATAGGGGTCGTACACCGCTGTGTTGGCCGCCCCGGACGGCCAACGGACGCCCCGGACCTGCCCGTCACGGAGGAGCGCGGGGCGGGCGGCCACGAAGGCCTGCCCGCCCCGCGCCCACGCTGCGCAAGGCGCCTGGCGGTCAGCTGCCGACGAGCATCTGCCAGGTCTGCGGCCCGACTTGGCCGTCGACGCCGAGGCCGTGGGCGTGCCGGCGGCGGGTTCGGGGGCCGCGGGAGCAACTATGTCGGATCTGTTGACACCCGTCGCGTGAGCGCTAACAATTCGAGTCGCCCGTGATGCAGTTCATGCCGTAACCCACTTCGGGGCAGTGAGCCCCCCCGGGCCCTGCGGCGGGCGGTGCCGTACCGGCCTGCTCCGTTGTCAAGCGCAGGGCCCGTCAGACGCTGGAACGGAAGGTCTTATGACCCATCGTCACATGCCCAGGCGAAGCTTTCTGAAGGCGGCCGGAGCGACCGGCATCGGCGGTACGGTGGTCGCGCTTGCGAGCGATAACATCGCGGCGGCCGCCGACGGCACCACGTCCGACGGCACGGCCGCGGCCGCCGCGGACACCGCGGGCAACCACGGCGGGCAGTCCTCGCCCCTGCCGTACCCGACGCTGAAGCGGCCGTTCGCGATGCCGGGCGTCAAGGAGCAGGACTGGACGGGCGCGCTCTTCGTCGGCACCGGCGAGGCCCGCTTCGCCGTGCGCGTGGTCCTGCTCACCAAGGCGAACACCGTCATCCGCGAGAAGATGACCAACAACCTGTGGCGGATCGGCCCGATGGCCCCCGACGGCAGCTTCAAGCAGGTCCACATCAGCAGCGACGACCGCTCGGTGATGCCCGCGCACCTGGAGGCGCTGAAGGAGGTCATCGCCCACCCCGACCAGTGGTCGGCCGCCGAGGTCGCGGACGCCACCGCCAAACTCCCCGTCATCCAGGCCAAGTACGACCTCGCCCAGCAGCAGAAGCGCGACCTGGTGGTCCGCTACGCCCGCACCGGCGACGGCAGTTCGGTGGTCGCCACGGTCACCGCGCTGGCCGACGACACCACGGTCTTCCTGGAGGTCGGCACGCCGTGGGGCGCCACCGCGGGGGAGACCGCGAGCTTCGCGCTCGACGGCAACGGTGTCATCGGCTCCGCGCCCGGCCTGGTGGACACCTCCGCCACCGGCCACCTGCGGCTGACCCCCACCGAACCCCCGGTCAGCGCCGCCTGCTACGCCTCCGTCACCGACCTGACCAAGGCGATGACCGGCGGCACCGGCGCGGCCGGCGACGCCACCGCCGCCCTGCGCTACGAACTCGCCAAGGGCGAGAGCATCACCTTCGCCGCGGCGATCAGCGACCACGGCACCCCGAAGGTCGCACCGCCCGAGCCGCACCAGGCCGAACGCCGACTCGCCGCCGCCCAGGCCGCGATCCGCGACACCAACCTCACCGGCTCCGGCCCGGTGGGCCAGGCAGCGGACGCGGTGCGCGACGCGCTGTCGCTGAACACCAACTACGACCGGACCTACCACTGCAACTACGTGCTGTGGGGCTGGGGCGGCGGTGGCGGCCTGTTCACCGGCTGGGACTCCTCCTTCGACTGCATCGACGCCGCCCTGGTCAGCCAGACCCTCGCCACCCAGCACGAGTCGGACGTCTTCGACCAGCCCGCACCGCCCAACCAGGTGGACCTGGTCGGCCCCCGCTACGACCAGGAGAACTCCGGGCCGATGCACGCGTACGCGGTGTGGCGGCTGTACACGAAGTTCGGCGACCGCACCGTCCTGGAGAAGGCGTACCCGCACCTGGTCGCCTTCAACGACCTGATGCCGGAGTGGGACGCCGACGGCGACGGGCTGCTGGAGGCACCGTACTTCGGCGACCGCGTCGGCGGCCGCGGCAACCACCTGGGCCTGGACGACCTGCCGGTCTACGCCGACTACCAGCGCATCGCCAAGGTCGGCGGCTCCGGCGACAAGCGCGACAACACCAACCTCACCGACGTGCCGCTCAACTCCTACTACGCCCTGCTCGCCGAGACGCTGGCGAAGATGGCGACAGTCCTCGGCGAGGCCGCCGACGCCCGCCGCTTCACCGCCCAGTACGCGACGATCAAGCAGCGCCTCAACGACCGCCTGTGGCACGCCGGCAAGGGCCTGTACCTCAGCCGCTACCTCGACGGCAGCTGGAACGAGGTGGTCACGCCGACCGTGTTCTACCCGCTGTTCGCGGGCATCGCCACGCCCGAGCGGGCGAGGACGATGATGGCGCACCTGCTGGACCCGGAGATGTTCTGGGGCGACTACGTGGTGCCCAGCATCGCCCGCAACGACCCGGCGTACTGCTCCGGCGGCCCGGTGCACCCGCAGTCCGAGCACTTCAAGTTCTTCGACCGCTACGGCGAGGGCTCCGCGCCCGAGCAGTGGAAGGGCGCGATCTGGCCGCCGATGAACGCCACCGTCTACGACGGCGTCAAGCGCTACGGCTTCGACGACATCGCCGGCATGTTCGCCACCCGCAGCACCTCGATGTACCTGGACTCCTGGACGAACGACGGCTGGTTCCCCGAGTCCTTCGACCCCGAACCGGGGCAGTCCATCATGGGCCCGGCGGTCGACTCGGCCTGGCGGACCTACTCCTGGTCCAACGCGATGCCGGTGCAGGGCCTGCACGAGCTCCTCTCGGACAACCCCTGGGACGGCGACCCGTCGGCGCTGATGTTCGGCTCGCTCACCTTGCCGGGCACCAACACCCTGTCCAACGTGCAACTGCGCGGCCACCGCTACGACGTGTCGGCCGGCCCGCACCGCACCACCCTCGCGCGCGACGGCAAGGTGGTCTTCCGCGCCACCGGCGCACGCGTCGCGGTCCGCAACTTCCTGCTCGGCGACACCGGCGCCGCCTTCGACCTCAACGCCGACGGGATCACGCAGATCGAGGTCCATCCCGACCACGGCCGGCCGCGCACCACCAAGGCCCCCAAGGGCCGCTCCCACATCAGGCTCTGACCCGGACGAAGGAGGGCGACCTTTGATGGCAACTCCCACGGCACCCCCGGCGCCCCGCGCCCGAAGAGCCCGGCTGCGCCGGCCGCGCGGACTGCGGCGGCTGCCGCACCGCGTCGCGCTGGTGGTCGGCAGCGCGCTGCTGGCCTGCGTGGCACTGCTCGCCCCGCCGCCCGGCGCGAGCGCGGCCACCCAGCCGGGCGGGCAGCAGATCGCGGTCGACGGCAACGGCACCGGGCGCACCTTCGCCGGGGTCGGCGCGATCAGCGGGGGCGGCGGCACCTCGCGGCTGCTCACCGACTACCCCGAACCCGAGCGCAGCCAGTTGCTGGACTACATGTTCAAGCCCGGCTACGGCGCCTCGCTCCAGATCCTCAAGGTGGAGATCGGCTCCGACACCAACTCCAGCAACGGCGCCGAGCAGAGCCACATGCGCACCGCCACCGACGTGGACTGCAACCGCGGCTACGAGTGGTGGCTGATGGAGCAGGCCCAGAAGCGCAACCCCGACATCCAGTTCTACGGGCTGGAGTGGGGCGCGCCCGGCTGGTTCGACGGCGGCTTCTGGTCCGCCGACAACATCCGCTACCTCACCAGCTGGCTCGGCTGCGCCAAGCAGCACGGCCTGCACATCGACTACCTGGGCGGCTGGAACGAGAAGGGCTGGGACGCGGCCTGGTACGAGCAGCTGAAGTCCACGCTCCAGCACGACGGTTACGGCTCGGTGAAGGTGGTCGCCGCCGACAACGCCGGCTGGCAGGTCGCCACCGACATGAAGAACGACCCGGCGTTCGACGCGGCCACCGACGTGGTCGGGGTGCACTACCCCTGCACCGCGGTGCACTGCTCCAGCACCCCGGACGCGCTCAGTCTCGGCAAGCCGCTGTTCGCCAGCGAGTCCGGCTGGAACAACTACCTGACCGGCGCGGACCGGCTGGCGGCCGAGATGAACCACGAGTACGTCGACGCGCGCATCACCGGCTTCATCAACTGGCCGGTGGCGTACGCCTGGTACCCGACGGTGCAGATGCAGGGCAGCGGGCTGCTGAAGGCGAACGAGCCCTGGAGCGGCGCCTACCAGCTGGGTCCGACGCTGTGGACGGTCGCGCAGACCGCGCAGTTCACCCATCCGGGCTGGCAGTACATCGACTCCGCCAGCGGCTACCTCGACGGCGGCGGCACCTATGTGACGCTGAGATCGCCCGGCGCGCACCCCTCGTACACCACCGTCTTCGAGACGACGGGCGCGAGCGCCCCGCAGACGGTGTCGCTGACGCCCTCCGGTGGCCTGCCGCGCGGCGCGCTGCACCGGTGGACGACCACGCTGGACTCCACCGACCCGGCCGACTGGTTCGTGCACGGCGCCGACGTGCCGGCGGCGGCCGGCGGCGCGCACACCGCCACGCTCCAGCCCGGCACCGTCACCACGCTGACCACCGTGTCCGGCGGGAAGGGCGGGGCCGCGGCGAAGGCACCCGCCTCGAAGCCGATGCCGCTGCCGTACCGGGAGGACTTCAACGGCTACCGCGAGGGGGCCAGCGCGCGCTACGTCTCCGACATGGAGGGCGCCTTCCAGGTCGAACCCTGCCAGGCGGGCGCGCAGTCGGCGGCCGGCAGCCGGGGCCGGGGGAAGTGCCTCCAGCAGATGATCAGCCGGCAGCCGATCCAGTGGGCGCGGGTGCCGAGCCCGCTCACGCTGGTGGGCGACGCGACGTGGGGCGACTACACGGTGTCGGTCAAGGCACGGATCGGGCAGGGCACCACCTCCACGCTGATGGGCCGGGTGGCCGGTCAGCTCAACACGGTGGGCGCCGGCCGGATCACGGCGTGGGAGGGCTACTCCCTGAAGCTCGCGGACTCCGGCAGCTGGTCGCTGGAGGTCCTCGCGCCGGACAGGACCACCCGCGTGCTCGCCTCGGGCACGGTTCCCGGGGTCGCCGCGGACAGCTGGTCGCGACTGCAACTGACCTTCGTCGGCGCCCGGATCACCGCGCGGATCGACGGTGCGGCCGTCGCGGACGTCACGGACTCCACTTATGCCCAGGGCCAGGTGGGCCTGGGCACGGACACCTACGGGACGGCGACCCAGTTCGACGACCTCACCGCCACCGCGGTGCCCACCGCTCCCTAGCCGGATGCCGGCCGCGGCCAACGCACCTGCGGGGGTTCCGTTTTCGACTCCCGCGCCGGTCCGGCGGCCGGGTGCCCGGCGGGCGGTTCGCACCGCTCGCCGGGCACTGGGGAAATTCCGGTGACCGAGTGCAGTCATGTGGCCACCACCATGTCGGCGGTATTTCACCCGGCCGACCACACGTCCGGTCGTGGAGAAAGTGGGGAGACCCCGGGCGTGTCGTGATGGCTCCCGGATGCGCGGTAATTGGTACGGACCGCGTCTTGCCTGGTGGGCTTACGTACGGGCGCCGTCGTGGCCTGGCCGCGACGGCGCCCGTCGTACGTGTCGGTACCGGCCGGTAGCCTGCGGCCTGCGGGGACGCGGAGAGGTCGAGCGGTGGGAGCGCGCCCATGGCGGGGCGGTGCCGGCGGGCCGGTGCGGCGCCGGCGGCGGGTGCCGCGGGAAGGGAACAGCGGCCGGGGGCGCCAATGTTCGGTGCCGGAATGGGCGGCGGCCTGCCATTTCGTGGAATGGGCTCCGCAGTTCGCCACCGCGGAAATGGGTGCGGCGCTTCGCGGAATGCGCGGAGTGGGCCGTGGGCAGCGAATTGGAGTGGGCCGAAAGCGAATGTGGTGTTCCCGCCGGCCGACGCGGGCTTCCCGGCGGTGCGGGCTGTGCGAAACCGGTGGGCGCGCGGGCCGCGGTGGGCGGGTGGTCTGCCCCGGCCCTCCTGAGCTGGCCGCCCCGGAGGCCGGTGGCGGGGTTCCGTGAGCCGACTGCGACCGCTTTGTCGGATGTCGGCTCGGTGGGGACCTTTGTCCCGACTGGGTTCTTGGTCGCAGAAGGCGCTGTTCGGGCCGTCTTTTCCCCGTCCGTGCGCGGTGGGGGAGGAAGTCGGAGTCGGTCCGCGGGGCGCGCGGGTGATCCGATTCCCGGTGGCCGGCTGCCCGATGCGCGCTTCCGCGCTGACCGGTTGCATGGTGAAACAGTCGGTGAAACACGCGGTGCGGGCCCGCCGCGGGGCGGCGATCACCGGCTGCCGCCCACCGCCGGCGACGTCGCCCGGGTGCCTGGCGAACGGGCGCGGCGGCATCCGTAAACCTCATCCCACCTGCGGCGATGCCGTCCGTCTCGAAGTCTGCGTCCCTTCCGCCGACACCGCCGTGTCCACTTCGTGACCACCCGGTCCCGAGGTAACCGACGTGCGGAGGACTAAAGGTGAATGCCCGGGGAATAATCGCCTGTTGCTATCGGCGGGCCGTCCGTTGGCGGCGGCCGGAATAGACAGCCTTCGCTGCCCGATCGCGCGGTGCAAAGCGGGCATGCGGACAGCCGAACCGGTCACGGAACGGCCCGGGGAAGCGGTTACGGCAAGAGGTCGGGCGCGTGAAAAAAGAAATGGGGGACTGTTGCAACGCTGACGGGATTCCCTATAGTCGCCTCCCAGGAAGAAGCGGCATGCACCATCACACCGGGAGTCACCGCGTTGGCCATTAAGCCGGTGAAGCGCTCACCTCGTCGCGACGGGCCACCGATGCCCGACGGGCAGGTGGAGCTCGCGGAGCCGCCGGTATTGGGCGAACCCGCCGGCGTGGACTTCGGTTCGGCCCTGCTGTATCTGCCGATGGGGCTGGGCGCCGGCGCCATGGTGCTGATGTTCAGCGTCCGCAGCATGGGCCCGACCACCTACATGATGTCCGGGATGATGGGCGTCGCGATGATCAGCATGACGCTGACCCAGGTCGGTCGCAGCAGCGCCGAACGCCGCCGCCGGATGCGGGCCGAACGCCGCGACTACCTCCGCTACCTCGCGCAGAAGCGCCGCCAGGCCCGTACCGCCGCCGCCGAGCAGCGCGCCGCCCTGCTGTGGGACAACCCCGACCCGCGCGAGCTGTGGGCGTTCGCGATGGGGCCGCGGCTGTGGGAACGCCGGCCCAGCCACGAGGACTTCGCCCGGGTCCGGATCGGCATGGGCATCCGCCGCGCCGAACTGGCCTTCCTCCCGCCCCAGACGAAGCCCGTCGAGGACCTCGAACCCCTCACCGCGATCTCGCTGCGCCGCTTCACCCGCGCCCACCAGACCGTGCCCGACCTGCCGATCCCGGTGGCGCTGCGGCGCTTCGCCCGGGTGGAGTTCGCCGGCGACGGCCAGGAGGCGCTGGCGCTGATGCGGGCCATCATCGCCCAACTGGCGGTGCTGCACGCCCCCGACGAGCTGCGCGTGGCCGTGCTCGGCAGCCCGGCCGCCCGCGCCGAGTGGGACTGGGTCAAGTGGCTGCCGCACAACGCCCACCCCGACGAGCAGGACGACGCGGGCGCCGTACGGCTGGCCGCCGGCGACCACGACGAGCTGATGGCGCTGCTCGGCCCCGAGGTGCGCGACCGCCCCGACCACGACCCGGACGCCTCGCCCAACGTCACCGAGCCCTTCGTCGTGGTCGTCGCCCAGGGTGTCCGGCTGCCCGACAGCTCGCGGCTGCTGGGCGAGGGACTGCGCAACACCCTGCTGCTGGACGCCACCGGCACCCTCCTCGGCGGCGACGACGTGCTGCGGCTGACCGTCCGCGACGGCACCGTCAGCTTCCCCGCCGGGGACGACGCCTCCGCGTCCGCCTCCGCCGACGCGCTCAGCGCCGTCGCCGCCGAGACCCTCGCCCGCGGCCTGGCACCGCTGCGCACCGGCGGCGCCATCGACCTGACCGAGCGGCCGCTGGAGTCCGACTTCGACTTGACGTCGCTGCTGAACATCCGCGACCCGCGCACCTTCGACGCCACCGCCAAGTGGCGGCCCCGGCTGAGCCAGTCGGCCCGGCTGCGGGTCCCGCTCGGCGTCACCGACGAGGGCGAGGTGGTGGAACTCGACCTCAAGGAGTCCGCGCAGGGCGGCATGGGCCCGCACGGCCTGCTCATCGGCGCCACCGGCTCCGGCAAGAGCGAACTGCTGCGCACCCTGGTGATGGGACTGGCCGCCACCCACTCCTCCGAAGTCCTCAACCTGGTGCTGGTCGACTTCAAGGGCGGCGCGACCTTCCTCAACATGGACCGCCTCCCGCACACCTCCGCGGTCATCACCAACCTCGCCGACGAGATCCACCTCGTCGACCGGATGCGGGACTCCATCAACGGCGAGATGATCCGCCGCCAGGAACTCCTGCGCGAAGCCGGCCACTCCTCGCTCTTCGACTACGAGAAGGCCCGGCTGGCCGGCGCCACCCTCGCCCCCCTGCCCTCGCTGCTGATCATCGTGGACGAGTTCTCCGAACTGCTCGCCAGCAAACCGGAGTTCGTGGACCTGTTCGTGTCCGTCGGTCGGCTCGGCCGCAGCCTCGGGGTGCACCTGCTGCTCGCCTCGCAGCGCCTGGACGAGAGCCGCATCCACAAGGTCGAGGGCCATCTGTCCTACCGGCTGGCCCTGCGCACCTTCTCCTCGATGGAGTCCCGCAGCGTCATCGGCGTCTCCCACGCCTACGAACTGCCCTCCGCGCCCGGCAACGGCTACCTGAAGGTGGACACCACCAACCTCGTACGGTTCAAGGCCGCCTACGTCTCCGGCCCGGCGCCCGAACCCGCCGCCGGGGCCGACCCCGCCGCGCAGCAGCGCGCCGCCCAGGAGGTCACCGCCTTCGGACTGGACCGCACCGGCGAACTGCTCTCCGCCCGCGCCGAGCAGGAAGCCGCGCTGGCCGAGGCGGCCAGGGCCGCCGAGGAGCAGGCCCGGCCGAAGGTCGGCCCGGACGGCGAACCGCTCAGCCAGGAGAGCCTGCTCGAGGTGCTCGTCGACCGGCTGGAGGACGCCGGGCCGCCCGCCCGCCAGGTGTGGCTGCCGCCGCTGGACTCCTCCGTCAGCCTCGACCAGGTGCTGCCCGCGATCGTGCCGGACCCCGAGCGCGGCATGAGCGCCGCCGACTACCCGCGGCTGGCGTCGCTGCGCTTCCCGATCGGCATGGTCGACAAGCCCTACGAGCAGTCCCGCGACCTGCTCACCGCCGACCTGTCCGGCGCCGACGGCCACGTCGGCCTGGTCGGCGCGCCGCGCACCGGCAAGTCCACCATGCTGCGCACCATGATGATGGCGCTGGCCGTCACCCACACCCCGCAGGAGATCCAGTTCTACTGCCTGGACTTCGGCGGCGGCGGCCTGGTGTCCACCTCCGGCCTGCCGCACGTCGGATCGGTCGCCACCCGCCTGGACCGGGACCGGGTGCAGCGGACCGTCGCCGAACTGACCCAGCTCCTGGAGCGCCGCGAGAGCGAGTTCGCCGCCCGCGGCCTGGAGTCCATGGCCGGCTACCGCGCCCAGCGCGCCGCCGGCGAGATCGACGACCCCTACGGCGACGTGTTCCTCGTCGTGGACGGCTGGGGCACGCTCCGCCAGGACTACGAGGACATCGAGCCGCGCGTCATCGACATGGCCGCCCGCGGCCTGTCCTTCGGCATCCACGTGATCGGCTCCGCGGTGCGCTGGTCGGAGTTCCGGCCCCGGCTGCGCGACCTGCTCGGCACCAAGTTCGAACTGCGGCTCGGCGACACCCTGGAGTCCGAGGTCGGCGCCCGCGCCGCCGCGGCCGTGCCGCACCAGCCCGGCCGCGGCCTGACCTCCGGCGGCCACCACTTCTTGGCCGCGCTGCCCCGCCTGGACAGCTCCCCGCACACCGAGGACCTGACCGCGGCCACCAAGGAGGCCGTCGCGGAGATCGGCGCCTTCTGGACCGGCACGCCGGCCCCCGGCGTCCGGCTGCTGCCCAGCCGGCTGTCGGCCGCCCAACTCCCGCCCGCCGAGGGCGACCTGCGGGTCTGCATGGGCTGGGACGAACAGCGCCTCGAACCGGCCTGGCACGACTTCGCCACCACCCCGCACCTGATGGTCTTCGGCGACAGCGAGACCGGCAAGACCAACATGCTGCGGCTGGTGATCGCCGCCATCACCTCCCGCTACACCCCCGAGCAAGCCCGCATCATGGTCGCCGACCCCGGCCGCGGCCTGCTCACCGCCGTCCCCGAGGCGTACCGGGTCGGCTACGTCGTGGACAGCGACGCGCTCGGCCAACTCGCCGCCAGCGCCGCGGTGTCGGTCGGCAAGCGGGTGCCCGGCGCCGACATCTCACCGGAGAACCTGGCCCGCCGCGACTGGTGGAGCGGCCCGCTGCTGTTCGTGCTCATCGACGACTACGACCTGTTCTCCGGCGCGCCCGGCGCCCCGTCCCCGATGACCCCGCTGGTGCCGCTGCTGGCCCAGGCCCCGCACATCGGGCTGCACCTGGTGGTCGCCCGCAGCACCTCCGGGGCGATGCGGGCCATGATGGACCCGGTGCTGCGCCGCCTGTGGGAGCTGGGCAACCCGGCCCTGCTCTTCTCCTATCCCAAGGAGGAGGGCAAGTTCATCGGCGAGGCGAAGCCGCGCACCCTGCCGGCCGGCCGCGCCCAACTCGTCACCCGCCGCGCGGTCAAGCTCATGCAGACCGGACTGGTGGCCGCCGAGTGAACCGCAACCGCCGCCACGCCGCCCCCGACCGCCGCAGTGCCGCCGCCGACCGTACCCCCGTCGCCACCCCCCGAGCCGCCCGCGGCGGCCGGGGCGGCGGCGTGCCCCACCGCACAGGAGCGACGCGATGACCAGTGCCTCCGTGATACCCGCAGCAGGCACCGGCACCGAGGTGTGCCGGGTGACCGTCGTCGGCCCCGGCGGCCGGGCCGACCTGGCGATCCCCGTCACGCTGCCGCTGGCCGCGCTGCTGCCCGTCCTCGTGGAGCACGTCGTCTCCGACGTGCGCGACCGGGGTACGCCGTGGTCCCTGCAACGCCTCGGCGAGCCGCCGCTCGACCCCGACGGCACCCCCGACGCACTCGGCCTGCACCACGGCGACGTACTCCACCTGCGCCCGGTCGAGGAACCGCTGCCGACCCTGCACTTCGACGACATCGCCGACGGCGTCGCCCACGTCGTGGGCGCCCTGCCCGGCCGCTGGCGCCCCGAACTGACCCGCGCGCTGGCCCTGACGATGGCCGCGCTCGCCACCGCCTTCCTCGCCCTCGCCCTGCTCAGCGGCGGCCCCGGCGACTTCGCCGGATACGGCGCGGGCGCCGCCGCCGTGGTCCTCACCGCGGCCGCCGTCACCGGCGCCCGGTTCACGGCCGACCCGGCCGCCGTACTGACCGGCGGCATCGCCGCGCTGGCCATGGCGGCGCTCGCCGGACTGTCCTTCCGCACCGGCCCCGGCGGCGGCTTCGACCCGGGCGTGCCCGGGCTGCTGGTCACCGCCGGGTGCGTCACCGCGGTCGCCGTCGCACTGGTCGCCCTGCGCGCCACGCCCTTCCTGGTGCCCGGCACCGCGGCCGTCGTCGCCGCCGCCACGGCCGCCACCATCGGAGTGCGCACCGCCTTCGACTGGCGCACCGGCCAGGCCGTCGCCGTGGCCGGCGTCGCCCTGTTCGTCCTCGGCCACTTCGCCCCCCGGATCACCCTGCGCGCCGCCCGGCTGCGGGTACCCCAACTGCCGCACAACGCAGCCGAGTTGCAGGAGGACGTGGAGCCCGAACCGCAGGAGCGGGTCGAGCGCCGGGTCCGCGCCGCCACCTCCTACCTCGACGCCCTCAGCATCGGCTTCGCACTCTGCTTCGGCGTCGTGTTCTGGTTCATGGTCCATGAACACGGCTGGATCGGCTGGGCGCTGCCGCTGGTCTTCGGCGCCGCGGTGCTGCTGCGCTCCCGCGGCCTGACCGGCACCCTCCAGCGGGTGCCCACCGTCATCGCCGCCGGCGGCGGCCTCGCGCTGCTGCTCCTCCAGCAGTGGACCACCGGCGGCACCGGCCACCGCGGCGTGGCCGTCGCGCTCCTGCTGCTCACCGTCGTCGCCCTGCTCGCCGCCGCCTGGCGGCTGCCCACCGGCCGCCTGCTGCCCGTATGGGGCCACAGCGGCGACATCACCGAAATGCTCGTCGCCATGGCGCTGCTGCCGCTGCTCCTGCAACTCCTGCACGTCTACGCGCGGTTGCGCGAGATGACGAGCTGAGCACCCGGACCGGAACCGAGAGGAGGACCACCCGTGCAGACCCGCCGCGACCACGTCCAGGCCTACCAGTTCGCCGTCGGCCGACTGGCCACCGCACTCGTCAGCGGCGACCCCGGCCGCGGCGACAGCCCCACCCGCCGCGCCTCGCTCGGCACCTTCTTCGGCGTGGGCATCGTTCTCCTGCTCTGCGTGGGCTTCGGCGTCTACGGCCTGATCGCGCCCGCCCCCGACCACTCCTGGCGCGCCTCGGGCGCCTACATCGTGGAGAAGGAGACCGGCAACCGCTACCTGTACGTGGGCGGCGTGCTGCGCCCGGTCCGCAACTACGCCTCGGTGCTGCTGCTCGCCGGGCACGCCACCGCGCACACCGTCTCCCAGCAGGACCTGTCGGGCATCCCGCACGGCACCGCCGTCGGCATCCCCGGCGCACCCGACGAGGTCCCCGCCCCCGCCGAGGTGCTCGGCAACACCTGGACCCGCTGCCTGCGCCCGGAACTCAACGGCGGGCAGAGCCTGGACCTCAGCCCCGCCGGGCACACCACCGCCGTCCCCGCCGGCCGGCAGGCGCTGCTCGCCGGCCCCGACGGCACCCGCTACCTGCTGTGGAAGGGCACCAAGTACCCCGTCCCCGGCCAGGCCACCCTGCTCGCGCTCGGCCTGGACACCGACCGGCAGACCGCCGCCCCCGCCGACTGGCTCGCCGCGGTGCCCACCGGCCGCGCCCTCACCGCGATCCGCCCCGCCGGACTGGGCGAACCCGCCGGGAAGGTCGCCGGACACACCGTCACCGTCGGGCAGCTGTTCACCACGGGCACCGCGGCGGGCGGCGCGGCCGACACCTCGTCCGACCCGACCGGGAGCGCGGGCCACTACTATGTGATGACCCGGGACGGCGTCGCCCGCACCACCGCCACCGAGTCCGCGCTGCTCGCCGCTCAACCGCACATCCCCGCGCCGCTCCAGGTGCCCGCCTCCGCGCTGGCCGCCGTGAAGATCGCCGACGACCCCGCCATGGCCGGCGCGCTGCCCGACGTGGCCGGCGCGCCCGCCGTCGCCGGCACCGGGCAGGCGGTGTGCCTGGCCCAGCAGGTCGACGGCCGCACGCTCGACTCGCAGGTCGTCCTGGAGACCGGGGCCGCCGCCACCGGCAGCCGCGCCGTGGTCGTCCCGCCCGGCCACGGCGTCGTCGCCGCCAGCCGCGAGGAGGTGCTCAAGAAGGCCACCCACCCGCGGACCTTCCTCATCACCGACGACGGCACCGCCTACCGGCTGGCCAACGACGACACCACCGCCGCGCTCGGCCTGTCCGGACTCGTCTCGGTGCTCCCCGACGACCTGCTCGCCCTGCTCCCCACCGGCCCCGAACTGACCAAGCCGGGTACCAGCGGCACGGGAGGCAGCGGTGTTTAAGAGCATCAAGTCCCTGCTGCCGCCCGGCCCCGCACTCCAGTGCCGCCCGGCGGGCGACGCACTGCTCCTCCAGACCAAGGGCCGCAACGACCAGGCCGCCTGGCGCTTCGCCGGCGCCCTCGCCCGCGACGACCAGCACACCGTCGTCGTCGTGGACGTCCCCGGCATCCCCCCGGATACCGCCGCCGACGCCATGGTCCGCGCACTGGCCGACAGCGGCGGCAGCCTGCGGATGGTCTTCGGCAACGGCACCTCCGCGGAGATCCGGCGGGCCGGCCAGCGGATCGCCGAGGAACTCGGCAAGGTCGTCGTGGTGCCCGACGGCGAGGTGCTCCCCACCGCGGGCGGCGGGCTCTACATCCCCGGCGGCCACGGCTCCGGCTGGCTGCGGCTGCGCCCCGGCCGCCCGGTCGAGCACGACTCGATGGGCTTCCCCAAGCCCCGCTGGCAGTTCTCCATGGCCGACCGCCCCTGGGCCACCAGCCCCTACGCCGTCGTGGAACCGCTGCCCTGCGGGGTGTGGGTGCGTGGCGCGCTGCCCGACGGCGCCGACGACCACCGCCGCAGGCTCTTCGGCCTCATCGCCGTCGACCCCGACGTGATGACCGTGGTCCTCGGCTGCCCCGGCGGCCCGGCCGTCCCCCTCGCGGACGTGCTGCGGTTCTGGGAGACCGTGCTGCCCTCGACCCGCTCCCGGGTGCGCTTCGTGCACTACGGCCCGGTCGCGCTCCCGCAGGAGGGCGAGGCACTCGGCCAGCAGCTCGCCGACGCGCTGGAACACCAGGTCGTGCTGTACACGGGAGCGGCCGAGGACGACCCCGCCGCGCCCGGCGACGCGGACGCGGCCGACGCCGGTGCGGCGGGCGGGGGTCGGACGAGTAGCCCGGCGGGCGGGGGTACGGGCAGCGGCGCCACGTTCGTCCGCGAGGTCCTCTACAGCCCGCGCGGCACCGAGGGCGCGCCGCCGCCCGCGCTGGCCGGGGTGCGCGCCCCGCTGCCCGGCTTCCACCCGGTCGCCCCGGGCGTCTACGAGTACGCCTTCGACGCGGTCCTCGAAGTGGTGCAGAGCGGGCTGTGGATGCGCCCGCCGGAAGAGCCCGCCGACGGCGACGACGTCCGCCGGATCGCCCCCGTCCCCGGCGACCGGCTCTTCCTCTACCACCGCGGCTCCCCGGAACTCGCCGCCCGCATGCGGGCGTTGGCCGAGGACGCGCTCTGGCGGCTGGGCGCCGACGCCCGCGGCGGCTTCGTCCTGCGACCCGCCGACGACCCCGCCGTCGACACCGGCGCCTGGTACGCCGAGCCGATCGCCGTCCCCGACCCCTACGAAGCGGTGACCGCGGCGATCCCCCCGGCCACCCGGCCCGCGGGCACCGCGCCCTGGACCCCGGTCACGGTCGAGGGCTCTGCTCGGGACGCCGTTGCCGATAACGATGTCGTGACGGCAGAGGCGGTCGAGGCCGAGGTGACCCTCGGGTCCCCGGCCCCGGCCCCGACTCAGGCCGCCGCTTCCGCCGCCGTGACGAGCCCGTTCCAGGCGGAGGTGTGGGCCACCGCCGCCGAGGACCTGTCCGCTCCCGCACCGGCGGCACGTGCCGCCGCCGCACCGGAGCCGGCCGGCCCCCGGCCGCTGCCCGAACTCACCGCGGGGCTGGGCCTTCCCACGGGGTGGGTCACCTCGACGGCGACCGAGTCGGTGCCGGCCGAGCCGGCGGTGGCCGAGCCGTTCGCGGTCGAGGCGGTCGTATCCGAGGCGGTGGTGGCGGAGACGGCGGGGGCAACGGCCGTGGCGGGCGCGGGTGTTGCGGGGGAGGGCATGCCGGAGCTGCCAGAGGCGGTGGAGCCGGTGGAGCCGGTGGTGGCAACGGGCGTAGCGGACAGGGTCGTTGCGGAGGAGGGCGCGCTGGCGCCGCCGGTGCCGGTGGAGTTGCCCGCGGTGGTGGAGCCGGTGGAGCCGGCGGAAGCAACGGGCGCTGTGGACACGATCGTTGCGGAGGAGAACGCGCCGGCGCCGCCCGAGGCGGTGAACGCCGGGCCCGCGGCGCCCGCTGTCCTCGTACCCATGCGGCCCATGCCGGAGGCGGACCAGCCGTCCATCCGGCGGCTCCCGCTGCCGCTGGCCCACCCGGCCACGATCTTTCCGCCGTCCCCGGACTCCCCGTCCCCGGATGCCGTGCCCGCGGACACCGAGCCGACGGCTGCCCCCGAACTGCCGGCAGAGCCGGACGCGTTGCCGTCGAACGGCGCCGAGGTACCACGTCCCGCCGCCCCGCCCCCGGGGACACTTCCCCTCCTGGGCGGCCTCCCCGTGCCCCCGAGCACGCCGCCCGTCGCGCCGCCTGTCGCACCGCCCCCGATGCCGCTTGACCCGCCGACGGTGGCGGCCGAGCCCGCGGCCCCGCCTGCCCCGGCCGCACCGGCGGTGACCCCGGCCGTACCGGCCGTACCGGCGGCGGCCCCGCCCGCCCCGGCCGCGCGGCCCGCGGGGCTGCGGTTGGAGTCCGCGGGCGCGTTCCCCGCGGCGCCGGTGACCGTGGAACCGCCAGTCACGCCGACGCAGCCGGCCGCGGACAGCGCCCCCGCCGAGAAGGCCCCCGCGCCCGCGGCCCCCGCCGGAACCCCACCCGCGCCCGCGGCTCCTTCCGGGGTGCGGGTGCAGCCCGTGCCGAAGGGAGCCGCGTGCGCGGTGCCGCCGGAGCGGGGCATCGAACGGGAGCGGGACTGGGTACGCAAGACGTTCCGCGCCCAGTACGACGTGGCCGCGGGCACCGTGTCGCGGGTGATGTCCGAGGTGCCGGGGCTGCGGGGCGGCAGCCGCGAGAAGGCGACGGACGCGCTGATCGACCTGGTGGCGGTGCGGCTGTACCTGACGGGCAACAGCGCGGGCGTGGACGCGTCGGTACGCTCCGCGCGGGTCGGGCCGCACGTGCCGCTGGCCCGCTGCGTGGCGTCGGGCCTGCGCCGGCTGCCGTCGTACCGGGGCATCGCCGTGCTGGGCGCGGAGCTGACGGACGCCGAGCGGGCCTGGTACCGCGACGGGCGGCTGGTGACGGAGTGGTCGTTCTGCGCCGCCTCCGCGCAGCCGATCCAGGAGGTCGCCGAGCGCCCGACGTTCGTGGTGTGGTCGATGACCGCGCGGCGCACCAACCTCCTGGACGGCTCCGCGCCGGACCGGGTGGTGTTCCTGCCGGGCACCACGTTCAAGGTGCTGCGCCCGGCCGCCGCTGCGGGCGACCTGGTGCTGATCCGCGAGATGGCGGCGACCGAGATCGGCGCGGACGGCCGGGTCGCCCCCGGGCGGACGGCGCTGGACGAACGGGCCCTGGAGAGCCTGGAACGGGCCGCGGCCGCCCTGCCGAGGACGCCGGTCGCCGCGGACGCCGACCGGCCCCGTACGCCGCACAGCCCGCCCGGCCTGATGCCCGAGGCACCCCGGCCGGGCGCCCGGGCCCGTACCGACGCACCCGCAGCGGGCGCGCACGACAAGGGAGCGACGCAGTGAACCGGCAAGTGCTTGTGGTCTCCCCGGACCGGCCCGGCGCGTACCGGACGCTGACCGAGGCGCTCGCGGATGCCGCCGAGGGCGCGCTGATCACGGTGGGACCGGGCCGCTACGACGAGGCGCTGCACCTGGTGCGGACCGTCACGCTGGCCGCCGACGGCGCCGGGGGCACCGCCCATGTGCACGCCCCCGCGGGCAGCACCGTGGTGGTGGACGCCGAGGCCGTGCAGATGTCCGGGCTGCTGCTCAGCGGCGCCGACCCGGAGGCGCCGGTGCTCGATGTGCGCCGCGGGCAGGCCGCGCTGGACGGCTGCCGGGTGGCGGGCGAGGCGTGGACGGCGGTGCTGGCGTGGGACACCGGGACGGTGGCGCTGCGGGACTGCCAGGTCTCCAACCCGCGGGGCGCCGGCGTGGTGCTGACCTCCGGCGGCGGCAACGTGGTGGAGCGCACCACCGTCGCCGAGGCGGGCTCCTCCGCGGTGGTGGTCGCCGAGCAGGGCCGGTTGACGCTGCGCTCGTCGACCCTGGACCGCGCGGCGGGCAACGGCCTGTGCGTCAACGGCCGCGGCGCGGTCGTGGTGGAGTCCACCCGGATTACCGGCAGCGGCAAGCCCGCGCTGGCCGTCGAGCAGGACGGGCGGGCGGAGTTGACCCGCGTCGAGGTGTCGGGCAGCGCCGGGCTGGACGCGTATCTGGCCAGTACCGCGGGCGCGACCCTGACCGAGTGCACCTTCAGCGGCTCGCGCGGCGAGTCGGTGTACGTCAAGGACAGCGCGCCGGTGCTGCGCGACTGCGTGGTCAGCGGGGCCGCGCAGGTCGGGCTGCACGCCGCGGCGGGCGGCCGGCCGGTGCTGGAGCGCTGCCGGATCGAGGGCACCCCGGTGGGTGTCCTCACCGAGGACGGCGCCGAGGTCGCCGCGGGTGAGCTGGACGTGCGCGGCGCGTCCACCGCGGCGCTGCGGCTGGGCGGCGGCGCCATCCGGCTGACCCGGCTCGCGGTCGCCGACGGCGGCCCCGCCGTCCAGGCCCTGGACGGCGCGCGGCTGGACCTCGACGAGGGCAAGGTCGCGGTGACCGGCGCCGCCGGCATGGAGCTGGGGGAGCGGGTCACGGCCCGGCTGTCGGAGCTGCGGCTGCGGGTCGGGGGCGGTACCGCGCTGGCGCTCGCGGACTCCGCGCAGGCCGAGTTGGAGTCAGCGATCATCGAGGGCGGCACGGTCGTCGTCGGCACCGACAGCCAACTGACCGCCCGTGACAGCGAGTTCCGCGGCTCCGACGGCGACGGCCTGCGGGTGGCCGGCGGCACCCTGACCGCCGTCGGCTGCCGGGTGCACGGCGCCGCCGCCAACGGCGTGCACCTCGCGGCCGGTTCACGCGCCGAGCTGAGCAACTGCACCGTCTTCGACAACGCCGGCGAGGCCGTCCGCTCGCAGACCGCCGAGCCGGTCGGCATCCACGACTGCGACCTGCGCGACGACTCCGGGCCGCACGGCGGGCGTTCGGGCGGCGGCAAGGAGCTGACCGCCACCGCCGCGGACGGCGGCTCCGGGGGCTTCGGCGGGCCCGGTCCCGCCTCGGTCGTGCAGAGCGCCACCGGCGCCGGACCGCTCGCCGAACTCCAGTCGCTGGTCGGCCTGGAGAGCGTCAAACGCGAGGTCACCGGCCTGATCGACCTCAACAAGATGACCAAGCGGCGGATGGAGATGGGCCTGCCCATGCCGCCGATGAGCCGCCACCTGGTCTTCGCCGGCCCGCCCGGCACCGGCAAGACCACCGTCGCCCGCCTGTACGGCGCGGTCCTGGCCGAACTCGGCATCCTGCGCCAGGGCCACATCGTGGAGGTCGCCCGGGCCGACCTGGTCGCGCAGATCATCGGCGGCACCGCCATCAAGACCACCGAGGTCTTCACCAAGGCCCTCGGCGGCGTCCTGTTCATCGACGAGGCGTACACCCTGACCAACCAGTCCCGCGGCTCCGGCCCCGACTTCGGCCAGGAAGCCGTCGAGACGCTGATGAAGCTGATGGAGGACCACCGCGACGAGATCGTGGTCATCGTCGCCGGCTACTCCGCGCAGATGGACCAGTTCCTCGCCTCCAACCCCGGCATGGCCTCCCGCTTCGCGCGCACCATCGAGTTCCCCAACTACGCACCGGACGAACTCGTCACCATCGTGCGCGGCCTGTGCGCCAAGCACTACTACGAACTGGACGACAGCGCCCTTGAGGCCCTCGACCGCTACTTCGTGGAGGTCCCCAAGGGCGACACCTTCGGCAACGGCCGCGTGGCCCGGAAGATCTTCGAGGAGATGATCGGCCGCCAGGCCACCCGGCTGTCCGCCCAACCCCACCAGGACGACAGCGCGTTGAGCGTCCTGACCGGCGAGGACGTCACCGAGGCGCCCAGCGCCCCCGGCGGCGCCGACGGCGCCGCCGAACCCGAACTGCCCGAACTGCCCGGCCTGCGGCGGCTGGCCGCCGTCACCGGCCTGGACACCGCCCGGGCGGCTCTGCGCACCCGGCTGCGCGCGCTGGCCGCCGCCCAGCAGCGCCCCGGCGCCGGCCCGGAGCCGCTGTCGGTCCGCGCCAACGTGGTGCTCGAAGGCCCGCCCGGCAGCGGCCGCCGCGCGCTGGCCGCGCTCTACGGGCGCTGCCTGGCCGAACTGGGGCTGCTGCCCACCGGCGCCACCCGGCATGTGCGGCTGTCCTCGCTGCCCGCCCGCTGGGCCGAACAGCCGCTGCTGCGGCTGGCGTCCGCGCTGGAGGAGAACAGCGGCGGCCTGCTCGTACTGGAGTGGACCGAGGCGTTCGAGCAGCGCAGCCCGCAGTCCCGCGAGGCCGTGCTCGGCGCGCTCGCCCGGATCGTCGCGGTGCCCGGCGACACCGTACTGGCGCTCATCGGCACCCCCGAGCACCTGATGGGCCTGATGCGCGAACGCACCGACATCGCCCAGGGGTTCGCCGAGTACGTCCGGCTGGCGCCCTACACGCCCGAGCAGTCCGTGGAACTGGTGCGGCGCCGGCTGCGCGGCTACGGCTTCCAGCTGGACGAGGACGCCGCCCAGGCGCTCGCCGAGACCTTCGGCCGCTCGCCCGAGCCGGTCGGCGCCCACCGCGCGCACCGCCTCGCCGAGCACCTGGCCGCCGGCGCCCGGGCCCGCACCGTGACCACTGCCGACCTGCCCCGGCCGGAAGCCGAGCAGGCCGCGGTGCTCGCCCCCGACGAGAGCGCGCCGCCCCCGGCCGCGCCGCCCGAACCCCCGCACCAGCGGCCCGAGCCGCTGGCCCGGCTGTAAGGACTTCCGGCCCGCCGCGACCCAGCGCCACCCGCGGCAGGCCGGGACACCGAAGCACCACCCCGACACCGACGAGAGGACCGCCCGACCATGGCACTGACATCAGTCGAACTCCAGGGAATGACCGCCGCCCAGGGCACCTTCCAGACCGCCCTGGACGACGGCGCCACCTCCTACGCCCAGATGGCCGGCCAGATCGATGGCCTGCGCGGCAGCTGGACCGGTGACGCCTCCACCATCTACGGCAACGCCATGCAGGCGTGGCTGGACGACTTCAACAAGGTGAACCAGGCGCTGCGGACGATGCTGGAGAAGCTCCAGCAGAACACCAACGTCTACGCGAACACCCACGAGGAGACCCAGCAGACCGCCAACCAGGTCGCGCAGAACATCGCGTCCGGCGTCACCAGCCTGCCCGGCTTCTGAGCCGCCCGCACCGCAGCACCCCCGCATCACCGCACCACGCCCGTTCCACCCTCTTTCCTCCAAGGAGCCCCCGTGGCGACGTACACCGTGCAGATGGAGCAGGTCGACGTCATCGTCGGCGAGATGAACGCCATCACGCAGCGCATCAACCAGGCCCTCCAGGACCTGGACAACCAGGCCAAGATCAACCTCGCCGAGTGGACCAGTGACGCGCAGGCCACCTACGCCCAGGTCAAGGCGCAGTGGGACGCCGCCGCCGCGGACATGACGCAGAAGGCGGCCCTGGCCACCCAGCAGCTCGGCAACATCAACGAGTACTACTCCCAGGGCGAGCGCGCGGGCGTCCAGCTCTGGGGCTGACCTGCCATGACCTACGGAACCCTCGACGGCACCCTGCCCCCGACCCCGTCGCCGCCGGCGCACAAGCCGGAGCAGTACGACGGCGGCACGACGCTGCCGAACGGGCAGGGCACGTACTCCGACGACACGCCGTTCTCGGCGCCGACGGTACCCGGCGGCTCCGGCAGCGGCTCGGGGACGAGCGTGGACACCCCGTCGATGAAGCTCTTCGCGGACAACATCGACAAGCTCATCACGCCCACGCAGGAAGCGGCGAAGAAGCTCGACCCGATCAACGTCGCGCCGGGCGCCTTCTACCACGCCGACCAGATCCGCACGAAGGTCAACGGCCTCAACGCCGACGACGGGCTCAAGGCCCAGTACGGCAAGGTGCTGGCCGACCTGGTGCAGGGCCTGGGCGACCTGCGCGACGGCGTCCGCCAACTGGCGTCGAACTACGCGACGTTGGAGGACGCCAACAAGATGACGTCCACGGACCTGGACAAGGCCATGCAGTCGACGAGCGGGGACTTCACCGTGTTGTTGACCGACGCGGGCGGATCGAGCGGCGGGACCGGCGGGACCGGCGCGTAGGCGGCCGCACCGGACGGCGGGCGACACGGCGGGCCGGAGACGGCAGGCCGTGCGCACGTGTCCCGTCCGGCGGGGCGGCCCGGGCCACCGGACGCCCCGCCGGGCGGGACCGGCGCACAGCGACGGCGTATTGACGGAGGACTTGCGCACATGGGCACCGACTACGACAGCAACGGGTTCTCGCAGGGCGACGACGGGTCGATCTACGGCGACCCGACGGCGACCGGCTCGATCTCCGACTACGACAGCTGGGACTGGAAGCAGATCGAGGCCGCGATCCGCGGCATGTCGGCGGGTGTGGACGACTCCGACAACCTCGACCGCGCCGCTTCGGTCGCCTCGCCGCAGAGCCTCCAGGACGCGGCGAACGTCTTCTACCACGTGCAGATGGTGCTGTCGGGTGTCGCCAAGGCCCTCCAGGACCAGGCGAAAGCCCTCGCCGGGGACAACGGGCCGTGGAAGGGCGACGCCGCCGACGCCTTCTACGACATGATGAGCACGTTCTCCAAACAGGTCGCCGCGACCGCCGACGTGCTCTCCGGCGGTACCAGCGGCTCGGGCAACTCCGTGCCGCAGCAGCTGGCGGACAACGCCGTCAACCTCACCAACGCGCAGAACAAGATCCACGAGATCGACGTCTGGTACGCCAACCAGGCGACCTTGATGGGCGTCACGCCGATGAGCAACGGCCTGATCCCGGTCAGCAAGAAGCCCGAGCTGGTCAAGATGCTCAACCACGACATGCGCCAGGTGCTGAAGAGCCTGGCCGCCGACTACCAGGTGACCATCGACTCGGTGCGCCCGCCCGGCACCATCACCGGCCCCGGCGCCGGCGACACGCCCCCGGTCGACACCCCGCCGGACGACATCACCGACCCCGGCGACCAGGTCGGCGACATCACCCCCGCCGAGATCGGCCCGCTCGCCAACACCGACACACCCGGGATCGACGCGCAGGGGCCGGAGGCACTGACCGACCCCGACGGCTACACCGCCGCCGAGAACGCGCTGGCGCCCTCTCCGTACTCCGGCAGCCTCGACACCAACGGGCCCGGCTCGGGCCTGAGCGACGGCAGCGGGCTCGGTGACGACTCCGGGCTCGGCGGGCTCGGCGACGACAACAGCACCCTGGACCCGAACGCGCTGGACAGCGCGCTCAACCCGGCGGCGTACGACGGCGGCACCGGTGTCGACGGCACCGGCGGACTCGGCGACGGCTCCGGACTGGGCGACGGCTCCGGCCTCGGCGGCACCGACGGGGTCGGCGACGGCACCGGACTCGGCGGGCTGACCCCCCTCACCACCCTGCCCTCGCGCTTCGCCGGCGGCACCGGCGTCGACGGCACCGGCGACCTGCCCGGCTCCGACCTCGCCGAGGACCCCAGCACCTGGGACGACGGCACGACCGCCGCCGACTACCCCGGCGACACCGGCATCGGCGGCGACGCGGCCCTGGGCGACGACAGCGGGCTCGGCGACGAGGCGGGCCTGGGCGGCCTCGGCGACGTCAAGAGCGTCTCGCCGTCCGCGTTCCCCGGCAGCACCTCCACCGCCGGCAGCGTGCCCACCGCGGGCGACCTCGGCCTGGAGTCCGACACGCCCGGCTACAGCCCCTCCGCGTTCCCCGGCTCCACCGGCCTGTCCAGCGGCTCCGGCCTCACCAGCGGCAGCGGCAGTGGGATGCCGTTCATGCCGGGGATGGGTGGGGCTTCGCAGGCGGGGCAGCAGGGTGGTTTGGAGCGTAGTGACGCTTCTGGGTTGCTTGATCCGACGGCGGAGCCGTGGTCGGGGGATGCGAGCACGGCGGGCGACGGGTATCTGCCTTCCAGCGGTGTGCCGGTGGGTGCGGATGACGGGTTGGATCTGGCGGGGTTCGAGCCGTCGGAGTTCCCGGGATCGTCCGACCTTGGTGGGGCGAGTGCGGGTGTCGGCAGTAGCGGGAGTGGGATGCCGTTCATGCCGGGGATGGGTGGGGCTTCGCAGGCGGGGCAGCAGGGTGGTCTGGAGCGCAGCGACGCGTCCGGTCTGCTTGATCCGACGGCGGAGCCGTGGTCGGGGGATGCGGATACGGCGGGGGAGGGGTTGTTGCCGTCGGGTGGGGTGCCGGTGGGTGCGGATGGTGGGTTGGATCTGGCGGGTTATGAGCCGTCGGAGTTCCCGGGGTCGTCCGAAGTGGCCGGTGATGTGGGGGGTGTTGGGGCGTCCGGGAGTGGGATGCCGTTCATGCCGGGGATGGGTGGCGCCTCCCAGGCCGGGCAGCAGGGTGGCCAGGATCGTAGTGACGCGTCCGGTCTGCTTGATCCGACGGCCGAGCCGTGGTCGGGGGATGCGAGCACGGCGGGGGAGGGGTTGTTGCCGTCGGGTGGGGTGCCGGTGGGTGCGGATGGGGGGTTGGATCTGGCGGGGTTCGAGCCGTCGGAGTTCCCGGGGTCGTCCGAAGTGGCCGGTGATGTGGGGGGTGTTGGGGCGTCCGGGAGTGGGATGCCGTTCATGCCGGGGATGGGTGGCGCCTCCCAGGCCGGGCAGCAGGGTGGCCAGGACCGTAGTGACGCGTCCGGGCTGCTCGACCCGACCGCCGAGCCGTGGACGGGCGCGTACGACCCCGCGTCCGGCGAGGTCGCGGCGGCCGGGAACGTCCCCGGCGGGCAGGGCGCACTCGACCTGCCCGGGGACGTGGCGGAGGAGGAGCAGGCGGCAGCCGCCCCGAACGGGGAGCCCGGCATGATGATGCCGGGAGCGGGCGGTATGCCGGGCAGCGGCGCGGGCCGGGAGGAGGGCGTGTCCTCCGACGCGTCCGGACTGCTGGCGCCGAGCGCGGACCCGTGGACGGACGCGGGCACGCCGGACGCCGAAACGGCGGGCCAGGTGCCGGCCGCACCGGGCACGCTGTCCGGGCTGCCCGCGGCCGCGGAGACGGGCGGGACGACGGCCGAAGGGCTCGCCGTACCCGCCGCCGCGGCAGCCGCCACTCCGTTCCTGCCGATGGGCGGGCTCGCGGCGCCTGGCGGGACCGGCCGCGGGGACGACGAGGAGCACGGCACGCTCGTGGAGCCGACCGGCGAGGCGTTCGCCGAACCCGCGGCCCCCGAGGCGCTGGCCGCCGACGCGCTCGCGTCGGGGATGACCGCCCCGGCTGTGCCGGGGACCCCGGAGCACGACGGCGACGCGCGGTACGCCACCGCCCCGTCCCCGTACGACACGGCGGGCGCCGACGACCTCGGCGACCCGCTGGTCGTACTCCGCCCCTCCGACGACGACCTGGCGGAGGAGGACACCGCCGCCTGGGGCGTCGCGGGCGCGGCGTTCGCACCCCTGCTGTGGGCGGGCCGCCCGGAGGAGGAGCCCGAGATCAGCGCGCCCGGGTACGCCACCGCCGACGAAGGCACCTGGGGCATGGGCCCGGCGGGTGCCCAACAGACGGCAGAGCGGCCCGAGACGGCCGAGGGCGACGACCAGCCGCTGGCCACCTGGCGCCCCAACCGGCCCGCGGCGGGCGGCGAGACGACCGTCCTGCCGCCGGCCGACCAGCCGCTGTCCTGCGCCGCCGCGTCCCCGGACGACGACTGGGACGAGGAGGAGCCCGAGGCGTCGCACGAGGAGCCCGACGAGGAGGAGACCGCCACGCGCGGCATCGCCGACCTGCTGGTGCAGGAAGGCGACACCTGGGGCGCCCCGCCGACCGCCGACGGCCCGCCCGGGGTGTACTGAGCGGCCCCCGCGGAAAGGACGCGGAAGGACGCGGAAAGGACCCGGAACGGCTCGGCACGGCGGCGACGCGAGGAGAGGAAGCCATGAGCACCCCGTACGACCAGGAGATCGAAGAGCTCCTGGAGCTGTACCGCAAGCAGCGCGACGAGGCCGTCGAGACCCGGCGGCAGATCAACGAGGTGACCGGCACCGCGACCGCGCCGCGCCAGACGGTGAAGGTGACCGTCGGCGCGCAGGGCGACGTGACGGCCATCGAGTTCCCGACCGGCGCCTACCACCGGATGGCGCCCAAGGAACTCGCCGACGCGCTGCTGTCCACGATCCGCGAGGCCCGCGCCGACGCGCTGGAGAAGGTCGCCGAACTCACCTCGCTCGCGCTGCCGCCCGGAGTGACCGTGGGCGACCTGCTGCGCGGCGAGGTCGACCCGAAGGCGATCCTGCCCGACGACCCGGCGATGCCGGACCAGGTGCGGGACTACATCGACAACGGGCGCCCGGAGGGAGCCGCCGGCCGCCCCTAGCCGCGCCCACCTGCCCGCGCCGGCTCCGCCACCCCGCCGCCCCACCACCACCGCGACCATCTCCGCGCCCACCCGAGGGAGTTCCCATGTCAGGCGAGTCGTTCTCGGTCGACACCGACGGCCTCCAGGCCCAGATGCCCTACATGATGGAGCTGGCTCAGCGGTTCCTGAACGTGCACAGCACCCTGGAGTCGAAGCTCGGTTCGCTCGGCGAGCCGTGGGGTGAGGACGCGAGCGGTGAGGCGTTCCTGCGGCAGTACACCAAGCCCAAGGGGCAGATCCTGGACGCGACACTCGACGCGGGCGACGTGCTGCGGAGCACCGGCGACGGTTTGAGGACCATGGCGAGCGGCTACGAGCGCATCGAGTCCGACAACTCCGAGTCCGCGCGGCAGCTCGGCGGTTCGCTCGAACCGGTCCAGACGACGGACGGCGGCGGGGACGGCGGCGGCCGGCAGCGGTCAGGCCGCTCATGAGCATCAACCTGCCCCCGGAACTCGGCTGGGTCGCCCGCCTGGCCGTCGGCCAGTCCTGGCCCAAGGGCGACGAGGACAAGATGCACAGCCTCGGCCTGGCCTGGGACGAGGCCGCACAGGCGCTCGCCGCCATCAGCCGCGAGATCTCCCCCGCCACCCGGGGCGTGCTGCACAGCATCGGCGGCTCCGTCGCGGACGAGTTCGCGTCCTTCGTCAAGCAACTCCAGTCCAACGTCCCGGACATGGCCGAGGCGTCCGGCCAACTCGGCAAGCTCGGCCGGAACACCGGGGTGCAGCTGGAGTACGCGAAGTACATGATCCTGGTGCAACTCGTGTGGCTGGCAGCCGAGATCGCCCAGATGTCGTTCTGGGCGCCGGAGGTCATCCCCGCGCTGATCACGTCCGTACGGCTCATCGTGCGGATGCTGCTGCGCCGCCTGCTGACGTCGATCGCGACCGGCGTCGGCATGATGGTCGGGATGGACGCGGTCATCCAGAGCATCCAGATGCTCAAGGGCGACCGCACCTCCTGGAGCGTGGCGAACACGATCTCCGCCATCGAGAGCGGGGCGATCGGCGGCGCCATCGGCGGGCTCACCTTCGGGCTGGGCGACACCTTCTTCCCGAAGTTCGGCGCGTCGCTGATCGGCCGGGGACTGCTGGGCGGGATCTCCGGCGTGGGCAGCACCGCGGCGCTGAACTCCCTCTTCCACAGCGGCGAACCCTCCGACCTGGGGTTCGGCGGTGCGGCCGGGGCGATCGGCGCGATCGCCGGGGGCGGCAAGCGGCGCGGCGGCGGGGGAGACGAGACGAAGGTCGACGACTTCGACTTCCACATGCCGACCACCATCGACCTGCCCGACCCGCACGGGATCGACAAGTCGACAGGCGGAGACTTCGGGGGCGGCGGGGAGTTCGGGAACAGCGGGGACATCGGCGGCAGCGGCCACGGTTCCGGCGGTACGGGTACGGGCGGCACCGGCGGGTCGAACCTCGGCGGTGCGGGCGGTACGACCGTACGGACCGCCGGCGGCGACAGCCACGCTTCCGACGCGCCCTCGCAGGTCAGTGCGTCCGCCACGTCGGGCAGCGGCCACGCACCGCCCGCGGTCGAGCCAGGCACCGAACGGCCGCCTGCGACCGCACCCGCCACCGCACCCGCCACCGCACCCGCCACCGCACCGGTCACCGCACCCGCCACAGAGCATGGCAGCGCGCCGCCGACCGGGACCCGTACGACGGGGGCGGGTAGCGACGCCGCCACCGGGCACCCGGCCGCGGACACCGCCGACTCCGCCGCGGGCAACGGCGGGACCAGCACCATTACTTCGCGGGTCGCCCCGACCGGCACCGGCACGCAGAGCGACACGCGCACCAGCGAGTCCGGCGGGCACGGCGGCACGAGCCAGGACGGGCTGCCCGGCTTCACGACGGCGTTCCCCGCCACCGGCTCCACCGGCTCCACCGGCTCCACCGGCTCCACCGGCACGACCGGTTCCGGGGCGCCGGGCGAGACCCGGACGAGCGCGCCGCACGAGAGCGGGAACAGCGGGAACGTCTTCACGCCGACGCAGCACGGCACAGGCAGCGGCAGCGGCAGCGGCAGCACGCACGTGCCGGTGGAGTCCGCTCCCACCGGACCGCACCAGGAGTCGGCGCCGAGCAGCACGCCGAGCGCGGCGAGCAGCAACGCCCCGCAGTCCGGGGCCACGTCGGCGCCGCCGGTGACCGAGCACGTGGCGGTGGGCGGGCCTGCGCCGTCCGCGCATGTGGACCAGGCCCAGACGCCGACCGGAACAGGCCCTGCCCGTACGGACGCCGCCGGCACCAGCACCGGGCAGGGCACGAGCGCCCCCGCGCCGACCCGGGCCGCCGACCCCGGGCAGAGCGCTGCCACACGTGGCGGGCCGTCCGAGGTCGCTCCCCGGGCGCCGCGGGCACCCACGGTCACCACCACCGGCGGCACCGGCACCGGGCATGCGAGCGGCGCGACCGGGAGCACCGTCACGACCAGCGGGGGCGAGACACCGCCGGCCCACGCGGCACCGATCACGACAGCCGAGTCGTCCGGTGGCGGCACCCACCTCACTCTCCCGGACCCGCCCACCGAGACCCCGCACGCGCCGCTCACCACCGGCGTGCCCGGGGAGAGCAGCGGCGGCAGCCCGGCGTTCCCCGACGTGCCGACGCATACCCCGACCACCGCGCCGGTCCAGCACGTCGCACCCGTCGAACCCGTGGCGGCGCCGGGCGGGGCAGGCACCGCGGTGACCGCCCAGCCGCACACCTTCCCCGACGTGCCGACGCACGCCCCGGGCAGCACCCCGGCGCCCGCACCCGCGCCGGCCGCGCCTGCTCCCGCCGCGTCCGCCGCGAACGGTCACGGCGACGGGTCCGCCGAGGGCGGCTCCGGCGGCGGCCGGGGCCTGGGCGACCTGGACGGCCTCACGGTCCCCACCCACCCGATCGGCGACGCGGCGCACCCGATCCACGACGCGCCCGACGCGCCGACGACCCCGCTCGTCTCGCCCACCGCCCACATCGACGCGCGGCTGGACGCGTTGGACCGCGCCGGGCGGGACGCGGGCATGTCGGCGCCGGACCGCCAGAACTACCGGCAGTCCGTCAGCCAGGCGGCGCGCGACGGCAACCTGAGCGGGGCCACCCGCGGCCTCCAGTCGTTCCGGGACCACGTGGAGACGTCGGCGCTGAACCAGCGCTACGAGGACTTCCGCCAGCACGCGGCCGGCGGCTTCGAGAACACCCGGGCGCCGCAGTCCGCCCGCGGCACCTGGGACCACCTGGTGAACTCCGTCGAGCAGGCCCACCGCGGCGGCGACCCTGCCCTGCTCGACAGCCACCTGCGCGAGTACACCGACTTCGTCGAGCAGCACGCCCCCGTGGAGGCGCTGACCGGCCGCGACGCCCCCCAGCCCTACCACCCGGACGTGGAGGACGTACGGCGCCAACTCGCCACCGCCACCGGGCCCGACGCGGACCAGCTGCGCACCCAGCTCGCCGACCTCCAGCAGACCGCGGACCTCCAGGACCGGCTCCGCCAGTTGGGCGGCCAACCGAACGGGCCCGACCCGCACGAAGCCGCACTGACCCGAGCCGTCGACCGGGCCGCCACCCCCGACGACGCGGCCCGCGCCCTCGCCGCACTCCAGGACCACCGCACCGACCAGGCCCTCCAGCAGCGCCTGGACCAGCTCAACTCCGACCACGTGCCCGAGACGGGCGGCGGCCGGAGCAGCATCGAGGACCTGAACCAGCGCCTCGACGCGCTGCGCGGCGACACCGGCCCCGACGAGCAGGCGCTGCTCCAGCAGATCAGCCACGCCGCCGGCCCCGACGAGGCCGCCGCCGCGCTCGACGCCCTGCACGACCACCGCGAGCAGCAGCAGATCCAGAACCTCCAGCAGCGCCTGGACCAGCTGCGCGACACCGCCCCGGCGCCCCGGACGACCACGGGCACCGGCACCGCGACCACCGCCGGCACCGGACACACCGCCGACGGCCCGGGTCATGACGGCCGCGCCGGCCTGCCCTCCGACGACGAACTGCGCCAGCGCCTCGACGCCTTGGAGGACGACCCCACGACGCGCGACCTGCGCAACCAGGTGTACGACGCGAACACCCCTGAGGACGCGCAACGCGCGATCGACCAGCGTGCCGCCCACCAGGACCAGTTGGACCAGCAGCGCCAGCAGCGGATCGACCAGCTCCGCCAGGACCTCGGCAACGCCGAGCAGCAGCACACCCGCGACCTGCTGTCGGGCAACGCGGGCGCCGCCGCCCGGTCCGGCCAGAACGTCTCCGACCTGCGCGACCAGCTCGACCACGCGCTGCCGTACGACCAGCGGGCCTCGGACCTCACCCAGGAACTCGGCCAGGGCATCGGCGGGCAGCAGGCCCCCGGGCACCTCGGGCGGATCGGCGCCGGCCCGCAGCCGGCCGCCGACCACCACGAGCCGGCCCCGCCCGCCGACACCGCGGCCGCGCCCGCGTCCACCCCCGCACGGCAGCAGCCGCAACCCGCCCTGGAGGAGCCGCTCACCACCTCGCACGGCAGCGGCTCGGACCAGACCACTGCCACCACCTCGCACGCCACCCCGGTCCGGCAGCAGACCGCAGGCGGCGACGACCGGCCCACGACCGCGCAGCCCGCCGCACACCCGGGATCGGAGCAGGTCCCGCTCCAGGAGCGCCCGGCGCTGCCGGAGCAGCAGACGTCGGGGACGACCGGCACGGGCGACGGCGACGGCGCCCGGACCGATCCGGCCCGCAGCCCCGTGCCCGACACCTCCGGGCTGGACGACCTGTTGTACGGCCCCGGCACCGAGCAGACCACCGACCACACCGCTGACCACGGCACCGAGACGACGACCGAGCCGTCCACCGCGCACCCGTCCACCGCGCACCCGTCCACCGTGGAACCGCCCGTGGCCGTCGACCACACGGCGTCCACCGCCACGTCCTCGGCCGCGGTCCGGCCGCCCGCCCGGCTGAACCACGCGCCGCGGTTCGTGGTGCACTCCTCCTTCGACCAGCGCCGGTTCACCTCCGGCGGCACCCCCTACACCGACCTCACCGTGAAGGTGTCCATCCACCCGGGCGAGACGGGCCCGGACGGCGTGGCGGACACGCTGAACCGCGTCCAGCAGGGCGTCCAGACGTACTTCAACGACCCCGGCTACCGGATGCCCAACGGCGACCTCCTGCACGTCACGGTCGAACCCGTGCCGCCGGGCGAACCGGCGCACCTGACGGTCGACCTGACGCACGGCGGCGCCAACGCGGCCATGGACCAGACGACCTGGCCCACCGGGGCGCCCCCGATCGCGTACGCCCACGAGATCGGGCACCAACTCGGCCTGCGGGACGAGTACCAGGACCCCGACACGCCCGAAAGCGGCGGCGTCACGGGCGGGTTGATGGGCAACTACCATGTGCCGTCCCCCGACGGCCTGCCACAGGGTGGCTTGGGCAGCCGCCACGTCTCGCTCCTCGGCGCGCTCACCGGCGGCCACGGCGACATCCCGCATCCCGGGACCGGCACGGCGACCGGCGCCGGCCCGCACACCGGCGCGCACCACGACCCCGCCTGGCAGGCCGCCCGCGCCCAGGTGCCGCCGGTCACCCGCAGCCACGCGTACGTGGACCCGGTCACCGACCCCTTCGCCGAGACCGCCACCCCGGACCCGCACTTGCCGACGATCACCGTCACCCCGCCGCAGGAGCACCCGCTCACGGCGACGGGCACGGATACAGGAGCGAGTACCGGCACGGACCACGTCGACACGACGACCGACCGCAGCCACACCACCACGACGACCGACAACAGCCACACGTCCACGACGGTCGACCCCAGCCACACGACCACCACGACCGACCCCGGCCGCACGGCGACCAGCACCGACACCGCGCCCGTGGTCACCGACCACGAGACCCCGCCCGGGACGCAGACCGTGAAGGAGCCCGCGGAGGACCCGCCGCCCGCGCAGCTGAGCGGGGACTGGCGGGACAACTCGTTCGCCGGCAAGCGGATCGTGGAGGCGCCCGGGCCGGACGAGATCCGGCAGCGGGTGCAGGCGCTCCTCGGCGACCGGGGCAACGACCCGCTCGTGGTCCAGCGGCTGAACGGGCAGTTCGACCCGGCGAACTTCCGCAAGCAGTACCCGAAGATGGTCAACGGCGGCTGGCACTTCCCGATCCACGTCGGCGGCAAGCCGTATGAGGTGCGGGTCGGGGCGCAGACCACGCCCTGGCAGCTGGACCCGACCCGGGACGCCGCCAAAGAGAACGACGGCGACGGGCTGGACGTGAAGGCAGAGCCGGACTACGCCCCGCCCAAGGTGAAGACGGAGCTGACGAGTTCGCAGGCCGGGCTGGACTACAACCCCGCCTTCCTGCAGCCGGTGAACCCCAAGCTGTTCGTGCTCGTGAACGGCGCGGTGAAGGCCGGCGGCGCCAGCCACGGCACCGAGACGACCAGCTCCACGTCGGCGAAGACCTCCGGCGAGGTCAAACTGACCGGGAAGACCGACAGTTACACCTCGCAGGCCACGTTCGACGTCCAGGTGGTGGACCACAACGGGGACGCGCTCACGGTCGGCGGTCAGGACGGTGCGACCCAACCGGCCCCGATCAGCGGCCCGTTGCGGGCCGACGTGCCGCGCACCGCGCCGCGCGGCACCACCGGTCCGCACACCTGGGACGGCTGGAACCCGCCCCCGCGCACCACGTCCGGTACCGGCACGACGGCCGCCGACGGCACCGCTGCGGGCACCGCGACCGCGCCACCGCGCACCGGCGCGCCGGGGCCGGCCGCCGGGCACCCGCTGACGATCACCGGTCTGGGCGGCGTCCGCGATGCGGTCTTCGACGCGCTGCCCAAGGACGCGAAGCCGGGCGGCACCGCCCACCAGGACATCGTGGACTTCCTCGACACCGACCACGTCATCCAGCACTTCGAGCAGGTCTCGGGCCCCGGTCTGCTGTCCAAGCCGCTGACGCTGTCCGACGGCGGCACCGGTTTTCTGCGGTTGGCCGCGGAGCCGGACACCTCCACGGTGGTGCACACCACCGACACCACCACCAGCACCGGGTGGAGCAACAAGGGCGAGCAGGCCCGCAACCACTCGCAGAGCAGCGGATGGGCGCTGGGCGCGGGCGGCGGCGCGTCCGGCGAGGTGTGGCACAGCACCCCGGCGGGCGAGACCAAGTGGCTTACCGGCACGGGCACGTACACGTACGGGCAGACGACGGCTTACGGTGCGAAGGGGGCGCACGGGGTCGAGGACGGCGTGAGCGTCGAGCAGAAGGGCCCGGCCGACGTGGTGAACACCCCCACGCGGTTCCGGGTCTGGCTCACCCGCCAGCAGTTCTCCCCGGGCACCGACGGCCTGCACTCCACCACGACCGAGGAGATCACCGACCACACGCCGGCCGCCCCGCCGCCCGGCGCCCACGTGGTCCAGATCCAGCCGCCGCTGCGGGCACCCACCGGGGACGTCGTACGCGTCCTGCCCCACCCGCAGGAGAACGCGACCACCTCCACGGCCTCCCCAGCCGCCACGACCTCCACGTCCGCCGCCACCTCCACCGATGCGACCAGCGCCGCCACGGCCCCGGGCGCAGCCACCCGGCAGCCGCCGCCCGGGCAGCAGTTGGCCGGTCCAGGGCTGGTGCAGCGCACGACCTTCTCCGACTTCCCCGGCTCCGACCAGTTGGAGCGCCACATCGTGCAGACGCTGTGGCAGACGGCCCCCGGCGTGCTGCCGCCGCCGCACATCGTCCACCCGCCCGCCGGGACCGCCTCCGGCGCCCACCCGCCGGTGCGCGTCCCCCCCAAGGCGATCACGAACCTCGCGGACCTGCGCAGGCAGATCGCGCCCTCCCAACTCGGCGCGAGTGGCCACCAGTTGGTGGACGGCACCTTCCGGGTCAGCCTGGACAGCTCGCACCTGCCGCTGCTGAACGCGAAGACGTACGACGTGCTGGTGAAGGCCAACCTCGGCGACGGCACCCACACGGGCACGCAGAACGCGACTGCGAAGAACACGCTCACCCGGACCGCGGGCGGCGAACGCGCGGTCACCCAGGGCAGTTCGCACGTGGTCGCGGGCAGCGGCAACCTGCGCAGCTCGCTGGACCACATGGACCTGAACCGCGGCTTCTTCAACGTCAACGCGGACGGCACGTACGCGCCGACGCACGGCACGACGGTCGGTGACAGCACCGAGGTCAAGCGCACCCTGACGGTCTCCGGCGACCGTGACCGCTACTCCTACCCGGTCTCCTTCGACGTCCTGACGGTGCGTCAGGACTCGGACCACCCGGTGCTGCGGGTGCCGACGCTTCCGGTCGAGCCCAACCACCAGGCGGTGCAGCACGTCGACACCGGCGGCGGCCACGTCACGGTCGACATCGGCCGGACCGAGACACCGGCGACCGACGCGCCCCCCGCGCACGTGACCGTCCAGCAGCTGCCGGACCACCACCTCGTGGACCACGTGGGCGGCGCCGACGACTACCGCGACCACGCCCGCCAGGCGATCGAGAGCGCCTTCAACACCCGCCACGCCCAAGGGAACTCCGTCCTGCCGGTACGCATCCCGAACCTGCACGACCTGGTCGACCCGCTCGCGACCCAGTCCCAACTGCGCGCGAACGTCTCGGCGTCGCACGGCGGCTGGACCAACACCGCCGACCAGCACGTGGGTTCGGGCCGCAACCGCGACACCGCCGGGCTCTCCCAGCGCACCCAGCTGACCAACCTCACCTACCGCGAGACGCTCTCCGGCGACGGCAAGCTGGACGTCGAGACGAAGACCGAGACATCGGTCAAGGTCCAGGACAAGTCCGCGCTGACCGGAAAGGGCGGTGTCGGCGGCGACTTCGGCCGCTTCCCCGCCACCCCGAAGGACCCGCACACCTCCACGTACCAGGCGCGCGGCGGCATCCGCGGCAAGGGATCGTACGGCGGCAGCACCGCGGACGCGGTCAAGCACACGTTCAGCACGAGCAACAAGACCACCCAGAAGGGACCCTGGCACGTCTACGAGGGCGACGCGCGGATCATCCTCCAGGGCAAGGTGACCAGTTCCACCGGCGAGGTCACCTACGGTGAGCCGGTCGCCCACAACCACCCGGTGCGGGTGCTGCTCTCCGACGCCGAGGCCAAGGCGCTGACCCCGCCCGTCCGCCCGACCACGACGACGGACCCCGGCACCTCGACCACCACCGCGACCGGCGCCGGCACCGCGACCGGTACCGGCACCACGACCGGCACCGGTACCGGCACCACACAGCAACCGCCGCGCCGCTCCGTCCCGTTGGAGAACGGCGTCAGCGGCGGCAGCCGGATCGAGATCCCCTCCACCGACGAGATCCTGCGCGAGGTCGACCGCCAGATCCGCGGCGGCTCGCTGCCCCCCGGCGACCTGGAGGCCGGCGACGGGCTCGGCGACGTCCCCGTGGCGGCGCTGCCCTTCGCGGACGTGATCACCCCCGACCACCTCGGCGCGCACTACGACGACCTGGTCGGACCCGGCATCCTGGTCCACCGGGTCGACGACCACCACGGCGTGCGCACCGTGACGCAGGTGCTGGTCAAGGGCACCCCCGAGGGCTGGCAGCACGACGGACGGCAGTCCGACGGCGGCTGGACCCGCAAGGTGGCCAGCAGCCAGGCCGTCACCGGCGACAGCGGCCGCACCTGGTCCGCGGGCGGCGACGGCAACGTACGGGTCTCCTACCGCGCCCCGACGGCCGAGAGCCACCTGAACAACGTGACGAACACCGGCACCGCGGGCGCCGACACCAAGGGCAACACCTCGCACACCTCCGGCCAGACCACCAAGGTCGAGCACAAGACGACCTCCAAGGAGGACCTGCACAAGTTCAGCACGCCCATGCGGTTCGACGTCACCGTCACCCGCCGCAACGCCACCAGCCGGTTCGTCAACCTGCCCGCGCCGCGCCCCGTACGGCCCGACTGGCGGGCCTCCGCCTGGGTGCCCGAGTCGATGACGAGCACCGCCCCCGCGGGGACGACGACGGCGACCGCGGGCACGACGGGCACCACGACCGCGACCCCGCACCCGTCCGGCAGCGCCCAGGGCAACGGCGTCGAACTGCAACCGCTGAACGGCACCCCCGGTCAACGCGCCCAGTGGCAGGCGGACTTCGCCTCCGGCCACGACCTGGTCGGTATCGACCACCCCGAGCGGCTGGTGGACTCCGCGCACAACCTGCTGGGCACGCCCCGCCCGTGGGGCGACGGCGTCCTCGGCCGTACCGGCTCGGCCGCCTCCCAGGTGTGGAACGCGACGACCGGCGCGCTCGGCCACGCCGCGTGGGCCATGGCCCCCGACGCGGCCCGCCAGGTCGTCAACTCCTTCGTCCACGACCCCCGGCTGGGACCCGGGCACCAGCTCCACACCGAGCAGACCACGCCGGTCGCCCAGCAGATCTCGACCCGCCAGGCGCTCTCCGGCCAGGCGCTGTCCACGGTCTTCCCGCACCTGAAGGACCCGGCCGCCGGCTACCGTACGGCACCGCTCGGCCCGGACCACCGCACCGGACTGAAGGTCACGATGCAGCCGACCGGCCAGGCGGAGGAGATCGGGCGCCGCGGGGACGGCAAGGACGAGGTCACCGTCTCGACCGAGGACGAGCTGACCACGAGCGCCGGGCGCGGCGCCTCCTACAGCGTCGCCCCCCTCGACGTCAGCTTCCTCACCCGCAACCCGGGAGCGACGGTGCCGCTGCCCGGCCTCAACTCGATCCAGTTCAGCCGGGACCAGGCGCTGACCGCCGACACGCTCGTCACCCGCCCGCCCGGCGTCCCCGGCCGCCAACTCACCCCACCCACCGTCCCCCACGGCCTCACCGGCGACAAGCCCGGCCAGGGCAAGACCGACGGCACCCAGCGCCTCTTCCGCCAACCCGTCCGCGTCACCCTCCAGAAATACGACGAGAACGGCACCTACGGCACCCCTACCAGCACCGACCACCACGCCTACTACTGGTCCACCGACCCGACCCCGGACACGACGGCACCGGCGACGACCACCACGACGGACACGACGACCGTGCCGGTGACGAGCACGGCCACGGACGCGTCCACGGTGCCGGCGGCGGTGAGCACGACCGTGACGGCCACGAACGTGACCGCCGCTCCGGCGTCGACGGTCGCGGCCGGTTCGACCACGCGGCCGGCGGATGCGGCCACTTCGGCGCCTGTGGCGGTTGCGCCCACCGTCAAGGCACCCACCGCGCCCGCGCCCGTGGTCGAGGCGATGCCCGCGCCGCATCTCGCCCCGTCGGAGGCGACGACCGTGCCGGGAGCGAGCACGGCTACGAACGCCTCCACGGCGCCGGTGGCTGCGAGCACGACCGTGACGACCTCGACCGCAGCTCCGGCGTCGGTGAGTACGTCCGCCTCGACCTCGACCGCCACGAGCACGCCGCCGGCGGAGGCGGTGGACCCCACTCCGGTCGCGCACCCCGCCACGATCACCGCTACCACCGACGTACTCGGCAGCGCGCCGGTGCAGGTGTCGTCGGGGCCGACGTCCGTGTGGGACGCACCGGCCGACGGGGGCGCCGTCGTTGATGGGAACGTCCGGTTGACGGGGGAGCAGCGCGCGTGGGTGGCGGGCAGCGCGGGGGAGGCGGCCGCGGCGATCGCCGCGGCGGTGGCCGGGGGCGGGCCGCCGCCGGTGATCCGGATCGAGGACCGGGCCGTGGTGCCGGTCGACGGCGTGCCGCACTTCGGCCGGTCCATGCAGCTCGCCGAGGCCCGGGCACGGGCGGTCGCGGCCGCCTATCAGGCCGAGCTGCGGAGCGCGCTGGACGCCCTGCGCGCCGCGGGGCAGCCCGTGCCGGACGCCGCGGACATCGCGATCATCGCCACCCCCGACCTGGAGTGGCCCCCGGCCACCGCAGCGGAGGCCCCCGGCGGCGCGGTGACCGTCACGCTCTTCGACCCGCGCGGGGTGGTGACCGTCTGACCGGGGGCGGGGCCGCGCCGCTGTCGGCAGACGGGCGGGCGTCGTTCCGTGCGGCGCTTTCAGGGCCATCCGCTTCCGCTGAGCGCCCGGCAGGGGGCCTCAGGCCATGGCGCGGCCCGCGGCGGCCACCAGGACGTCGGTCGCGGCGATCGCGCGTTCGCGGCGCGCGGCCAGCTCCTCGCGGTCCGGGGCGTCGCGCAGGTCGAACGCGGCCTGCGCGGCCTCCTTGGCGACCTGTGCGAGGGCGGGCTCGATGACCGAGACAGCCACCAGCGGCGCGGTGACCGCCGAGCGCGTCGAGCGGGACTCCATCCGGGCGGCCTCGTAGGTGTGTTGGGCCGCGCCGTCCAGCCGCAGTGCCTCGCGGTGCCACATCGCCCGGCGGTGGTCGCCGAGCGCGGCGACCAGCTCGCCGAGGGCCGTGCGCAGTGCCCGCGCCTTCTCGTCGGTGCGGGCGGCCAGCCGGGAGCGCCGCTCTCCGCGGCTCTGGAGCAGCCCGGTGAGCCCCCCGCCGAGCAGGGTGCCGAGGACGGCTATGACGGTGGACCACATCGGGACACTCCTTCACTGTGACGGCCGATCACGTGACGATCGATCACATGAGGATTGTCCCCGCCCTCGGCGCCCGTCCGCAGCGTGCGGAACGCGTCCGGTACGGCGGACGGCGCGCCCCGGGTGGGGCGCGCCGCCGTGGTGTGCGGGGGAGGGGTCAGCCCTTCCCCCCGCCGTGGCCCTTCGACGGCTTGACCGTCAGCGTCACCGGCACCGCGGGCACGTGGTACGGCGTGTCCGAGGTGGCGGGCAACTCGGCGTCATACACACCGGTCTTGGTGATCCCGCCGGCCGCCGAGGCGGTGAGCGTGACCGTCACGGTGGCGTGCTGCCCCGGGCGGAGCGTGAGCGTGCGGCGGCTCTCGCGCAGCCAGCGCACGTCCGTGGCGCCGGTCGGGCCGTAGCCCGGCAGCACCTCGACGTTCGACAGCGGCGAGGCGACCTGGGTCGAGCCGCCGATCTTGTACAGGCCGGGCGCCGCTCCGGCGCCGTAGGTCGCGGTGGGGGCGTTGGGCAGGCTGCTCCACCGGTTCGTGGCCGGGTCGTAGGCGTAGCCCTTGTTGGTGGCGGCGCCTGCGCTGATGCCGGTGGTCAGGACGAACTGCCCGGCCGCGACGGTGCCGGCGGTGGCGGACATCGCGGAGGGCAGGTCGGCGATGGCCGTCCAGGCGTTCTTCGCCGGGTCGTAGGAGTAGGCGTGGGACACGTCGGCGTCGTCGTTGCTGCCGCCGGCGCAGTAGAGCGTGCCGGACAGGGCGCCGCAGGAGACGGCGCCGATCGGCTCGGGGTAGTCCGCGGCCGCCGACCAGGAGTCGGTGGCCGGGTCGTAGACCTGTACCTCGGTGCCGGCGCAGTGGCCGCCGCCGCAGCCGCCGACCACGTACAGCTTGCCGTCCAGCACGCCGCTGCCGCTGCTGGCGTACGCGATGGGCACGCTCGCGCCGGTGGACCAGGTGTCGGTGGCGGGGTCGTAGATCTCCAGCTTGGCGTCGGGCTGGTAGTCGGACCCCCAGCCGCCGGTGGCGTAGAGCTTGCCGTCGATGAAGCCGTAGGCGGGCGACTCGCGGGTGTCGGCGGCGGACGCGCGCTGCGTCCAGGTGCCGGTGGCCGGGTCCATGGACCACATGGCGGCGGTGTCCGACCAGCCGTCGTAGCCGAACGCGGAGTAGATCGTGCCGCCGTCGGCCGCCACCGCGTTGTCCATGATGGTCGTCGGGTAGGCGGTGCCGCTCTGCCATGTCCCGCCGGTGCCCGCGTCCGCCGCGGTGCCGGTGGAAGTGCCGGTGGAGGTGCCGGTCTTCGCGGGGCCCGCCTGGGCCTTCGCGGAGCGGGTCGGGGTGTAGTCGGTCCTGGTCTCCTTCAGGGGGGTCCCGGCGCCGGTCACCTCGGTGTCGCCCGGCTGCTCGGCCAGGCGCAGCGTGGCGGGGGCGGTGCCGGTGTTGGTGACCGTCAGGCGCTGCGTGGTGGTGCCGCCGAGCTTCGTGGCGGCGTCGACGCGGCCGGGTGTGACGGTGAGCCGGCCGGCCTTGAGCGTGTAGTCCTGCCGGACCGTGCGGTCCGCGGCGATCCGGACCGCGGCGGAGGAACTGGTGTAGCCGCCCTTGGCCGCGGTGACCTGGTGCGTGCCGGTGCGCGGCGCGAACAGGTGGTACAGGCCGCCGCCGACGGCCGGGTCGTCCGGAGTGGCGGCCGAGACCGCCTTCGTGGCGGCGCCGGGTACGTCAAGGGCCGCGCCGGTCACCGCGGAGCCGTCGTTGGCGTCCCGGACGGTGCCGACGACCAGCCCGCCGGGTACGGCCTGCGGGGTGCGCTCGCCGACCTGGACGTCGTCCAGCTCCCAGTACATGTCGGCGCTGCCGTAGTAGGTCATCTGGAACCGGACCCTGAGCGAGGACGCGCCGGCGTAGGAGGTCAGCGGGATGTCGACCGTCGAGCCGGCGCCCAGTGAGCCCGTGCCGACCCAGAGGAGGTTCCAGGTGCTGCCGCCGTCGGTGGAGGCGGAGATGATCGGGACCGCCCCGGACTGCTGCTGGAAGGCGGTGCCGAAGTCCAGCTCGGGCGCGGACATCCTGCTCAGGTCGTAGGAGGCGCTGTCCAGCGTGCCGGTGATGTACGCGGGGGACGTCGACGCCTTGGCGTCCGCGACGGCGAACGCGCCGTCACCGCCGGTGAGGTTGCCGCGCCCCGCCGGGTCGTCGAACTCCCAGCCGGCGGTGGCGTACGGCGACGTGCTCGCGGCGCTCCACCCGTCGGGTGCGGCGGTGGTCGAGTCGAACGCCTCGACGGGCGCGGTGTCCTCGATCCGGTAGCCCGGGGTGGAACCGGCGTTCGGGTCGACGGGGACGGCCACGTCCGCCTTCTGGTCGGACTTCCCGACCGTGACGGTCTTCGCCACCGCCTGGTAGCCGGTGTACTCGGGGGTGATGTGCAGCGTGTAGGAGGCGCCCTCGGGCAGCTTCAGCGCGTAGGCGCCGGTGACCGGGTCGGTGAAGGTGCTCAGCGCGGTGCCGTCCACGGTGAGCTTCGCGTACAGCGGCCAGCCGTGCCCGGAGCCGTCGGTGACCTTGCCGGAGACGGTGTGGGAGCCGACGGCCTTGAGCGCGAAGTCGCGGGTGACGGTCGCGTTGTCGTCGACGCTCACGTCCGTGTCGCCGCCCGGGGCGTAGCCGAACGCCGTGACGGTGATGCCGTGGCTGCCGGCGGGCACGGTCACCTGGTAGCCGCCGTCGGTGCCGGTGGTCGCGGAGAACCCGTCCACCGCCACCCGGGCGCCCGCCAGGGCCTTGCCGGTGGCGGCGTCGGTCACGGTGCCCTCGACCTCGCCGTGCGGCCCGCTGCGGAAGGCCGACAGGCCGTTCGGCGTACCCAGCCCGGTCGGGCCGTCGTAGCCGGCGCCGGCGGTGCACAGCACGGCCGGGGAGCAACTGCCGTTGCTGCCGCTGGTCACGTCGTTGAGGCCCGAGCCGCTGGCGAGGTACGGGTAGGAGTTGGGGTAGCTGCCCGCGACCGGGGTGCCGGCGTCGGCGTAGACGCCCGCGATGATCGGCGACGCGGCGCTGGTGCCGCCGAAGACGTTCCAGCCGCTGCCGCCGTAGGTCTGGTAGACCGCCACGCCCGTGACCGGGTCGGCCACCGCGGACACGTCCGCGACCGCGCGCTTGTCGCAGCCGGTGCCGGACTGGAAGGAGGGCTTCGGCTCGTAGAGCGAGCAGCCGGAGCCGGGGCCGCCGTAGGAGTTGTTCCACACCGACTCGGTCCAGCCGCGCGGGCTGCCGCTGTCGCGGGTCAGCGCGGTGCCGCCGACGGAGGTGACGTACTGCGAAGACGCCGGGTAGCTCACGCCGTACTTCGAGTCGCCCGAGGAGGCGACGACGGCCACGCCCGGGTGGTCGTAGTGCGCGTCCTCCTCGGTCGTCTCGGTCGCCGACTCGCCGCTCCCGGCCGTGGTGTCGTAGCCGGTGCCGTAGGAGTTGGAGACGTACTTCGCGCCGAGCGCCACCGCGGTGTCCACCGCCGCGCCCAGCGCCTCGATGTCGGCGCTGTCCGCCTCCACCAGCAGGATCTTCGCGGCCGGGGCGACCGCGGAGACCATGTCGAGGTCGAGGGATATCTCCGAGGCCCAACCGGCGTTCGCCGCCGGGTAGTCGGTGCCGCCGCGCTGGTCGGCCTTGGTGAAGCAGCCGTCGGCGGAGGTGCACGCGGGCAGGCCGTACTGCGCCCGGTACACCGACAGGTCCGCCTCGGCGCTGGGGTCGTCGTAGGCGTCGACGATGGCGACGGTCTGGCCGGCGCCTCCGTCGGCGGGCAGGTTGTAGGCGCTGGTCAGGTCGCTCGGGCCGTAGCCGGAGGGGGTGGCGACGAGCGGCTGCACGCCCTTGGCGGCTTTGACGTCGGTGCGGCGCAGCGCGAAGCAGGCGAACTGGCCCTTCGCGGCCTCGCCGCAGCTGCGCTGGTAGGCCGCGTCGCTGCCGGTCGCCGCCGCGGCGGTCCGTGCGGTCGCATTGGTGGAGGCGGTGGGGGTGGTGGCGGTGGCCGGGGCCGCGGCGGCGTGCGCCTGGGCCGGGAGGCCCAGCAGCGTGAGCGCGAGGGCTCCGAGCCCGGCGACGGCGGCGGCTGCTCTTCGCCGTACGGTGGCGCCGGTCGTGGTGGCGGTGGGCAAAGCTCGACTCCTGTGGATGAGGGCACAGGTCGCCTGAGGTGCGGGATCAGGGGCGACGGCGACGGGGGTGGTCACCGAGACCCCATTGGCCGCCCGGGCACCGGAAGTTGTCAACGCACCGGCTCCCGGCGCGGCCGTTGTTTAGGTCATCCGACCTAACGGTGGTGCCCGGGTGACGCCTGCGGACCGGCCGGTGATCTCCTCAACGCGACGCTCCCGCAGGCCCGTTGACCGCTGTCGAACCGGGGGTGCGGGCGGGGCGCGACTCAGGCGGGGTCCGCGCCGGGCGGCCCGGCCGCCGCGGCCTTCCCCGTCGACCGCACCGCGAGGGCCGTGCGCGTGGTCACGCCGTACTTGCGCATCGCGGAGTTCACCTGCGCGGCGATCGTCTTCGGCGATCGCGAAAGGGCCTGCGCGATCTGCCGGTTGGTGAGCCCGCGCACGACCAGCCGGACCACCTCCTGCTCGCGCGGCGACAGCAGACCGCCGTAACCGCGGCGCCCGGTACGCCGTTTCGCACTCCGCTCGCCGGACGCGGCCCCGGACGCGGCCCCGGACGCGGCCAGCGTGCGCGCCACCCGCGCCGCGTCATGGCGCGCACCGAGCGCGCCGAACTCCTCTGCCACGGTGTGCAGTTCACGCACCGCGGCGCCCGGCTGCCCCGCGGCGAGCAGCCAGCGGGCGGCGCGCTCGCGGGCCTGCGCCGCGTCATAGGGGCGCGGCAGCGCCTGCCACGCTTCGGCCGCCGCCCGCCAGCTCGCGGCCGACCCCGCGGCGCGCTCGGGCGCGCCGGACAGGTCGGGCGGCTCGGCGAGCAGCGCCCGGCAGCAGGCCAGCGCCGCGGTCAGCACCGGCACCGACCGCCCGGCGGCGCCCTGCGCGAACGCCTCGGCCAGCGCCTCGGCCTCCGCGCGGCGGCCGGTGGCCAGCAGCGCCCCGAGGTGCGGCGGGAGCAGGTCCGCGGCCCACAGCCACAGCCCCTTGCGGGTCATCCGCCGCACCGGCTCACCGGTGACGGCCAGCACCAGTGCCGGATCGGCGGTGAGCCGGGCCAGCGCCCCGGCCGCCTCGGCGACCGTCTCGGCCGCGCCGCGCTGCCGGCTCTCCGCCAGCAGCGTACGCAGCGCCCGGACGCTCTCGGCGTCCGGCCCCGAGCGGGCTGCCCGCAGCATCGCGCCGACCAGCTGCGCGTCGATCCGGATCATCGGCTCGCCCACCGCCGCCCACTGCGACAGCCGCCGGTCCAGGCCCTCCCAGGCCCCGGTGCGCCAGTCCAGATGGTCCCTGGTGGCGGCGGCCATGTCGTGCAGGCCCTGGTAGCCGTGCCGCTCGGCGCAGTCGACCGCGAGGTCCAGATGCTGCCGGGCCTGCTCGTACAGCCCCCAGTACAGGCCCTGGCTGCCGGCGTTGAGATGGAGGCGGGCGTGCTGCCGGGCGGCCTGCGGCGTCGACTCGTCGCCGTCGTGCTGCTGCGCCAGCTCCCAGCCGCTCTGCTCGCCGAGGTTGAGCAGCGCGGTCACGTGGTTGACGTGCAGGACGCGCTGCTGGTCCGCCGTGACCGCGCCGAGCGCCGCGACGGAGTGGGCGCGCCTGAGCCACCGCAGATGGGTGGAGACCGGCCACGACGCGTGCAGCGGGATACCGAGCATCGTCATCCCGTACGCCACCGCGTAGCCGCCCTCGGCGAGGTCGGGGATGGCGAGCTCGAACTCGGCCGCGCCCTGGGCGTGTTCGCCGACGTCCAGCAGCAGCCGGCCGAGCTGCGCGCGGATCGCCGCCCGCTCGCGCGGCACGAGCTGCCCGCTCCCGGACCCCGCGGCCAGCGCCGCGCGCAGCGTCCGGACGATCCCGCCGCGCTCGGTCGCGCCCGTCGCGGTCTGGAGCGGCAGCTTCGCGGTGAGCGCGGCCAGGTCGGTGACGGGCAGCGCGGGGCGGGTGATCAGGGCGTGCAGCAGGGTGACGGCGGCGGCGTGGTCGCCCGCGGCCAGCGCGGCGTCGGCGGCCTGCCGGGCGTACGCAGCCCAGCGCTCGACGTCCCCGGCCAGCTGGAAGTGGCGGGCGATACCGGTCAGCGGGCGCGGCGCGGTGGCCGCCAGGGCCTCGGCGGCCCTGCGGTGCGCGGCGCCGCGCTCGGGGGCGGTCGCTTGCGCGTAGACGGTCCTGGCCGCCAGGGCGTGCCGGAAGCCGATCAGGGGCGGGCCGGCCTGGTGCGGCGCGGCGCCGACGCGGCCGGCAGCGGCGGGGAAGGCGTCGTCGAGGAGCCCGGCGGCCAGGGCTCGGCCGACCGCCGCGGGCCAGTCCGCCGCGGGCAGTCCGCTGACGGCGGCCAGGACCTGCGCGTCGGCCGGTTCACCCAGGACGGCCGCGGCCAGCAGCACCCGCCGCGCGTCCGCGTCCAGCCGGGCGGCGCGCTCGCGCACCGCGTCACCGATCGCGGCCGGCACCTCGATCTCGCGGCGGCCGCGGCGCGCCCACTGCCCGCCGCGCAGCACCAGGTCGCGCCGTTCGCGCAGCAGCCGCACGCACTCCGCCAGCGCCAGCGGCACCCCCTCGGTCCAGCCGTACAGGGCCCGCGCGAGACCGGGCGACACCCGCTCCCCGCCGAGCATCGAGGACACCAGCGCGGCGGCGTCCGCCTCCGGCAGGCCGCCGAGTACGACCCGGGCCCGGCCCCCGTCCTCCGGCGGGCGGGCGGTCAGCCGCAACAGCGGCGAAGCCGCGGGCACTTCGCCCGGGCACCAGGTCAGCACCACACTCACCCGCCGCGGCCGGGCCGCCAGGAGGTGCACCAGGAAGTCCAGCGTGCCCGCATCGGCCCGGTGCGCGTCCTGCACCACCAGCGTCCGCACCTCCAGCCGGTCCAGCAGCTCCGCGAGCGCCCGCAGCCGCTGGTGCGCCGCGGCGCCGGGGTCCACCAGGCCGGGCGGCACGGGCGGCAGATCACGCGCCCACTCCGGGAACAGCGGCCGCAGCGCCGCCCCCACCGCGGACAGTCCTGCGCCGCGGACACCGGGCGCGGCCTGCCGCAGGGCGTCCACCACCGGCGCCAGCGTGAAATGCCCGGCGTACGGCGGGCACCGCACGTACAGCGTGCCGATCGGGGCCCGGCCGCACTCCGTCTCGGCACCGGCCGCCCGTACCGCCTCCCGTACCAGGCGGCTCTTGCCGATGCCCGCCTCGCCCTCGACCACGACGAACGCGGGCGGGTGCGCCAACGCCTCGGTGAGCTGCGCGAGTTCGGCCGCGCGCCCGACGAACCGGGGCCGCCGCAGGCCCCCGCCCTGCTCCCCGGGTACGGCCGGCTCCCCGGGCGTCTCCACGCCCACCCCCGCGCCTGCGCCCGCGTCCGCCCCCACGCCCACCCGCCTCCTGTCCCCCCGCCGCTCCCCGCTCCCCGCTGCCTCGACCGACCGGCCGATTCTCGTGCACCGGCGCGCACCCGCGCCAGCAGGGCAGGCCCGGCGCTCAGCCGCGGCCGCGGCCGCGGAGCCTGATCCACATGTCCCGCGCCTGCCGCCCCGCGGCCGTACGGCTGCGTGCCACCAGCCGCCGGGCCTGCCCGGGGGTCTCGGCCATCGCCCGCGAGCCCGGCAGCGGCTTGCCCGCGGTCTCGCGCAGGAACAGCGTGGAGACGAAGCCGATCACCCCGGCGACCATCAGGTAGTACGCCGGGATCATGTTGTTGCCGGTCGCCTCGACTAGCGCGGAGGCGAACAGCGGGGTGGTGCCGCCGAAGAGCGAGACGGAGATGTTGAACGCGATGGACAGCGCGCCGTAGCGCATGCGGGTCGGGAACAGGGCGGGCAGCGTGGCCGCGGAGGTGCCCGCGAAGGTCACCAGCAGCAGGCCGAGCACCGCGCAGCCGACCGCCGGCAGCGCGATCCCGCCCTGCCGGATCAGCAGGAACGCCGGCGCCGACAGGGCGACCAGCGCGATGCTGCCGGTCATGAACAGCGGCCTGCGCCCCCAGCGGTCCGAGCCGCGGCCGACCGCGGTGATCGTCAGGACCACCAGCAGCATCGTGGCCAGCACCATCAACTGCGCGGTGGTGGACCCGAAGTCGAGGGTGGAGGTCATGTACGTCGGCAGGTAGGAGGTGACCATGTAGTTGGTGACGTTGTACAGCAGCACCAGCCCCATGCAGATCAGCACCGCCTGCCAGTGGTCGGTGAAGATCTCCTTCAGCCGTCCGCCGCCGGACTGCCGCGCCTGCTCCACCGGGCTGTCCTCGCCCGGCGCCGCGTGCGCCGCCTGCTCGACCTCCTCCTTGAACGCGGGCGTGTCCTCCAGCTTCAGCCGCATGTACAGGCCGGTCACGCCCAGCGGCCCGGCGACCCAGAACGGAATCCGCCACGCCCAGTGCTCCAGGCCGTCCGACCCCGCGGTGAGCGTCAGCACGGTGACCAGGCCCGAGCCGAGCGAGTAGCCGATGAAGGTGCCGAAGTCGAGCCAACTGCCGAGGAAGCCGCGGCGCTTGTCGGGCGCGTACTCGGCGATGTACGTGGTCGCGCCCGCGTACTCGCCGCCGGTGGAGAAGCCCTGCACCAGCCGGCACACCAGCAGGAGCAGCGGCGCCAGCAGCCCGGCGGAGGAGTAGCTGGGCAGCACGCCGACCGCGAAGGTGCTCGCGGCCATCATGATCATGGTGATCGCCAGTACCCGCTGCCGTCCGATCCGGTCGCCGAGCGGGCCGAACACCAGCCCGCCCAGCGGCCGGACGAGGAAGGCGGCGGCGAAGGTGGCGAAGGTGGACACCACCTGCGTCCCGGGGCTGCTGGCGGGGAAGAACACCTTGCCGAGGGTGTCGGCGAGGTAGGCGTAGACGCCGAAGTCGAACCACTCCATGGTGTTGCCGAGCGCGGCCGCGGTCACCGCCAGCCGCACCTTCGGCAGGTCCGCGACGGCCACGTCCGACGGGCTCAGCGGGTGCTTGCGGCGGCGCAGCAGCGTGCGGTAGAGCTGGTCGACCCGCTGGGCGGACCGTTTCTCCGGGTTGCTCTGTGCCCGCTCCCGGGCGCGCTCGCGGGAGGTCTCCAAGTCCCGTTCGCCGCCTGCCGGGCGGGCCTGCTCGCGGCGCCGCTCGCGCTGGCGCTGCTGCTGCCGCTGCCTGCGTTCCTGCCGCCGGGCCCGTTCGGGTCCGCCCGGTCGCCTTCGGCGCGCGTCCATACCGTCGCCCTTCTCCGGGCGGTCGGCCCGGGTCGGGGGCCGGCGCGGGCGTCCGTCGCGCCAGGTCGTGCCCTGTTCCTTCCTATCGGCCCGGCCGCCCGCACCGGCTCAGGCGCAACCGCCGTTCACCCCAGGAGAGGAGGGCCGAACGGTCAGCGACCGGGCCCGCCGCGGGCCCGCCGCCCTCGCCGGTCGTCCGGTTGTCGAGTCGTCCGGTCGCCCGTTCGTCCGGTCATCCAGGAGCCGACCGTGCGCGGCGGCGCTCCCGCGGGCGTCAGTGCTGCTCGGACTTCCAGAAGCCGGAGAAGGTGATGCGGTCCTTCGGCATGCCCGCGCGGTGCAGGTGGCGGCGGCCCTCGGTGGCGAGCGTCTGCTCGCCGACGACGAAGGCGTACCCGTCCGGGTCGATGTCCCGGTGGGCGCGCAGGGCGGCCAGCGCGGCGCTGCCGGGCGCGGTGCCCGGGTCGGTGCGCGGTATCCACTCGACGCGTACGCCGGGCGGGCCGGCCAGGGTGCGGCGGTCGCCGTCGGTGGGCACCTCCTGGAAGACCCGGCCGACGGTGTCGGGCGCCAGCGAGCGCAGGATGCCGGCGACCGCGGGCAGGCCGGACTCGTCGGCGACCAGCAGCACGCTGGAGGCGTCGGCGGGCGGGTCGAACAGGATGCCCTGGTCGATCAGTGCGAGCTCTTCGCCGTGCCCGGTCGAGCAGGCCCAGATGGCGACGGTGCCGGCCAACTCGCCGTCCGGGCCGCGGTGCACCACCACGTCGATGTCCAACTCGCCGTCCTCGGCGCGGAAGTCGGCGACCGTGTAGTTGGCGCAGTGCGGCCGCACCTCGTCGGGCATGGCGAGGTAGGGCTGCCACCACTTCTCGCCGCCCGCCTCCGGCACGTGGAAGCGCTCCTGGTGCGGGTGGCGCAGGAACAGCCGGAACCAGTGGTCGTAGCCGCGCCAGGGGAAGTCCCGCAGCTCGTCGCCGCGTACGGTCACGCGCTGCATGTTCGGGGTCAGGCGCGTGGTCGACACGACCGAGGCACGGAACAGCTGGGATTCACGGGTGAGGGTGCGTGCGCGAGTGCTCATGAAGGTAAGGCTAAGCTAACTTTCGTGATCGTAGCTACGGAGCCGGCCGAGCCGCCGCAGCGGACCCGCCGGCCGTTCCCGTCCCCGTCCCTGTCCCGGTTCCGTGCCGCCGGTGGGAGATCCCTCGGCGCGCTGGCCGTGGCCGTGGCCGCCGTGTGCGTCGCGAGCCTTCTGCTGGGCAGCAATCCGCTCACCCCCGCAGCGGTGCTGCACGGACTGCTCCACCCCGGCTCCGGCACCGACGCCGCCGTCGTCTACGGCTCGCGGGTGCCGCGTACGGTCATCGGCCTGATCGCCGGGGTCTGCCTGGGCGTGGCGGGCAGCGTCATGCAGGGCCACACCCGCAACCCCCTGGCCGACCCCGGCCTGTTCGGCGTCTCGGCCGGCGCCGGGCTCGCCGTCGTCCTCGGCATCGTGGTGCTGGGCCTGTCCGGCCCGGCCGCGTCGGTGGGCCTGGCGCTGGCCGGCGCCCTCCTGGCGAGCCTGGCCGCCTTCGCGATCACCGTCGCCGGCAGCGCCACCGCGAACCCGGTGCCGCTGGCCATCGCCGGCACCGCGGTCTCCGCGCTGCTCGGCGCGATCACGTCCTTCCTGACCCTCGCCGACCGCGACAGCCTGCGCGCCTACCAGCTGTGGGTGGTCGGCTCGCTGTCCGGCCGCCAACTCCACGACGTGTGGGCCACGCTGCCCTTCGCCGCCGCCGGGCTGCTGCTCGCCGCGCTCAACACCCGTGCCCTGGACAACCTCGCCGAGGGGGAGGACCTCGCGCGCGGCCTCGGCGAGAACCTGCTCGTCGCCCGCGGCACCGGCCTGGCCGCGATCACCCTGCTCACCGCCGCCGCCACGGCCGCCGCCGGCCCGATCGCCTTCGTCGGCCTGGTCGTTCCGCACCTGGCCCGTGCGCTGGTCGGCGCCGGACACCGGCTGCTGCTGCCCGCCGCGGCCCTCGTCGGCTGTCTGGTCGTCCTGGTCGCGGACATCGCCGGCCGCGAGATCGGCGGCGCCTCCGAGGTCCAGGTCGGCATCATGCTCGCCGTCGTCGGCGGGCCGTTCTTCGTCGTGGTCGCCCGCCGCCGCTCGCTGGTCAGCCTGTGACCGCCGTACAGCCCGCCGCACCCGCGGGAGTTGCCGGGGCCGCGGGGCGGCACGGCGTCCTGGTCGGGCCGTTCGGGTTCGCGTGGCGGCCGCGGGTGCTGGCGGCCACGGCCGCGGCCGCGCTGCTCGCCCTCGCGCTGGTGGTGACCGCGATCGCGGTCGGCGGGGCGCAGGTGTCGGTGCCCGACATCCTGCGGACGCTGGCCGGGCGGGGCGACAGCTTCGACCGGCTCATCGTGGTCACCCTGCGGCTGCCGCGGGTGCTCACCGGCGCGCTGGTGGGCCTGGCGCTGGGCGTGGCAGGGGCGTTGATGCAGACGGTCACCCGCAACCCGCTGGCCACGCCCGACGTCGTCGGGGTGTCGTCGGGGGCGTCGCTGGGCGCGGTCGCGGCCGTGGTGCTCGGCGGCGGCGGGGAGAGCGTCGGCGGGACGCTGCTGGGCGCGGGCATGCCGGCCACCGCGGCGCTGGGCGCGGTCGCGGCCGCGGCCGTGGTGTACGGACTGGGGTGGCGCGGCGGCGGTGTGGAGGGCTACCGCCTGGTGCTGGTGGGCATCGGGGTGGCGGCGATGCTCGACGCCGGCACCAGCTATCTGCTGGTGCGCGCCCGCGTCACCCAGGCGACGGCCGCCTCGCAGTGGTTGGTCGGCTCGCTGTCCGGCGCGTCGTGGGACGGGGTGCGGCCGCTGCTGGCCGCGGTGGCCGTGCTGGTGCCGCTCGCGCTCGCCGGGTCGGCCGCGCTGGCCGTCTCGCACCTGGGGGACGGCATCGCGCGGGGCGTCGGACTGCCGGTCCAACTGCACCGCGCGGTCGTGGTCGGCCTGACCGTGCTGCTCACGGCGGCCGCGGTCGCGGCGGCCGGCCCGGTGGGGTTCGTCGCGTTCGTGGCGCCCCAGATCGCGGTGCGCGCGGCCGGGACCGCGCGCCCGCCGCTGCTGCTGTCCGGGCTGACCGGCACCTGCCTGGTGCTGCTGGCCGACACGCTCGCGCGCACGGTCTTCCCGTGGGACGTGCCGGTCGGGATCGTCACGACCGTGGTCGGCGCGCCGTACCTGATCTGGCTGCTGGTCAGACACCGCAAGGAGATGACGGCATGACCGCCGCACCCGTACCCGAGTCCGTACCCGTATCCGGGGCCGGCGGCGCCGTACCCGTGCTCCAGGCCCGCGGTGTGTGCCTGGGCTACGACGGGCGCACCGTGCTCCAGGGCGTGGACCTGGACATCGAGGCCGGCACCGTCACCACGCTGGTCGGGGCGAACGGCTGCGGCAAGTCCACCCTGCTCAAGGCGTTCGGGCGGCTGCTGGCCCCGCGCACGGGCACGATCCTGCTGGACGGCGAGCCCCTGCGCACGTACCGCTCGCGCGCGGTGGCGCGCCGGTTGGCGATCCTGCCGCAGAGCCCGGTGGCCCCGGCCGGCACGAGCGTACGGGACCTGGTGATGCGCGGCCGCAACCCGCACCAGAGCTGGGCCCGGCCGTGGACGCCCGCGGACGACGCGGTGGTGACGCGGGTGCTGGCCGACACCGGGCTCGCCGAGGTGGCCGACCGGGCGGTGACGGAGCTGTCGGGCGGTCAGCGGCAGCGCGCCTGGATCGCCCTGGTGCTCGCGCAGGAGGCGCCGACCCTGCTGCTGGACGAGCCGACGACCTACCTCGACCTCGCGCACCAGCTGGAGGTGCTGCGACTGGTGCGGCGGACCAACCGCGTGTCGGGCACCACCGTCGTGATGGTGCTGCACGACCTGGGGCTGGCGGCCCGCTACTCCGACCGGCTGGTGGCCCTCGGCGAAGGGGGCGTGCTCGCCGACGGGAAGCCGGCCGAGGTGCTGCGACCGGAGCTGCTGCGGCGGGCGTTCGGGCTGCGCGCGCGGGTGGTGCCCGACCCGGTGACCGGCACTCCGCTGGTGCTGCCGGAGGAGGACGAGGAAGGTTAGGCTAACCTAAGCTCACTATGTCGAACCTTCCACGCCTCCGCCTGCTCCCGCTCCTCGCCCTGGCTCTGATCGCCGCTCTGGCCGCCTGCTCCTCGTCGAACTCCGGCGCGGACAGCGCCGCGTCGGCGTCCTCCCAGCGCTGGACCTTCACCGACGACCTCGGCAAGACCGTCACCCTCGACCACGCGCCGCAGCGCGTGGCGGGCATGAACGACGAGATCGTCCCCCTCATGCACTACGGCATCGAGCCCGTCGCCGCCTGGGGCTACGCCACGTTCAAGGCCGACGCCCGCTTCGACGGGCTCGACACCTCCGGCGTCCAGCAGGTCGGATCGGTCGCCGGCGAGATCGACGTCGAGAAGCTCGCGGCGGCCCGCCCCGACGTCATCGTCTCCGAGGCATACCCGACCGACGAGAAGGGCACGATCGACACCACCCAGCCCGACTACGGCTTCAAGGACCTCGCCCAGCAGAAGCAGGTCGAGGCGATCGCCCCTGTCATCACGATCCTGATCGGCGGCGACGGCGCCGACGTCGTGGCGCACACCACCAAGCTCGCCACCGCGCTCGGCGCCGACGCCGCGACGGTCGCCAAGGCCAAGGCCACCTATGACGCGGCCTCGGACCGGCTGCGGAAGGCCGCCGCGGCGCACCCGGTCACCGTCGCGGCGATCTACGCCGACAGCGACGGCATCAACGCCGCCAAGTACCAGGACGACCCGGCGCTGCGGCTCTACTCCGACCTCGGCGTGAAGTTCTTCGCGCCCGAGCCCGAGGGCTTCTACTGGGCCGACTACAGCTGGGAGAACGCCGGCCAGGTCGGCGGCGACCTCTGGCTGCTGGAGCAGGACGGCTACGACCGGGCCCAGTTGGCCAAGCAGCCGACCGTCAAGCAGAGCCCGGCGCTGGCCGCGGGCCAGGTCCACCCGTGGCTGTCGGCGACGCTCGACTACGTCTCCCAGGCGGGCTACATGAACCAGCTCGCCGGGTGGATCGACGCCGCGAAGCCGGTCACCGGCTGACCGTTAGGCGGCCGGACCGACGGACCGACGGACCGACGGCCCGACAGCCTGGCTCGGGCGGTCGGTGTGGGCGGGGCGCCTCCTCAGCGTGCCGACGGTACGTCGCCCATGGCGCGCCGGACCTCGGCTGCGGGGAAGGGGGTGGCTTTGCTCTGCGCGATCAGGCGGCGGTGGAAGTCGTCCAGGACGATCGCGTGCCGGGCGTGGCGGCTGATGACCGCGCCGAGGTCGGCCGGCACACCGGGCGGCCGGCGGCCCGCGACCCATGCGCGCAGGAAGGCGCCGTGGTCGGCGCCGCCGCGCACGCCGTCGGGCAGGTGATGGCGCAGCAGGTGGCCCGGTGCGTAGCTGCGGTCGTAGACGAGGTGGTCGGCGAGGAAGGCGTGCTCCTCCGCCGACAGTTCGAAGTCGCGGCTCAAGGCCAGCCCGAAGTCGGCGAAGTAGACCCGCCGGCCGTCGGTGAGCAGGTTGGAGAAGTGCGCGTCGAAGTGGACCAGCCCGCGCGCGCTCATGAACTCCGTTCCCCGGCGCAGTTCCTCCTCCACCCACAGGTAGGGCGAGCGGACCTCCTTCTCCTGCCCGGCCCGTGCCTCGCCCAGCCACGCGCCCAGCGTCCTCGGCACATGCTCCAGGAAGAGCACCAGGCTGGCGGACGACCCCCCGATCGCTTCCAGGCGGTTGCGCACCGCCGGCGAGCCGTCCCAGTGCGCCACCGCCCCCGCCACGCCCCCGAACTCGTCGGCGAAGCCGGTGGGGGGAGCGTCCGGCAGCACCCGCCAGTGATACAGCAGCGGGAACCCCGCGTACGCGTCCCCCAGCACCCAACCGGTCGTCATGATGTGCGTCGCCAGCTCGCGCCAGGCGCCGAAACCGGCCGACCCGACGCCGTACTGGTAGAAGAGCGGAAGGCCGAAGACGTTGGCGGTGGACCGCACATGCGCCGGCCGCAACTCGAGGTCCGTCAACGGGACCCGCTTGACGAAGACCCGCCTCCCCTCCACCTCCATCTCCGCCGACCTGCCGCCGATGCCGGAACCCAGGCCCGGCGCGGCGGCTACCGCCTCCCCCAGCCGCCGGTCGCTCCACAGCGACAGCCGCGCACCCACCTCCGCGTAGGCGGCCACCCGCGCGGACCGCCCTGACCCGATCACACCCACGAGCACCTCCCGAACGACACCCCGACCGACCGCGGCCGATCATGGCAGACCGACGGACGCGACCGGTCAGTTGGTCGGTCGGTCGGTCGAAGAGCCGACGGGCCCGGGCGATCACCGACTCCGGGCCCTCGCGCGGAGCGCCGTCCGCCGAGCCGACACCAGCGCCCGCCCCCTGCCCGCCTCCGCGGCCGACGCGGGCGGGGCCGACGCGACGCCGAGGGGGCCGCACGGGTCATGGCAGCCCTTGACGCGGCTTTCGCCGATGCGCGGCAGGGCGTTCCGCTGAGCTTCGCGCTCCTGGCGGGGTGGCAGCGGACCGTGCTGGGCCGCCAGTCCGTCGGGTTCCGTCCGGCACCCGCCTTCGCGAAGGGCGGGCAGGAGCGCTACGGCCTCGCCCCCGGCACACGGACGCGCTTCGAGCGCTGCCTGTCCGAGAGCACGCACGCGGATCTGCCGCTGCCCGCACGCGCGGCCCGTGCCTACCTCGACGTCCTCTTCTTCCATCCGTTCGAGGACGGCAACGCCCGTGCCGCCATGCTGGCGTTGGCCTTCCTCCTGGCACGGGAAGGCGTCTTCCTCCGGGATGCCCGTCCGGTGGCGGTCATGCGCTGGGCCGACGACGCCGAGGGAGCGGCCGACCTCGCGGTGCTGCTCGGCATCCTGACCACCGCGGCGGAGCGAAAGCGTTCTCACGGGGCGCCGGACACGGGCGGCTAGAGCGCGTAGTCGCCGGCCAGGGTGTCCCAGGGAAGGGTGTGGAGGGCGGGATCGGCGTGCTCGGGGGACGGGGTCGGCTGGAACCAGGCCACGGTGAGGGTGGAGCGGTGCAGGACCGGGTCGAGTACGGGGGAGACCACCGTCGAGTCGAAGACGCCGATGCACGTCACGGAGGGCAGCACCTCGACCGGGCCGAAGGGGCCGGCGGGACTGTCCGGGTAGCTGCGGGTGGGGGGCAGGAGGTGGACCGGCGCGGAGGGGAAGGCGGCTTCGGCCCGACGTCGAAGGCGCCTGACCGTACGGTCGTTGAAGAGTTTGCTCGGGTAGCCCTCCAGCACCCCCGCGTAGGTCGAGGACATGCGCAGCTCGGTGAGGTCGATCGAGCGACCGGACGAGAGGACCATGCGGCTCAGGGGCATGACGACACCCTATGCGCAGGACCGGGAGGGGCCCGGGCGGCCGGGCCCCTCCCTCGGGGTCAGGGCTTGGGGGTGGCGCGGAGGCGGCGGGCGGCGCGGGAGCGGCCGCGGGTGCCGGGGGCGGGCGGGGGAGTGGAGGAGGCGGGAGCGGGGGCGAGGGCTTCGGCGAGGGCGCGGAGGATGGGGCGGCGGAAGAGCTCCACCAGGGGGATGTCGCGGTGCAGGCGGTCCTGGAGCAGCCCGTGGACGCGGGTGGCCTGCAGGGAGCCGCCGCCCAGGTCGAAGAAGCTCGCGCCGCGGGTGATCCCCGAAACGCCCAGCACCTCGGCCCACACGGCGGCGATCACCGACTCCAGGCCGTCGCGCGGAGCGCCGTCCGCAGAGCCGGTGCCCGTACCTGCCCCCGCGCCCGCCTGCGTGGCCGACGCGGCACCGGACTTCGCCAGCCGCTCCCGGTCCACCTCGCCGGTGACCGGGTCCAGCGGCAGCGGACCGACCACGACCCGCGGCGCCGCGGACGGCGTGCCGAACCGGTCGGGCGCCGCCGCACCGAGCGCGGGCTCCGCCTCGGCGTGCACCGACAGCTCCGTCAACACCGCCGAACCGCCGCCGAGTTGGGAGGCCACCCACGGGCGGCCCGGGTCCAGCCCCACCAGCTGGTGCGGCGCGTCGAGGCCGAGCGCCACCACGAGCGAGGCCAGCGCCTCGTCCGGCGGCAGCACCCGGTAGCCCCGCGCCCGCGTCAGGCTCTTCATCGGGTGGCCCGCGCTCATCCCGGTCTCGTCCCACATGCTCCACCCCAGGCTGTACGCGTCAAGGCCGCGCTCCCGCAGCGCGCCTGCGAGCGCGTCCAGGTAGGCCGAGGCCGCCGAGTAGCCCGCCACCGACGCGCCACCGAACAGGCCGTTCACCGAGGAGAACGCGACGAACAGCAACCCCCGCCGCCCGCCCAGCAGTTCGGCCAGCACCCGCGCCCCGTCGGCCTTCGCGGCCAGCGCCGCGTCGAGATCGGCGGGCGCGCACGCGTCGAGCGGCACCTCCCGGTAGGAGCCCGCCAGGTGCAGCACCCCGTCCAGCGGCGCCCCCCACCGCGCCTCCGCCTCCCGTACGACCCGGCCCACGGCCCCGGCGTCCGTGACATCCGCGCGGACGTACTCCGCCGCCGGATCGAGCGCCGGCGGCCGGGGCCCGCGCCCCAGGCACAGCACCCGCGCACCGTACGACGCGGCCAACTCCGCTGCCAGCAGCCGCCCGACGCCGCCCGCGCCGCCCGTCAGCAGGTAGCGCCCGCCCGCGCGGAACGGCGCACGTCCGGCCCCGCTCCCCGCCCGCGCGGGCACCAGCCTCCGGGCCAGCCGCCGGCCCCCGCGGTAGGCCACCGCACGCTCGCGCGGCAGCCGCCCCACCTCCGCGGCCAGCAGCGCCGCGACCTCGTCCGCGTCACCCGGCAGCACATCCAGCTGGACCACCCGGGCCCCCGGCAGCTCCTGGCCGAGCGTCGCCAACAGTCCGGCCAGCGGCGCCCGTTCGACGTCCGGCACCTCCTGCGGCAGCCCCGCGACCGCACCGCTGGTCACCGCGTACACCGCACCGGCCGGCCCGCACCGCCGGATCAGCCCCAGCAGCGCGTGCAGCTCGCCCCGCGCGGAAGCGCCCGACGGCCGGTCGTAGCAGCGCAGGTCCACCACGGCCGCCGGCAGCAGGCCTACGGGGGCGTCGCCGCCGGGCCCCTCGGCCACCACCACCTCGCGCCCCGCGGCCCGCAGCAGCGCCGCCAGGCGCCCGGCGAGGCCGCCGGAGTCCGGCAGCACCAGGACGGGGCCGTCCAGGGCAGGCGCCGACGGCCGCGGCGGCAGCGCGCGCGGCACCCACACCGGCCGGTGGAAGTGGTCCGGCAGCGTGGCCGCCTGCTGCGCCGCGGTGAACGCGCCCGCCTCGAAACGGGCCCGCAGCGCCGCCCGCTGGATCTTCCCGATCTCCGTCTTCGGCACCTGCGCACGCGCGACCGCCAGCACGAAGCGCGGATTGACGCCGATCCGGTCCAGCACCGCGTGCCGCACCCGCCGCGCGACCTCCTCCGGCCCGGCCGCGCCCCGCGGGTGGAAGAACACCGCCAGCTCGTCACCGCCGGACCCGGGCGGCCGCACCGCCACCGCCGCGGTGAACGACGGCTCCACGCAGTCCAGTTCCTCCACCGCCGCCTCGATCTCGTGGCTGTGGTGGTTGACGCCGTTGAGGATCACCACGTCCTTCGCCCGGCCGGTCAGCGTCAGCCGGCCGCCGACGATCCGGCCCAGGTCCCCGGTGTCGAACCAGCCGTCACCGGTGAACGCCGCCGAATTCTGCTCCGGCGCCGCCAGGTAACCGGTCGTCACGGTGGTGCCGCGCACCTGGAGCCGCCCCACCGCGCCCTCGGCCAGCACCCGCGGCGCCTGCTGCGGCCCGTCCACGATCCGCGCCGCGGTCCCCGGCAGGGGCGCGCCGACCTCCGCGAACGCGTCGTCGTCCGATGTCCCGGCGAGCGTGAACCGGTCGGAGTACACCACCGCGGACGACGTCTCGGACATCCCCCACGCCGGGCGCATCGCGGTGCCCGGCAGCCCGAACGGCGCGAGCAGCCGCAGCCAGCGCCGCGCCACCCGCGGCACGATCGCCTCACCGGCGTTCATCACGAACCGCAGCCGCGACAGGTCCCAGTCCGCCCCGCGCGCCGGCAGCTCGGCCGCCCGGTCGCCGACCAGCCCGAACGCGAAGTTCGGCGCCCACGTCACGCTCGCGCGGTGCCGGTGCGCCAACTCCAGCCAGCGCAAGGGGTCCCGCAGCACCCAGCGGGCGGGCGCGTGCACCTGGCGGCAGCCGAGATACGTGTCCCGCAGGTGGAACATCACCACCCCGCCCACGTGGTCCAGCGGCAGCCAGTTCACCGACACCTCGTCCGCGCCGAGCCCGTTCGCGGCCGCGGTCGCGGCGCTGCGCGCCAGCACGTTGCGGTGCCGCAGCACCACCGCCTTCGGCCGGCCGGTGCTGCCGGAGGTCAGCATCAGCAGCACCGGGTCGTCCGGGTCGGCCGGGCGCGGCCGCGCGGGCTCGTGCGCGGACAGCCCGTCCGCCCCCGCGGCCCGCAGACCGGGCCAGTCCGCCCCCGCCGCCCGCAGCTCCGCCAGCCGCGCGTCCGCGGCCACCACCAACGGGTGCTCCAGCGCCTCCCACGCGCCCCTGAGCCGCCCGCACGCCGCGTCACCGGCGGCGTAGTCGGCGGGCACCGCCAGCGGCACCGCCACCTGCCCGCCCAGCAGGCACGCCCACAGCACCGTCAGGAAAGCGGCGTGCTCCTCCAACTGGAGCAGCACCCGGTCGCCCGGGCCCACCCCGAGCGCCCGCAGCCCGGCCAGCACGCGCAGCGCCCGCCCTTGCAAGTCGCCGTAGGACAGGCCGGTCTCCTCGCCGTCCTCCCCGATCACGACGATCCCCCCGGTCGCCGCCTTGGCCACCCGCGCCAGCGTGTCGCCGAGCGTACGGTCCACCGGGGCGACCGGCGGGCCGCCGTCGGCGAGCGCCTGCGGCCGGCCTGCGGGGGAGCCGTCCGCGGCAGTGGAGGCGGGCGGGGCAGCCGGCTGCGGAACGGGGGCGGCCGGCTCGGGGCGCGGGACGCGGGGGAGGGCGGGCGGTGCGGTGGGTGTGGGGAGGACGGCGAGGGGAACGGCGGGGTGGGCGGCACGGAGGCGGGCTTCGAGGCGGTGGGCCTCGGCCGGATCGGCGACCGGCAGGCGCAGGAGCGCGGGGACGTCCACGGCTCCGTCGGGCGTCAGCGGCAGGCGCGCGACGGGCAGCACGCAGCCGGGCACCGGCAGGTGCGCGGCCAGCGCGCCGAGGTCCACCGGCCCGGCGGGCACCACGTAGGCGAGCAGCTCCGGCGGGCCCGCCGTGCTCGTCCGCGGCACGACCGCCACGTCCGCCAGGGCGGGCGCGGCCCGCAGCAACTCCTCCTCGACGGCGGCCGGTTCGACCCGGCGCCCGCCGATGTCCACCCGCGCGGGCACCACGCCGTCGAAGCCGACCGCGTCCAACAGCCGTACGGTGCCGCCGGGTTCGAGGACACCGCGCTGCCCGGTGGGCTCGCCGCCGGAGTTGTGGACCTCGCCGGGCACGCCCTCGGGCGGCAGGAGCCCGGCCGGGTCGCGCACCAGGAGCCCGCCGCGCGCCATCACGCCGGCCAACTCCCGCTCCCGCGCGGCGGACCGCAGCGAGAGGCGGCCGACGGGGGTGCCGGGGTCGCGGACGGCGGCGGCCAGCAGGTGGCGGTAGTGGCCGGCGATCCGCTCGGCGGTCGCCGGGTCGAACAGGTCGGTGTCGAAGACGAGGGAGCCGTGCAGGCGGTCGGGGTGCTCCCACAGGTGCAGTTCGAGGTCGAACCGGGTGGACTCCTCCTCGTCGTCGAGGCGTTCGACATCGAGACCGCCGAGGCGCAGCCGCTGGTCGGCGAAGTTCTGGAGGGCGAACAGGACCTGGAACAGCGGGTTCCCGCCGGCTCCCGCGCCCGCGCCCGGGTCGGCGCCGAGCGCGCGCACCAGCCCGTCCACGGGGGTGTCCTGGTGGGCCTGCACGTCGAGCGCGGCCGCCCGTACGGCCGCCAGCAGCGCGGTGAAGGGCTGCGCGGGGTCCACATCCACCCGCACCGGGAGGGTGTTGACGAACAGGCCCATGAGCGGCGCGAGTTGCGCGTTGTCCCGGTTGGCCAGCAGCGTGCCGACGACGATCCGCGAACCGGCGCCGTAGCGGTGCAGCAGGGCGTTCCAGCCCGCGAGCAGCGTCATGTGCAAGGTGGCGCCGTGGCGGCGGGCGAGGGCGCGGATGCCGGCCGCGGCCTCGGCGGGCAGGTCGAAGTCGACCCGGGCGCCGCGGAAGGTCGGCTCCGCGGGGCGCGGCCGGTCGGTCGGCAGGGCGATCCGCGGCGGCAGGCCCGCGAGGACCTCGCGCCAGTGGTCGTAGCGGTCGGCCAGCGCCTGCGGGGTGAGGGTCGCGCGCTGCCACTCGGCGTAGTCGGCGTACTGGATCGGCAACTCCGCGAGGCCCGGCGGGAGTTCGCGGGAGCCGGAGCCGGAGCCGGAGCCGGAGCCGGAGCCGGAGCCGGAGCCGGAGCCGGAGCCGGAGCCGTCGCCGTCGCCCGCGTCGGCGCGGTAGAACGCGTCGAGTTCGGTGACCAGCAGCCCGAGCGACCAGCCGTCGGTGGCGATGTGGTGCACGCAGCACACCAACAGGTGGTCGTCGCCTGCCAGCCGCACCAGCCGGGCCCGCAGCGGTGGTTCGGCGGTGAGGTCGAACGGCGCGCGGACCGTCTCGCGCAGGTGCGCCCGCACCGCCGGGTCGGCCGTCACCGGTTCGGCGGGCGCGGGGCCGTCCAGGGCCACCGACTCCAGGGGGACGTCGACGCGTTCGTGCACGAACTGGCGCAGGGCGCCGTCCGGTCCGGCCGCGTAGGTGGTGCGCAGGATCTCGTGGCGGTCGACCACCCGCCGCAGCGCGCGGCCCAGCCGCCCGGCGTCGAGGGCACCGCGCAGCCGCAGCACCAGCGGCACGTTGTACGTGGGGTTGCCCGGGTCGAGCCGGTGGAAGAACCACATGCGCTCCTGGTCGTAGGAGGCGGGGAACTCCAGCGGGGCGGCGGACGCGGCGGGCGCGGGCTGCGCGGGGTGTGCGGGCTGCGAGGCCTGCACGGACGGTGCGGGTTCGGTGGACATGCGGGCTCTCACTCCTGCGCGGTGGGGGTCTTGGCCCGGCGCGGGCTCCGGGTGATGGCGGCGGGCGCGGGGCCCGCGGCGCGGGAACGCCCGATCAGCGCGGCCAGCACCGCGACGGTGGGCTCGCCCGCGTCGAAGAAGGACCTCACGGACAGCGCCACGTCCAGCTCCTCGCGCAGCCGGGTGACGAGCTGCATGGCGAGCAGGGACTCGCCGCCCAGGTCGAAGAAGTCGTCGTGGACGCCGACCCGGTCGACGCCGAGGACCGCCGCCCAGGTGCGGGCGACCGTCCGCTCCAGGTCGTCGCGCGGCTCGACGTAGGGCGTCTCCAGCGGCGGGCGGGCGTTGAACGCCGTCCCGCCGCCGTACAGCCCGCCCCCCGCGGGCGGCGCGGCGCCCGGACCTTCGGCAGCCGGGTGTTCGGAAGCCGGGCGTTCACCCGGGCGTTCACCCGGGCGTTCGGCCGCCGGCGTGCGGGCCGCGGACTCCATCAGCCGCAGCACCACCGGCTCCGGCGTGTCCAGCACCGCGCCGAGCGCCGCTGTCAGGCCGCGCGCCGCCTCAGGCGCGATGACCTCGACGCTGCCGCCGGCCTCCTCCAACCGCCGTATGCGCGCGGCCCGTTCGGCGGCGGCGTCGCACAGCGGGGCGCGCGCGGTGAGCAGCGCGTGGTCGGCGGCCGCCAGCAGGCCCGGCTCGTGCGGGAAGATCCGCACGTCCTCGAAGCCGCGCGCGCCGAGCAGGTCGCGCCAGCCCTCCGGCGGCAGCAGCGGGGAGTGCACGCGCAGGTCGTCGCGGAAGTACCACCAGCCCGCGAAGAGGCCCGCGGTCAGCATCGACGGGCGCCGCTGACCGGCGGCCTCCAGCAGGAACAGCCGCCCGCCGTCGGCGAGCAGGGACCGGACATGGCCCAGCGTGTCGCGCAGGTCGGGCGTGGCGTGCAGCACGTTGAAGGCGAGCACCACGTCGAAGCCGCCGGCGGGAAAGCCCTGCGGCGCCGGGTCGCGGGAGACGTCCAGCACCCCGAACCGCATGAAGTCCGCGCCGCGTTCGGCCGCCGTGCGCTGCCCGGCCAGCACGAAGGACCGGCCCAGGTCGGTGAAGTGGTACTCCACGCCCGGCACGCCCTTCAGCGCCTCGACGACGTCCCAGGTCAGGTAGCCGCGCCCGGCGCCGACCTCCAGGACCCGCAGCCGCCCGCCGCGCGCCTGCCGGGCGAGGCGGGCCACCGCCTGCGCCACCAGCCGGGTGTGGACGGCGACGTCGCTGCTGCCGATCCGCTGGTCCACCACCTCCTGCGCGATGTCCCCCTCGCCGTCGGGCAGCAGCACCTGGTGCCCCTCGACGGCGCCGGACAGCACGTCCGGGTAGCGCTCGGCGCAGCGCCGCAGCAGCTCCACCTCGTCGGCGCGGTCGGGGTACTGGGAGCGGACCAGGGCCTCCAGCTCCTCGATGCCGGGCTCCGCGCCGAGGTCGGCGGCGTCCCCGGGCCGGGTGCGGAAGACGACCCTCTCACCGTCCCGGGTGACGTACCCGTCCTCGGCCAGCACCGCGAGCATCGCGTCGAGGAACGGCCGGTAGCCGGGTGTGACGCGGACGGTCGCGGCGACCTCCTCGGCGGTGGTGGCGGTCCCGCCCGCGGTGCGCACCCCGGCGCGGTGCAGGAAGCACATGATGTGGCGGGCGCACAGGGCGTCCATGACGCTGGTCAGGCCGGCCGGCGGGTGCGCGACGGCGATCCGGCCGCGCAGCAGCGTGTCGTCCGCGGCGAGCGCGGCGGACTCGGCGGCCGGGTCGAGGTGCGCGACGGCCGCCGCCGGCTCGTCCGGCCCGCCGCCCGCGACCAGCAGCCGGCTGCCGCCGGCGGCCAGCTCCAGGGCACGGCCGAACGCCGGGTCGTGCAGCCCGTCGGGCACCAGGTAGGTGCCGGCCGGCGCCGCGTCGCGCGGCGGCGGGTCGATCCAGAAGCGGCGCCGCTGGAAGGCGTAGCCGGGCAGCGGCACCCGGCGCGGCGGCCGGTCGCCGTAGGGGGCGTGCCGGTCGATGGTGCCGCCGGCCGCCCACACCGCGCCGAGCGCGGCGGTCAGCGCCTCGCCGTCGCCGTAGCCGTCCCGGGGGTGGCGCATGGCAGGCACCGCCGTGGCGCCGTCGCCGAGCTGGAGTGCGGCCAGGCGGGTCAGGCCGCGGCCCGGGCCGACCTCGACCAGGACCGGGCCGCCGCGTTCGCGGTGCAGGGCGGCCAGGCCGTCGGCGAAGCGGACGGTGTGCCGGGTGTGGCGCAGCCAGTACGCCGGGTCGGTCGCCTCCTGGTCGGTCAGCGGCGCGGCGCTGATGTTCGAGACGATCGGGATGCGCGGCGCGTGCAGCGCCACCCCGGCCAGCGCCTGCGCGTACCGGGGCAGCACCGGCTCCAGCAGCGCCGAGTGCACGGCGGTGGCCAGCCGCAGCCGCGAGCAGTCCACGCCGTCCTCGGCCAGTCGCCGCTCCAGCTCCTCGACCTCGGCCACCGGGCCCGACACCGAGCAGTGCAGCGGCCCGTTGACCGCCGCGACCGACAGGCTCCCGGTCAGCCGGGCCCGCACCTGCTCCTCGCCGAGCAGCACGCTCAGCGTGGCGCCGCCCGCCTCGGCCATCAGCCGCTCGCGCGCGGCGACCAGCGGCAGCGCGTCCTGGAGCGACATCACCCCGGCCACGCAGGCCGCGGTGTACTCGCCCAGGCTGTGCCCGAGCAGCGCCACCGGCCTGACGCCGTACGCCTCCAACTGGCGGGCGATCGCGTAACCGGTGGCGACCACTCCGACGAACCCGGCGCCGCCTTGCGCCAGTTCGGCCCGCAGATCGCGGCCGTGGCCGGCCATGACGGCCGCGGCCCGGTCCAGTTCCGCGGTGAACACCGGCTCGACACCGTCGAGTTCGGCGCCCATCCCGGCGAAGTGGGTGCCCCCGCCCGGGAAGAGCAGCGCCACCGGGCGGGGCGCGGCCGCCCGGCCGGCGCGGCCGGCGCCCTCCCGCAGCGCCCGCACCGCCCCCGGCAGGTCGGCGGCGGTGACGGCCAGGCGGTGGTCGAACTCCTCGCGGCCCGACCGCAGCGTCTGGGCCACGTCGGCCGGTGCCAGGTCCGGGTGCTCGGTCAGCCAGTCGGCGAGCTGCGCAGCGCTGTCGGCCAGCGCCTGCGGCGACTTGGCGGAGACGGTCAGCAGGTGGTGGCGGCGGGTGCCGGCGGCCGGGGCGGGCCGCGGCGGCGCCTCCTGGAGGACGACATGGGCGTTGGTGCCGCCGATCCCGAAGGCGCTGACCCCGGCCAGCCGCGGTGCGCCCGGGGTGCGCGGCCACGCGGTCGGCTCGCTGACGACCCGAAACGGGCTGCCCTCCAGCGGGATCAGCGGGTTGGGTCGCTCGAAGTGCAGGCTGGGCGGGAGCAGTTCGTGCTCCAGAGCAAGGACGGTCTTGATGATCCCGGCGATGCCCGCGGCGGCGTCCAGGTGCCCGATGTTCGTCTTCACCGAGCCCAGCGCGCAGGAGCCGGGCCGCGCCGCGGTGTCCGGGTCGGCCGCGAACGCCTCCAGCAGCGCCTTCAGTTCGATCGGGTCGCCGACCGGGGTGCCGGTGCCATGGGCCTCCACGTAGCCGATGTCGGCCGCCGCGACGCCCGCGGCGGCGTGCGCGGCGAGGATCACCTCGCGCTGGCCGGCCGCGCTGGGCGCGGAGAAGCCCGCCTTGCGGTCGCCGTCGTTGTTGACCGCCGAGCCCTTGACGACCGCCCGGATCGGGTCGCCGTCGGCGAGGGCGTCGGCCAGCCGCTTGAGCACCACCACTCCCACGCCGTCGCCGGGGAACATGCCGTTCGCGCCTGCGTCGAAGGCGCGGCAGCGCGCGTCCGGCGACAGCGGGCCGTCGGGGAGGTGGTGGTAGCCGGTGTGCGGGCGGGGGTTGAGGCAGGCGCCGCCGGCCAGCGCCACGTCGCAGGCGTGGTCCAGCAGGTCCCGGCAGGCCAGGTGCAGCGCGACCAGCGAGGTGGAGCAGGCGGTCGCCACGGTGATGCCCGGCCCGGTCAGGCCAAGTTCGTAGCTGACCCGGGTGGCGAAGGTGCCCGGCGCGTTGGCCGACTGCGCGGGCAGCAGCGCCAGCGAGCGCGGCGCGTCCGCGATGTGCGGGTGCACCCGCTCCAGGAAGTAGCGGCTCTGGCTCGCGCCCGCGTACACCCCGATCGGCCCGGGGTGCTCGCGCGGGGAGCAGCCGGCCTGCTGGAGCGCGTGGTAGGCGACCTCCAGGAACAACCGCTGCTGCGGGTCGAGGAGTTCGGCCTCCGAGGGCCGGTAGCCGAAGAAGTCCGCGTCGAACAGCTCGATGCCCTCGACCGCGGCCTCCTTGCGCACCAGGCCCGGATCGTCCAGCTCGCGCGGGTCGTTGCCGGCGGCGGTGAACTCCTCCGCGGTGAAGGAGGACACCGCCTCGTGCCCGGCGGCCAGGCCCGCCCAGAACTCCTCCAGGCTCGCCGCGCCGGGGAAGCGGCCGGCCATGCCGATGACGGCGATGTCGAGGTCGGGATCGTAGTCGGGGCCAGGGCCAGGGCCAGGGCCGGGCGCGTACGCGGGGCCGCCCGCGGCGGCGGAGGTGTCGGGCATGGCGGGTGTCGTCCCTTCGCGGCGCGGGCGCGCGACAGCGCCCTCGCCGGTCGGCAGTGGTGGGGTCGCGCCCGGCTCGCCGCCGGCGGCCAGCTCCTCGACGAGGGCGGCGAACCGGTCGGCCAGGCGCTGCGTGGTGGCGGCGGTGAACATGTCGGCGCGGGCGGTGACGGTCACGGACATGCCGCCGCTGCCGCCGCTGCCATGCGGCCCGCCGGTGTCCGCCACGTCGAGCACCAGGTCGAACCGCGACGTGCCCGGGTCGACCGGGTACTCCGCGCACTCCACCCCCGGCAGGTCCAGCCCGCCGAGCAGGTGCGAACGGTAGGAGAACATCACGTCGAACAGCCGCGGCACGCCGCCGCCCCGGTCCGGCCGCACATCGGCGACCACCGTCTCGTACGGCACGTGCTGGTGCGCGTACGCCTGCGCGCACACCTCGCGCACCTGCTCCAGCAGCGCGCGCGGCTCCGGCTCCCCGCCCGGCCCGCCCACGTCGACCGGCAGCACCATCACGTTGCCGAAGTTGCCGACCAGCGGCTCGAACTCCGGGCGCGGCCGCCGCACCACCGGTGTGCCGAACGCCACCGGTCCGGTGGAGCCGCAGCGGCGCAGCAGCAGCGCCGCGGCCGCCAGCAGCACCATGTACGGCGACGCCCGCGCCCGGCGCGCCAGCTCCCTGATCCGCGCGGCCGCGCCGGGGGAGACCGCCGCTCGACGCCGGACGCCCCGGCTCGGCGGGCCCGGCGGGCGCGGCTGGTCGGCGGGCAGCCGTACGGTCCCGGGCGGGCCGGCCAGCAGCTCCCGCCAGTACGCGCGGGACGCCTCGTACGCCGGTCCGGACAGCTCCTCGGCCTCCCAGCGGGCGAAGTCCGCGTACTGCCGGGATGCGGGCGGGCCCTGCGGGTCGCCGCGGTAGGCGGCCGACACCTCGCCGAGCAGCACCTGCCAGGACAGGTCGTCGCAGGCGATGTGATGGATCGTCAGGAACAGCAGGTGCTTCTGCGCACCGGTGCGCAGGAGCAGCAGCCGCAGCGGCAGGTCCCGCCCCAGGTCGAACGGCCGCCCCGCCCACGCCCGGACGCCCTCCTCGACCGCCGGGCGCGGCCGGCCGGGCGGCAGTTCACGCTGCTCGAACGGGAGCGGGGTGCCCTCGGGCGCGGCGATCTGCACCGGCTCCCGGCCGGCGTCGCCCCGGTAGACCGTCCGCAGCACCTCGTGCCGGTGCGTGACCGCCTCGAACGCCGCCCGCAGCCGCCCGGCGTCCAGCGCGCCGCTCAGCCGCACCCCGACCGTGAGGTGGTAGGCCGGGTCGTCCGGTGCCAGCCGGTGCAGGAACCACATGCGCCGCTGCGCCGTGGACAGCGGCGCCGGCAGCCGCCCGCCCGGGGCACCGGTGGGCGGCGGCGCCGCGGCGGGAAGGCCGCGGGCGGCCAGGGCACGGCGCAGCAGCTCGGCCCGGCGCGGGTCCGGGGGCGCCGCGCCGGTCACGACGCACCCCCCGGCGGCGCCTGCTCGGCCGCCAGCGCCGCGTCCAGGTCCTCCGGCGACAGGTCGGCCACATACAGGTGGACCGCGGCGATCTGCGCCATCCGGCCCGGCTCGGCCTCCTCCTCGGCCAGCACCCGCGCCATGGCCGCCACGTCCGAGGTGGCCATGAGGGCGCGCGGGGACAGCCGCTCGTCGGGGAAGGCGTCGCGCAGCCGGGCCAGGATGCGGGCGCCGACCAGCGAGTCCCCGCCGAGCGCGAAGAAGTTGTCGTGCGGCCCGACGCGGGGCAGCCCGAGCGCTGCGGCCCAGGTCCTGGCGAGCAGTTCGACCAGCGGGTCGCCGGACTCCCCGCCGTCGTCGTCGCCGTCGTCGTCGCTGCGTGCGGCGGCCGGGGGAGCGGCCGCCGCCTGACGCGCCAGCGCCTCCCGGTCCACCTTGCCGTTGCCGGTCAGCGGCAGCGCCTGGCAGACCACGATGCTGCCGGGCACCAGATACTCCGGCAGCAGCCCCTCCAGATGGGCCCGCAGCTGCGCCGGGCCGGGCGCCGCCCGCCCGCCGGCCGGCACCGCGAACGCGGCCAGCCCGCGGTGGCCGGCCGCCGCCTCGCGCCGCACCGGCACCACCGCGGCCCGGGCCACCCCCGGATGCGCCGCGAGCGCCGCCTCCACCTCGGCCGGCTCCACCCGCCGCCCGGCGATCTGCACCTGGCCGTCCGCGCGCCCGGCGAACTCGATGACGCCGTCCGCCCGGTAGCGGCCCAGGTCGCCGCTGCGGTACAGGCGCTCCCCGGTCCGCGGGTGGGTGACGAAGGCCGCGCGGTCGGCGGGCGGATCGCCGAGGTAGCCGCGCGCCACACCGGGACCCGAGCAGTACAGCTCCCCGGTGACGCCGTCCGGGCGGTCCCGCAGCGCGCTGTCCAGCACGTGGTAGCGGGTGTTGGCGATCGGCGTGCCGTACGGCACGGAGGTCCAGTGCGGGCCGGGCCGCCCGATGTCGTACCAGATGTTCCACAGCGTGGTCTCGGTCGGGCCGCCCACCGACACCGCCCGGGCCGCCGGGAACCGCTCGCCCAGCTCCCGTACGGCCGCCAGCGGCACCCAGTCCCCGCCGAGGAAGGCCAGCCGCAGAGCCGCCGGGTCGTCGGTGCGGGCCCCGCCGGTGTCGGCCAGCCGCGCGAGCAGCATCTCCATCATCGCGGGCACCGAGTTCCACACCGTCACCCGGTGCCGGGCCATCAGCTCCAGCCAGTGCGCGGGGTCGGTGCGCCGCTCGGGGCTCGGCAGCACCAGCGTGCCGCCCGCACCCAGCACGCCGAAGACGTCGAACAGCGACATGTCGTGGTGCAGAGCCGTCAGCCCCAGGCACCGGTCGTCCGGCCCGAGCCCGAACCGCTCGGCCGTCGCCCGCAGGCAGTTGACGACCCCCCGGTGCTCGATCATCACCCCTTTGGGCTCCCCGGTCGTGCCCGAGGTGAACAGCACGTACGCCAGGTCGCCCGGCGTACGGTCCGACGGCGGCAGCCCGGCGCCGGTATCCGCCCGCGCCGGCTCGTCCGCCCGCGCCGGTTCGTCCGTGCGCAGCACCGGCCGCGCCCCGGGCGGCACCGCACCGGCCGGCGGCCCGTGCGTGACCACCGCCGCGGCCCCGGCCGTCTCCATCAGCCGCGCGAGGCGGCCCGGCGGGGACTCCGGGTCCAGCGGCACATACGCGCAGCCCGCCAGCAGCACCCCCAGCGCCGCCACCACCTGCTCCTCGCCCTTCTCCAGCAGCAGCGCCACCAGCGCGCCCGGCGCCACCCCGGGCAGGTCCCGCAGCCGCCGCGCCAGCCGCGCCGCCCGCGCCAGCAGATCGCCGTAGTTCAGCGTGCCCGACGCGCTGACGACCGCCGGCGCGTCCGGGCGGGCCGCGGCCTGCCGCAGGAACGCGTCCTGGACCAGCTCCCGCGGCACCGGCACCACCGGGCCCTGCGCCGCCTCGCGCCGCGCGGCCTGCCCGGCGGGCAGCAGCCCGACGTCGTCCCGCTCCCACAGCCCCTCGTCGTCGGCGAGCCGCCGCAGCAGCGACGTCCACGCCCCGAACATCGCGTCCAGCACGCCGGGTTCGAACAGCTCCTCCACCGCGTCCCAGTTGCACGCCAGGCTGCCGCGCCGCTCCTCCACCTGCGCGTCCAGATACACCTGCGGGGTCTGCGTGATCCCGTACACGTGCCGCAACGAGCGCTCCAGGACGTGCGGTTCGGGCTCGGCCAGCGCGAGGGTGCTGGTCAGCACCACCGGCATCCGGGCCCGCTCCCCGCCGCGCAGCCGCGTCAGCCGGCGCAGCAGCCGCACCCCGCCCGCCGCGCCGTGCTCCAGCCCCTCCAGCAGCCGCCGCTGAAGCGCCCGGGCGCGTACGGCGAAGCCGTCCGCGCCGGCGTGGTCGGCCTCGACCAGCGTGAAGGACGCGAACTCGCCCACCAGCTCGGCCGCGCCGGGCACCGAGGGGTCGCGGTTCATGCTCGGCACGTTGAGCGTGAAGCGGTCGGTGGAACTCCAGCGGGCAATAACCTCGGCGTAGGCGGCGAGCACCACACCGGTCGGGGTCAGCCCGGCCGCGGCCCCGCGCCGCCGCAGCCGCGCCCACGTCTCCGGGTCGAGCACGGCCTGACGGCGCACGAAGCGCGGGCAGCGCACGGTGTCCGGGTCGGCCCGCAGCGGCAGCGCGGGCGCCGGGGGCAGCTCCGGCAGCCGCCGCTCCCAGAACTCCTCCGCCGCCGGCGCCCCCGTATCCGCGAGGGCCGCCCGCTGCCGCAGGTAGCCCGCGAAGTCGACGGGCAGCGGCGGAAGTTCGGCGGCCGGGTCGTCGTAGTAGGCGGCCAGGTCCCGGTACATCACGTGCCAGCTCGCCCAGTCGACGGTCAACCCGTCGAAGCCGACGTGCACCCGGCAGGTGCCGCCCGCCAGCAGGCACACCACGACGGAGAACAGCGGCCACACCCCGGCCGGGCGCACCTCGTGCGACAGCCGCTCGCGCACCGACGCGAGCGCCGCGGCCACCTCCTGCTCCGTACGCTCCCGCAGGTCCAGCACCTCGACCGGCGGGTCCGGCACCTCCGCAAGCTCCCGCTGCTCCTGCCGGGCCGGGTCCACCACGGTGCGCAGCATCCCGTGCCGGTCCACCAGCAGCCGCCACGCCCGCACGAACCGCCCCACCTCCAGCGGCCCTTCCAGCTCCAGGTAGGCGTGCGTGCTCACATTGCCCAGCGGGTAGGCGTCGCCGCGGCCGACCAGGTACGCCTGCTGGGTGTCGGTCAGCGGGAACGCGCCGCCCGCGGCCGAGCCGTCCGTGGTCGCGCCGCCCGTTGCGGTGCTGTGCGCTCCGGCGCCCTCCGCCCCCGCGCCCTGCCCGGCGGCCCTCACGCGCCCTCCCCGGCCGCCGGGACCTGCGGACGGCCCTGCGGGCGGCGCGACCGGCGCGCCGACAGCGCCTCCCGGCCGCGCAACGCCCGGGCCCGGGCCTGCGCGCCCGCCTCGCCCGGCGCCTCCTCACCCCCCGGCCCCGCCCCGCCGCCCGCGTCGAGAAAGGCCGCCAGCCGGGCCACCGTCGCGTTCGAGAAGAGCGTCAGCAGCGGCACCTTCACCCCGATCCGCTGCTCGATGAGCGTCTGCGCCCGGACCACCAGCAGCGAATGGCCGCCCAGGTCGAAGAAGTTGTCGTGCGCGCCGACCTTCTCCACCTCCAGCAGCTCGGCCCAGATCCGCGCCACCTCGTCCTGTGTGCCGGCCGCCGGCGCGGTCCAGCCCCCCTCGGTGCCGGAGACCGGCAGCGGCAGCGCGGCCAGCGCCCTGCGGTCGACCTTGCCCGCGGTGGTCAGCGGCAGGTCGGCCAGCAGCAGGACCGCGCGCGGCACCGCGTGCGCCGGCAGCAGCCCGGCCAGCCAGCCCCGCAGCTCCTCCCCGCCGGGCGCCTGCGCGCCCTGCGCACCGTCCTCACCGGTGCGCACCGAGGCGTACCCGACCAGCTCGTGCCCGCCGCCCGCCGCCGTACGCGCCAGCACCGCCGCCTGCCGCACCGCCGGATGCCGGGCCAGCGCCGCGGCGACCTCGCCCGGCTCCACCCGGAACCCGCGGATCTTCACCTGGTCGTCCACGCGCCCCAGGAACTCGATCTCGCCGTCCGCGGTGAACCGCGCCAGGTCCCCGGTGCGGTACATCCGGGCACCGGGCGTGTCCGCGTACGGGTCCGCGATGAACGACTCTGCGGTCCGCTCCGGGTCGCCGAGATAGCCGCGGGCCAACGGCAGCCCGCCGACGTGCAGTTCGCCGCCGACCCCCACCGGCACCGGCCGCAGCGCCGCGTCCAGCACATACAGCCGAGCGTTGGGGTTGGGCCGGCCGATGGTGACGCGCCGAGCGGACTCCGACGGCTCGAACACCCGGCAGCTGACCCCGATCGTCGTCTCCGCCGGGCCGTAGCCGTGGTACATCCGGGCCGGCGAGACCGCGCGGAACCGCGCGTACAGTTCGGCCGTCAACGCCTCGCCGCCGCACCACAGATGCCGCAGCGAACGCAGCCCGGCCGCCGCGCCGGGCCGCTCCAGCAGCACATCCAGCATCGAGGCCACGATGTACAGGAACGTCACCCCGCGCTGTTCGACCGTCGCCAGCAGCCGGTCCACGTCGCCGTCGTCGCCCGGCTCGGCCACCACCAGCCGGGCACCGGCCACCAGCGGCAGGAAGATCTCGTTGACCGATATGTCGAAGCCCAGCGGCGCCTTGTGCAGCACCGCGTCGTCCGGCCGCAGGCCCAGCTTCCCGATCTGCCACAGCATCCGGTTGCAGATCGCCTGCTGCCGGATCATCACGCCCTTCGGGGTGCCGGTGGAGCCCGAGGTGTGGATCACGTACGCGATCCGCTCCATGTCGGCCGGTCCCGACGGCGCCCACTCCGCCTCCCCGTCCGGGCCTTCGCCGTCCGCGTCCGGCCGGACCACCGCCACGCCGCTGCCGGCCAGCAGCCGGTCCGCGTCCGCCGCGCCGACCACCAGCGCCAGCCCGCACCGCTCGGTGATCTCCCGGACCCGCGCCGCCGGCCACGACACCTCCAGCGGCACGAACGCGGCCTGCGACGTCAGCACCGCCAGCAGCGCCACCACCAGGTCCACCGAACGCTCCAGCAGCACCCCGACCAGCGTGTCAGGACCCGCCCCCGCCGCCCGCAGCCGCGCCGCGAGCACCGCCGCCCGCGCCTCCAACTCCCCATAGGTGAGGGACTGTCCGCCGCACTCCACGGCCACCGCGCCCGGGTCGCGCAGCGCCGCCTCCCGCACCAGCGCGGCCAGGTCCCGGTCCACCAGCGGGTCGTCGCCCTCCACCGGGCGGCCCCAGCGCAGCAGCAGTTCCCGCTCCTCGTCCGGCACCACCTCCAGCGCGCCGACCGCCGCCTGCCCGCCGCGCCCGGCGACGTCGCCCAGCAGCCGCACCAGGTGCCCGGCGGTCCTGGCCACCGTCGCCGCGTCGTACAGGTCGGCGTTGCCGGTGACCGCGCCGTGCAGCGTGCCGCCGTCCTCCCAGCAGTTGAGCACCAGGTCGAAGCGCGCCGAGTCCACCTCCTGCTCCACCGGCTCCGCCCGCAGCCCCGCCACCCGCGCCCCCCGCGGCGGGCTCTGCATCACCGCGAGCACCTGCGGCAGCGGCCCGGCACCGGCCGAACGGTCCCAGCGCAGCTCGGCGGCGACCGCGTCCAGCGACACCTCCTGCCGCGCGTACGCCTCATGGCAGGTGCCCCGCACCCGGTCCAGCAGTTCCCCGAACGGCAGCTCCGGCTCCACCCGCGTGCGCAGCACCACCGTGTCCGCGAAGCAGCCCACCGCGTCCCGCAGTTCGGGCCGCTCCCGGCCGTGGACGACCGAGCCCACCGGCACCGCCTGCTGCCCGGTGTAGCGGTGCAGCAGCACCGTGAACGCGGCCACTACCGCCATGTACGGCGTCGCGTCATGGCCGCGCGCCAACTCCCGCACCGCCGACCACACCTCGGGCGCCAGCGTGAAGCGGTGCGAGACCGCCCGGGAGCCGGCGACCTGCGGGCGCGGCCGGTCCGCGGGCAGGTCCAGCCGCGGCGGCTGTCCGCCCAACTCCTCGCGCCACGCCGCGAGATGGGCCGCGTATTCCGGACCCGCCTCCCGCTCCTCGCGCCAGCGCGCGTAGTCCCGGTAGGTGACCTGCGGCGCGGGCAGCGGGCTCGGCAGACCGGAGGTGAACGCCTCGTACAGCGTGAAGAGTTCACGCAGCAGCACCGCGAGCGACAGCCCGTCGGCGACCGCGTGGTGCACCACCAGCATCAGGACGTGCTCGGTCGAGGAGTGCCGCAGCAGGCCGAACCGCACCAGCGGGCCCAGCTCCAGGTCGAACGGCTCGGTGTCCAGCGCGCCGATCCACGCCGCCTCACCGCTCCGGTCGCCCCCGGAGTCGGCCTCGGCCCACGGCAGTTCGAGCGACGGCGCCACCACCTGCCGCACCACGCCGTCGGCTTCGGCGAGCGTGGTGCGCAACGCCTCGTGGCGCTCCAGCAGTTCGGCCAGCACCCGGCGCAGCGCGACCACGTCGAGCGGTCCGGTCAGGCGTACGGCCTGCCCGATGTTGTACGCGGCGGTGCCGGGCAGCAGCCTCGCGTGCACCCACATCCGGCGCTGGGCCGCGGTGGCCGGCACCGGCCCCTGCCCGCCGCTGCGGCCGATGCCCTCCGGCCGGGCGGCACCGGCCAGCCACCGGTCCAGGAGCCGCTGCTTGGCGTCGGACAGCCCGTGCTGCCCGGGCGATTCCTGCGAGCGTTCGTCGGTCATGCCTGTCTCCCGGCTTCCGTTCGGGTGAGGGGGTGGAGTCAAGGGGTCGGGTCAAGAGGTGGGGTCAAGAGGTGGGGTCAGGGCGCGAAGCCAAGGGGCCCCGGCCGCGGGGGAGGCGTACGGCGGTGCGCCGCGGCCCCGGGCCGGACCGCCGCACCACCCGGCCCCCGGCATGCGGCGCGGCACGCGCCCACCGCCGACGCTGTCCGGCCCGCCGGGCTTCCGTGCCGGGGGCGCCGTCGTACGCGTCCGAGCAGGCACCCGACCGGCGGCGTTCCCCGCGGCGCCTGGCCGGTAGGGCCCGCCGGGCCGACGACCGCGGGGGAGCGGTGCCGGGCACGCCTCACGCCAACTTCGCCGCGAGGGCGGCCGCTTCGTCGTCGGTCAGGGCGCCGAGCGCGGTGTGCAGGCGGTCGCGGAGGCGGTCGGCGTGGCCGGCCGGGGTGGGCGGGGCGGCCAGCAGGTCGGTTGCGTCGGTCGGGACCGGCAGCACACCGCGCAGGGTGGCGGTGACGTGGGCCGCGAGCAGGGAGTGGCCGCCGAGGTCGAAGAAGTTGTCGTCGCGGCCGATGCCGGAGATGCCCAGGGCATCGCCCCACGCGCCCGCGACGAGTTCCTCCAGCCGGTCGGACGGCGCCGCGTACGCGTTCTCCAGCGCGGGCCGCGGATGCGGCTGCCCGGCCGCCGCCCCCGCCGCCCCCGGCTCCCCCGCGTACGGCGGGGGCGCGACCCAGTGCCGGGCCCGCTCGAAGGGGTAGGTGGGCAGCACGACCCGCTGCCGTACCCCGTCGGGGGCGACCGCGGGCTCGCCCTCGCCGCCGGCCACCCAGGCGGCCGCCTGCCGCAGCGCGGCTGCTTCCCCGTACGACTCCTCGGCAGCCGGCTCCGCCGCTCCGCCGCCGGGGCGCAGCACCGCCCACCCGGGGCCGTACGACGGCGTGCCGCCCGCGGCCAGCACCCGCAGCGCGGCCAGCGCGCCGTCGCGGTCACCGGCGAGGACCGCGGCGCGGCGGGCGAACCGGGCCCGCCCGGTCAGCAGCGTGAACGCCACCGCGTCGAGCGGCAGTTCGGGGTGCCGCTCCAGGTGCGCGGCCAGCCGGGCGGCCTGCGCCCGGACCGCCCCGTCGCTGCGCGCCGACAGCGGCAGGACGTGCACCCGGCCCGCTCGGGGCGCGGGCGGCCCGGGCCGGGCGGGCGCGGGCGGCGCCTCCTGGAGCACCACGTGGGCGTTGGTCCCGCCGATCCCGAACGTGTGCACCGCCGCGCGCCGCGGCCGCTCCCCGCGCGGCCAGGCGCTCGCCTCCGCGGCGAGCCGGAACGGAGTGCGCGCGAAGTCGATCTCCGGGTGCGGCCGCTGCCAGTTGGCCAGCGGCGGCAGTTCCTCGTGGGCCAACGACAGCAGCACCTTGACCAGCCCCACCGCGCCCGCCGCCGCCCAGGTGTCGCCGACGTTCGGCTTGTGGGTGCCCAGGCGCAACCTGCCGGGCCCGGCCGAGGCGTACGCCTCCGCGAGCGCGGTGACCTCCAGCGCGTCGCCCATCGGGGTGCCGGTGCCGTGGGCCTCCAGGTAGTCGATGTCGGCCGGTTCGAGCCCGGCCAGCGCCAGCGCTTCGGCGGCGACGTCGGTCTGCGGGTCCACCGCGGGCGCGGTGAAGCCGGCCTTGCCCCCGCCGTCGTTGTTGACCGCGGTGCCGCGGATCAGCCCGAGCACCGGGTCCCCGGCGGCCCGCGCGTCGGACAGCCGGCGCAGCGCGAGGACGGCGACCCCGTCGCCGGGCGTGGTGCCGGCCGCGGCCGCGTCGAAGGCCCGGCAGTGCCCGTCCGGCGAGTTGACGCCGCCCTCGCGGTGGACGTATCCGGCCCGCTGCGGGAAGTAGACGGTCGCGCCGCCGGCCAGCGCGAGGTCCGACTCGCCCGTGAGCAGGCTCTGCACCGCGAGGTGGACGGCGACCAGGGAGGTGGAGCAGCCGGCCTGCACGGTCACGCTCGGCCCGGTCAGGTCCAGGACGTAGGACACCCGCGGCGCGAGGAAGTCCGCGCTGTTGCCCAGCAGGTGCTGCACCGGCCCGGCGCCCGGCCCGGCCGCGCGCCGGTGCGGGTGCAGGTGGTGGAGGAAGTAGCTGTCCGGGCCGGTGCCGCCGAAGACGCTCACCGCGCGCTCGGCCAGGCCGCGCGGGTCGTAGCCGGCCGACTCCAGCGCCTCCCACGCGCACTCCAGGAACAGCCGGTGCTGCGGGTCCATGACGTCGGCGTCGCCGGGGCTGTAGCCGAAGAAGGCCGCGTCGAAGAACTCGGCGCCCTCCAGCACCGGGCGGGTCCTGACCCGCGCGGGGTCGGCGGCGGCCGAGGGTGGCAGCCCGGCCTCGGCCAGGTCCTCGTCGGTGGACGAGGTGAGCGACTCGGTGCCGGCCCGCAGGTTGCGCCAGAAGTCCTCGGGTGTGTCGGCGCCCGGCAGGCGGACGGCCATGCCGACGACGGCGACGGGGTCCACGGAACCGGCGGGCAGCGGTGTGCCGGCAGCCACGATGGTCAACTCCCTTGTGGGTTGGGTGTCGTTGGAGGCGTGCGGGGGCGGGGGCGCGCGGGGGTCCGCGTACGAGTCCGTACGGCCGCGGCGCCGCGGGCGGTGGTCGGTGCGTGGTCGTACGTGGTCAGTACGCGGTCAGTGCGCGGAGGCGCCCCAGCCGAGCCGGGTGAGCACCGCGGCGGCGAGGGTGTCCGGGCGCTCCAGCAGGTAGAAGTGGCCGCCGGGGAAGGTCAGATGCTCGAACGGCCCCTGGGTGGTGCGCCGCCACCCCTCGACCTGCGCGGCGGTCACGGTGCCGTCGCCCTCGGCGGCGATCGACACCACGCCGGTGCGCAGCGCCGGCCCGGGGGCGGGCCGGTAGGTCTCCACCAGCCGGTAGTCGTTGCGGACGATGGGCAGCAGGTAGTCGCGCATCTCCGGTTGGTCCAGCAGCGCGGCTGGGGTGCCGCCGGTGTCGCGCAGCATCTCGGCGAAGGCGCCGTCGTCGAGCAGGTGCCGCAGCCGTTCGCGGTCGGGCGGGGCGTGGTAACCGGGGTCGTGGCAGGCCGGGTCGTGGAGGTGCGGAGGGTGCCGCGCGGAGGCGAACAGCCGTTCCACGAGGGCGCCTTGCGCTTCCAGACGGCGCGTCACCTCGTAGGCGACCAGCGCTCCCATGCTGTGGCCGAGGATCGCCAGCCGCCGCCCGGTCAGCGGGAGCAGCGCCTCGGTCACGCGGTCGGCGAGCACGTCCATGGCGTCGACGAGCGCCTCCCCGGCGCGGGCCTCGCGCCCCGGGTACTGCACGGCGCGTACGTCCACCTCCGGCCCGAACCGGACGGCGAGCGAGCGGTAGAAGCCCGCGCTGCCCCCGGCGTGCGGGAAGAGCACCAGGGCCGGCGCGTCCGGGCCGAGCGGGCGGAAGGCGCGCAGCCACGGCGAGCGGGTGGCGTCCGGCGCCCTCATCCGGCGGCCCTGTCGCCCGCGGCCTCGGCGATCAGCCGCCACCACGCCCGCAAGGTCGGCTCCTCGATCATCCGCGCGTAGCCGATCCGCAGCCGGTACCTGCGCAGTCGGGCGGAGATCGCCATCACGCGGACCGACTCGACGCCGAGTTCCAGAAGGTTGTCGTCGTCGCCGACCTGCTCGGGCGCCACGCCGAGGACGTCGGCGACGGTGGCGCGCAGCCGCTCCAGGTCGAGCCGCGGGTCGGATGCCGGGTCGGAGTCCGGATCGGGGCTCGGGTGGGGGCCCGGGCCGGGCGCGGAGGGGGCTGGTGCGGCGGGGTCGGGTGCGGTGGGCGGGCTGCTCGGATCGGGCGGCGTCACAGGTCTCCCTCGCTCGGTGGACGGCACCGCGGCGGCGCGGCCGGGGCCTCGTACGGCGGTGTCCGCCGCGGATCACACGTGGACACACCGGCGGATGCTAGTTAGGCTCAGTGCGGTTAGGCAAGGCTTGCCTTAGTAATTCGCGACAATGTGTCAGTATGCACACGGCTTCCCGCCGATCCGCCCGACCCGCCGTGCCCGTTCCGCCGCCCGGTCCGCACCCCGCACCGTGGCGCCCCGCACCGCGCCCCCGCCGCCAGACGACACAGGACGGTCCCCCGTGGCCCCTCACGCCCCCGCCCCCGCCCACGCCCCCGCCCCGGCCCCGCGCTACCTGCACACCCGGGCCGCCGGAGTCCCCGACCCCCTCGCCACCGCCGTCCGGCTCGCCCGGTCCCGCCTCGCCGACCGCTGCGCCGTCTACGAGCAGGACGGCCGCTGGTGGTTCGCCGCCGGCGCCCTCGGCGAGGTGACGGTCCGCCAGGACCGCGTCGAGACCGAGTGGAACGGCGAGCGCCGCGCGGCCCCGCGCACCTGCGGCCACGCCGCACAGGAACTCGGCGCCGCCCTGGCCACCGCACCCGTCGCCGACTGGCGCGCCTACGGCTGGGTCGCCTTCGAGAGCGCCGCCGCCGCGATCGGCCGCACCCCGGCCGACCCCGAACAGCCGCTCGCCCACGCCTTCGTACCCGCCGTCGAGGCCGAGATCGGCACCGGCGGGCTCGACGTACGCTGCGCCGCACCCGACCTGCTCCAGCGCGTCCTGGCCGCCGCCCGCACCCCCAGCACCGAAACCGCCCGCCCCGCCCGCCCCCTCGACGTGGAGGCCGAGGGCCCGGCCGCCTACGAACAGGCCGTCGCCGACGCCGTCGCCCGCATCAACCGCGGCGACCTGGAGAAGGTCATCCTCTCCCGCCGCGTCGAAGTGCCCTTCGCGCTGGACTTCCCCGCCACCTATGCGGCCGGGCGCCGCGCCAACACCCCCGCCCGCTCCTTCCTGCTCGACCTGCCGGACCTGCGCGCCGCCGGCTTCAGCCCCGAGACCGTCGCCGAGGTCGGCGCCGACGGCCTCGTCACCTCCCAGCCGCTGGCCGGCACCCGCGCCCGCCACACCGGCGACCCCGAGCGCGACGCCCGCGCCGCCGCCGAACTGCGCACCGACGTCAAGGAGATCTACGAGCACGCCGTGTCCGTCCAGCTCGCCGACACCGAGATGCGCGCCCTGTGCGCACCCGGCAGCGTGGCCGTCGAGGAGTTCATGGCGGTCAAGGAGCGCGGCAGCGTCCGCCACCTCGGCTCCCGGGTCCGCGGCCGGCTGCGCGCGGACCGCACCCGCTGGGACGCCCTGGCCGCGCTCTTCCCCGCCGTCACCGCCTCCGGCATCCCCAAACCCGCGGCGTACGAGGTGATCGCCGCCCACGAACCGGCCCGCGGCCTGTACTCCGGCGCCGTGCTGCGCGCCACCGCCGACGGCGACCTCGACGCCGCGCTCGCGCTGCGCACCGTCTACACCCACCAAGGCCGCACCTGGCTGCGGGCCGGCGCGGGCATCGTCGGGGTCTCCCGGCCTGCCCGGGAGTACCGCGAGACCTGCGAGAAGCTCGCCAGCGTCGCGCCCCACCTGGTGCCGGGACCCTGACCCGCGCCCGCCGACGCCCTTCCCGGCGCCGTCCCTGGCCGCCCTTCCGCCGTCCCGCCGTCCCGCTGTCCCGCTGTCCTGTCCCGCCGCCCTGCCCGCACGCGAACCCGCCGAGAGGACCCGCATGCTGTCCGGATGCGTACCCTGGCCCGCCGAGGAAGCCGACCGCCACCGCCGCGACGGCTACTGGAAGGGGGAACCGCTCGGCGAGCTGCTGCGCCGCGCCGCCGCCGAACACGGCGACCGCACCGCGCTGGTGGCCCGCGGCGCCCGTATCGGCTACCGGGAACTCGACACCCGCGCCGACGACCTCGCCCGCGGGCTGCTCGCACTCGGGCTGGCCCGCGGCGACCGCGTCGTGGTCCACCTGCCCAACCGGCCCGAGTTCGTCCTCGCCACCTTCGCCCTGCTGCGGATCGGCGCCCTGCCGGTCTACGCCCTGCCCGCCCACCGCGAACGCGAGATCGCCCACCTGTGCGGCTTCGCCGGCGCGCGCGCCTACCTCACCGCCGACCGCTACCTCGGCCACGACCACCGCGACACCGCCCGCCGGGTGGCCGCGCTGAGCGGCGTCGCCCTGCGGCACGTCCTCGTGGCCGGCGACGCCCAGGAGTTCACCGCGCTCGACGCCGTGGAACGCGCCGGCCGCACCCTGCGGCACACCCCGCTGCCCCCGCCCGGCCCCTCCGGCGACGCGGCCCTCTTCCTGCTGTCCGGCGGCACCACCGGCCTGCCCAAACTCATCCCGCGCACCCACGACGACTACGCGTACAACGCCCGCGCCGCCGCCGAGGTCTGCGGCTTCGACCGCGGCACCGTCTACCTCGCCGCCCTCCCGGCCGCCCACAACTTCGCGCTCGCCTGCCCCGGGGTCCTCGGCACCCTCGCGGTCGGCGGCACCGTGGTCCTCCCCGACGACCCGAGCCCGCAGGAGTCGCTGCGGCTGGTCGCCGAGGAGCGCGTCACCGCCACCGCGCTCGTGCCGTCGCTGCTGGCGATGTGGCTCGACGCGCAGGAGTGGCTGCCCGAGGACCTCTCCAGCCTGCGGCTGCTCCAGGTCGGCGGCGCCCGGCCCGACGCCGCCACGGCCGCGCGGGTCCGGCCCGTGCTCGGCTGCACCCTCCAGCAGGTCTTCGGCATGGCCGAGGGGCTGCTGTGCCTGACCCGGCCCGACGACCCCGAGGAACTGGTGCTGTCCTGCCAGGGCCGCCCGCTCAGCCCCGGCGACGAAGTGCGGGTCGTCGACTCCGACGGGCGCCCCGTCCCGCAGGGCGCCGTCGGCGAACTGCTCACCCGCGGCCCCTACACGCTGCGCGGCTACTACCGGCTGCCCGAGCACAACTCCCGTACGTTCACCGGCGGGTGGTATCGCACCGGCGACCTCGTGCGCAGCCTGCCCGGCGGCAACCTCGCGGTCGAGGGGCGCGTGAAGGACGTCATCAACCGCGCCGGGGAGAAGGTCTCCGCCGAGGAGGTCGAGGAGCACCTCGCCGCCCACCCGGCCGTACGGCAGGCCGCCGTCGTCGGCGAGCGCGACACCGTACTCGGCGAGCGCATCACCGCGTTCGTCGTCCTGGCCGACGGCGCCCCTTGCCCCACCCCCGCGCAACTTGCCGCCTTCCTCCGCGACCGCGGCGTGGCCGCCTTCAAAACCCCCGACCGCCTCACCGCCCTCCCCGCCCTCCCCCTCACCGCGATCGGCAAACTCGACCGCAAATCCCTCCCCACCGCGCCTTGAGGGGCCACCCCCCGTCCCACCCGCCGCCAGGCAAGGGCCGCGGGGCCGGTGCCGGGCCATGTGACAGCGGACGAAAGAGGGCTGACGGTCATGTCCGGGCCCTGGACGTGGTCAGCGCGCTGGATGGAGCTGGATGAACTCGGCGGCGAGGATACCCATCACGACCAGATCGTGATGCCGGCCGCCGTAATACGCCCGATCGCGAAGGCGTCCTTCCTCGACGAACCCGATCCTGCGGTGAAGCGCGAGTGATGCCTCGTTGTGGTCGAGTATCCGCGCCTCGCACTTGTGATAGCGCCGCTCGGCGAACATGAACCGCAGCAGTATGACCACCGCTTCGGTCGCGTAGCCCTTCCGGCGGTGATCCGCACCCAGTGTCACCCCGTACTCGAACCAGCCCATGTTCGGGTCCGCCCGGTGCGAGGCCACAACCCCGACAGCCTGGCCGGTCTCGACCGATTCGATGACCAAGGCGAAGCGGTCACCGCCCGGTGCGGCGGCGGCGCCTTCCTGCGCCCGGGTCGTGAAGTACTCGGCGGGGCGCGGTGGGTGCAGCAAGTCACCCAGCCCTTCCTCGTCGGAAGCGAAGCGCATGAGCGCGGTCGAATCCTCCGCCTCGATGCCGCGCAAGCGGACCCGTGAACCGGTCCAGAATGAGGTCATCCCCCATTCGATCACGCTGCGGATCAAAGGGACAGGGCAGCCCGCGAGGGGCTCGCCACCACGTCAACGGGGCGCTCGATTCCGCCGGCCGGCCCGACCGCGAGATGAGCGAGCCGGCGGACGGAGGCGGCCCACCCACGAAGGAGGCGTCCCTTAGGCCAGGTCGGCTTCGGTGGTGAGGGACGGGTCGAAGGGGTCGCCGCCGGCGGCCACCGCGGCCTGGTACGCGGCAAGGACCTCGACGTCCCGCTCGTCGCTGGTCAACTCCCGCTTCCAGTACGCCGATGCCTGCAACTGGGGCCGCGGCAGGCCGCGTTCGTCGAGCAGGCAGCGGCGGATCGCGCGGGCGGCGCCCGCCTCGGCGCCGACCCACGCCTGGGCCCCGGCGAAGGGCCGGCCGATGTCGCGCACCGCCTTCTCCAGGGGCCCGCCGGGCCCGGCCGGCAGGCCGTCGCGGTAGAGCCAGCGCACGTCCGCGCCGGCGGGCGCGGCCAGTTCGAGCCGGTCGGCCGGGCCGTCGACCTCGATGAGCGCCACCACAGGGGTGCCGTCGGGCAGCGCCTCGAGGATCGCCGCGATCGCGGGCAGCGCCGTCTCGTCACCGGCCAGCAGATGCCAGGCGGCCTGTGCGCAGGGGGCGAAGTCGTGCCGGGGACCGGCGAGCGCGACCTCGTCGCCCGGCAGGGCGGTGCGCGCCCACCCGCTCGCGGGGGTGTCGCCGTGCAGCACCACGTCCACCGTCAGTTCGTTGCGGTCCGGGTCGACCCGGCGCGCGGTGAAGGCGCGCAGCACCGGCGGGTGAGCGCCCGGCGGGTAGGTGGGGGCGCCGTCGGGGCCGGCCGCCGGCAGGTCCACGGTGCGGCGCCCGGCCGGCGGGAGCATGAACTTCCATGCGTCGGCGGGCAGTCCGCCCTCCGCGCAGCCGGCCAGGTCCGGGCCGCCGACGGTGATCCGGCGCATCCGCGCGGTCAGCTCGGCGGTGCGCAGCACCTGCGCGCGGCGGACCCGGACCCGCGGCCGGGTCTGCCGGGTGCGCAGGCGCAGCTCCTCCTGGATCGGGGGCATGGGTACTCCGTACGGTCGCGGGCGAGCGGGGCAACGAAAGAAAGGTATGCCTTACCAAAGTCATTGGCAACGGGCTGTCGCTAAAGGTGGCTGGCGGGCGGGTTCGCCCAGGTCGGGGCCGCTGGGGAAGAATGAGCCCATGACCGGGAAGAGCGAGCCGGCCCCGCCGCGCCGGACCCAGGCCCCGCCGGGACGGACCCAGGCGCCGCCGGCCGCGGGGCGGGCCCCGCGCACCCCTCGGCTGGGCCGCCCGCCGCAGGTCGACCGCGAGGCGATCGTCCGCGCGGCCGTCACCGTCGGCTTCGGCAGGCTCGGCATGAGCACCGTCGCCCAGCGCCTGGGCACCAAGCACTCCACGCTCTACCGCTACTTCGCCACGCGCGACGACCTCGTCGCGGCCACCGTGGACGCGGTCGTCGCGGCCGCGGACTGGCCCGAGCCGACCGGGAGTTGGCGCCAGGACCTGGCGGCGCACGCGTGGGCGACCTACCGGCTGCTGGAGCGGCACCCGGGCCTGGCCGGGCACATCGTCTCGCTGCGCGGCAACTCCGAGGCGTACGGCAAGGTGAACGGGCGCGTCGTCAGCCGCCTGGTGGACGCCGGCTTCCGCGCCGAGAGCGCGATCCTGGCGCACGACGTCGTCCACGAGCAGGTGCTGATGTTCTTCCTGGCCGGGCAGGGCAGCGGGGACGACGGGGAGGCCACGACCCCGCAGCGGGCGGCCGAACTGCGGCGCGAACAACTGCCGGACGCGCTGGAGGAGATCGACCCGCGGCTGCGGGAGGCGCTGGCCGGCATCGTCCGGGGCGAGCCGGAGCGCTGGTTCGCCCGCAAGCTCGACGTGCTGCTGGACGGCCTCGCCCCCTTGGCCCCGGGCGCCGGGTAAGGACCGGCGCACCGTCCGTACGGCTGCGGACCGCCCGTACGACGCCCCCACTCGCGGCCCTACCGGCGGCGGGAGTTCGCGTCCCCGCCCCCGGTACGGTCCCGCGCCGCGCTACCCCACCGGATCGAGGTCGCGCCGGCGCGAGGAGGCCGGGCGCATGTCCGTCCACACCCGCACCACATACGCCAGGCACGCCTCGCGCGAGCCGCGTACGCCGGTCGGGTGCCAGTGCGGCGGCACCGGGACGGCCGCCGGCCACAGCGAGGACTGGCCCTCGTCGTTGACCAGCACCAGGTGGCTGCCGCCGGTCGCGGCCGGCTCACGGGCACCGGCCCGGGCCAGGAACGGGCAGGAGGGGGTGCTGCCCTCGGGGCTGTCGGGCAGGAAGTACTGCCGCCACTCGCGGTTGCCCTCCTCGCCGTGGTTGCCGAGCTGCGGGGCCGGCTCCATGCCGTCGAAGCGTCGGATGCGGTTGCGGATCACCTGGCGGGCCCTGGCCCCGCGCGGGGTGTGCGGCTCCAGGCCCTCGAAGACCCAGCGCGGCTGGAAGGTGATCATGAAGTGCGGGCTGTGCCGGCTGTGCCGGTCGACGTGCGCGGGGGTGTTGCAGACCACGAAGATCTCGGTGCCGGCGAAGCTGAACTCCCACCACAGGTCCTCGGGGTCCAGCGGGGTGCCGGCCGGCCACGGCTCGGTGTCGCCGTCGTGCAGGTGCTGGAGCACCGCCCAGAAGCGGTGGAAGTACTCGGCCAGGCCGAGCGGGTGCTCCTCGGGCGGCCCGAAGAACACCACCAGCGAGGTGTCCTTGCCCAGGTCGCGGTAGATGTCGAGGTACTCGCGCAGGATGCCGGCGAGCGGCGCCCACGCGGCCGGGTCGTGCGCGCTGCCGACGAAGCCGAAGCGCAGGGACTCCTTCTTGGCGGCGGCGACCGCGAAGGTGCAGGGGAAGGGCTGCTCGGTGCCGACCAGGGTGGCCAGCAGGTCCGAGGCGGCGGCCGGGCCCCAGTCCGGCACGTCGCCGAGGGTCCGCACCCCGGGGGCCGCCGGGCGGGGGGAGGCGGAGCCGGAGCCGGCGGGAGCGCCGGGGGAGGGGCCGTCGGAGGTGAGGCCCTGGGAGGAGGGACCGTCGGAGGGGAGGCGGGAGGAAGGGGCGTCGGGCACAGGGGAGGGCATGCTGGGGGACTCCATCCCGGGTCGGAGGGCTTCCGGCGCGGTCGCCGGGGACCGGAGGCGGCCGGCGGTCAGAACCGGGCGTACATCTCCTCGGGGATGATCGGCTGGTGGTAGGTGCACTCGCCGGACAGCACCGTGGAGCCGTGCAGCCGCGACACCGGGATGAGCACCTTGTCGCCCTCGTGCAGGTCGATCTTGTGCGTGACGTTGTTCCAGAAGTGCATCTCGCCGCGCTCGACCATCACCAGCCGGTGCTCGTTGTGCACATGGGTGGTCGAGGTCTCCTCGTGGCTCTCCACGAAGGTGTCGAGGTCGACGGTGATGCCGTTGTCCTGGATGTGGCGGTGGATGCGCTCGGCCTTCTCCTGGTGCAGCGGGATGTCGTCGGCCCAGGCGAGCTGGAGCGCCAGGTCCTCGTCCCACAGCTGCGCGAACCAGGCGGCGTCCGCGAAGCCGTGGTGGAAGCGCTCCACGCCGGCCGGCCCGTACAGGCGGTGCAGCGGCGCGATCCAGCGGTCGGTGGACTCCCGCAGGTGGCTGGTCTGTTCGGCCAGGTGCGGCAGCAGCCCGGAGCGTACGCCGAGGCCGTCCTCGAAGACCTCGGCCAGGCGGGCCGCGGTCACCGCCCGGTCGATGCTGTGCTGCACCAGCGCGCCCAGGAACTCCGGGTAGCGCTCGCGGTCGCGGGAGAGCCAGTGCAGGTGGTTGCCCCGGGCCAGCGACGTGCCCAGGTACAGCTGCCAGTAGGCGCCCGTGGTGGTCTTCAGGCCGCCGCCCTCCACCAGGGCCCGGTACTCCTCGTGCAGCCCCGCCCAGGTGCGGTAGTCGTCCAGCAGCGCGGTGCGCGCGCCCGGGTGGGCGGCGTCGAACTCGCCGAGTGCGGCCCGCCCGGTGGCGAGGTAGGCCGCCGGGAGGTAGGCGGTCAGCTGGAGCAGCACGAACGTCGCCGACGCCTTGCGGTCCTTGGTGCCCAGCGCGGTGGTGAACGCGCGGTTCGGCTCGGCCAGCCGCTGCTGGTGGTACTCCTGCACGGCGGTGGCGACCTGGTCGGGGGAGTAGCCGGGCAGCGGCTTGCGCTCGCCGTCCAGCAGGCTGAACAGGTGCTGCTCCAGGATCGGGGCGGCGAGCGCGCCGAGCACGCGGTTCTCGTCGCTGTAGAACGTGGCCGCGTCGCGCCCGGCGGCCTCGTCGGCGGCGGGCGGCAGGAAGAGCAGGCCGCTGTCGTAGACGTTGCGCAGCATCCGGTGGCCGAGCAGCGCGCTCAGCTTGAGCGCCTTGGCCGCCGGCATCTTCCGGCCGTAGTCCAGCCACGCCAGGTCGTCCGGGCGCACCGGCCGGCGGTAGGGGTTCTGCTCGGTGGTGAGCTCCTCCCACTCGGCGGCCCGGTACGCGGGGTTCGCGGCGAACGCCTTGACGACGTCGTTGAGTTCACCGTTCGCGAGCTGGGCGATGGTCTCCGAGTGCTCCAGGGGCATGTCGGTCCTCCAGACGGATCGGGCGGTTGGGGAGGTTGGGGCTGATAGGGCGTACGGGCAGGGCGGCGCCGCGTGTCCGGGCGGCGCAACACGCTGTCATTTAATGCTTAGGTAAGCCTTACCTTAGAGATGGGCGCCGTCAAGTCCCCGCCCCCGCCCGCCCCGCGGGGTAAACCCGTCGTACGACCGGGCCGCACCGCCCTACGCTCCCGGCATGGACCCCCTCTGGTTCTCCTTCGACGAGGACGACCCCACCCCGGCGACGTGCGCGGCGTCACAACGGGAGTTCCTGCGCCTGGTACGGGCCGGGGCCGCCGACTGGCCCTGCCGGCCCGACGACACGTTCGTGCTGTTCTTCCCGCACGACGAACCGGACGACGACGGCAACACCGCCGAGCACGACGAGATGCGGCTGGTGGTGGACCTGCCCTGGCAGCGGGTCCACGGCTTCGCCGTCGGCGCCTGCCTGGAGGCGGACAGCGTGCTCTGCACCGAACTGCACCTCTGCAGCCTCCAGCCCACGCAGGAGTGGCCGGGCATCGAGCCGCGCCGCCGTACCGGCCCCCCACGGGAGTTGGCGGCCTTCACCCTCGACTGGATCGGCGACGTCCTGCGCCGGCCCGACCTGCGCTACGACCGCCGCTGACGCCCCCCGCGCGCACCGGAGTTCAGGACAGCGGGAAGCTCGGCGGGAACAGGTGCTCCGGTGAACGCCCCCGCCGGTCCCGCACCCCGTAGCCGGCCTTCATCCGCCCGAACAGCTCCTGCGCCCGCGCCCGCAGGGCGGCCGCGTCCACCCCCGGCACCCGCCCGTCCCGGACGACCACGCGCCCGGCGACCATCGACAGGCGGGCGGCGCGGGCGCTGCTGTTGTTCAGCAGGGTGCGGACCGGATCGTCGAGCACCCCGTCCCGCAGGTCGTCCAGCGCGAAGGCGACCAGGTCGGCCTGTGCGCCCGGCGCGATCCGGCCCAGGTCCGCGCGCCCCAGCGCCCGCGCCCCGGCCACGGTGGCCGCCCGTACGTAGTCCGCGGGCGTGGCCGTGTCCAGCCGGCCGCTCTGCACCTTCGCGAGGTTGACCCCGAAGTCCATGCCGCGCACCAGGTCCGGCGGGAAGGAGTCGGTACCCAGCGCGATGTTCACCCCCGCCGCCCGGTAACGGGCGAAGGTCTCCATGGCCGAGCCGTAGCGGGCCGAGGTCAACGGGCAGTGGATGACACTGACCTGGTGGGCCGCCAGCCGCGCCAGGTCCCGGTCGGTGCCCGCGCCGACCGAGGAGTGCGCGTCGAGGTGGATGCCGTGCGGCACCAGCAGCCGTCCGCCCAGCAGCCCGGTCCGCGCCAGCACCGACAGCGGGTCGCCGCGCCCCTGTTCGGCCAGCCGGGCCCGCTCGCCGACGCCTTGCAGGCAGTGCAGCCGGACCTTGACGTCCAAAGTGCGCGCCGCCTCGGCGGTGGCGGTCAGCAACTCGTCCGTCACCGTCTCGATCCGGCAGGGCAGCAGGACCGGGCGCAGCAGGTCGTCGCCCCGCTCACGCAGCAGGCGCGCGAAGCGCACCGCGCCGTCGAAACCGGCCCGCCCGGCCGCCTCGTCCCACCACACCGCCGCGGTGCCGTCCGCGCGCACCACGTTGACTCCGGACCGGTAACTGGGCCCGAGATAGCAGCGCAGCCCGAGCGCGCGGGCCTCGTCCGCCATGTCCACGGCCTCGTCGTAGGTCTCGGCCCAGCCGCTGTGCGTCTCCGCGGCGATCGGCATCGCGGTGGTGACGCCGTGCAGCAGCAACTGGACGAAGGCGTACCGGCGCACGAAGGCCTTCTCCGCCCGGCTGAACACCTCCCGCGGGCCGTCGGCGGCGTACCGCTGCGACCAGTTGAGGTCCCGCGCGAGCTGGGGGTCGCCGAAGGAGTCCAGCAGGGCGTGGTCGATGTCGGCGAGCGCGTCGAGGTCGATCAGCCCCGGCATCAGCAGCGCCGCCCCCAGCTCCACGACCTCCACGCCCGGCGCCGCCGTCGTCCGCGGCCCGACAGCCACGATCCGGCCGCCGTCCACGGCCACCTCGCCGTCACGCAGCAGCACGTGGTCCGCGCCCGCCCAGGCCAGGACGTGGTCGGCGCGCAGCCGGATCACGCGTCGACCAGCATCAGGTCCACGGCCACCACCCGGCCGCGGCGCAGCACCACCCGGCCGCGCGGCCGGTCCATCACGGCCGCCGCGGGCGCCTGCGCGTCCAGCAGCACGAAGTCCGCCGGGTCGCCCACCGCGACCCCCGGGTACGGGCCGCCGCCCGGCCGCGGCGCCGTGCCCGAGACGATGCGGGCGCCCCCGGCGGTGGCGACGGCGAGCGCGTGCTCCACCTGCGGGTCGTTGCGGAAGCCGTTGGTGAAGGCCAGCTGCCAGGTCCGGTCGAGCAGGTCGCCGTTTCCGTACGGCGACCAGTAGTCGCGCTGGCCGTCGTCGCCGAGACCGACCCGCAGGCCCGCCCCGGTGAGCTTCGTCAGCGGCAGCGTGTTCGGACCGGCCGGCGCGCAAGTGGTCACGGCGATGTCCAGCTCCGCCATCCGTTCCAGGGCCCCTTGCAGCTTCGGCTCCGGCAGGTGCGCGAGCGCGAAGGCGTGCGAGACGGTGACCTGCCCGGCCATCCCCAGGGCCGCAGTGCGCTCCATGATCTTCGCCAGGCTGAACAGGCCCAGTTCGCCCGGCTCGTGCAGATGGATGTCCACCGGCGCGCCGAACCGCTCGGCCAGCCCGAAGACGATGTCCAGGTGCCGCACCGGGTCGCCGTCCAGCGCGCAGGGGTCGATGCCGCCGACCACGTCGGCGCCCTCCTCCAGTGCCCGCGCCATCAGCTCGGACACCCCCGGCTCGCGCAGGAGCCCCGCCTGCGGGAACGCCACGATCTGCACCTCGGCGCGGCCCGCGTGGTGCTCGCGCGCGGCGCGCACCGCCGCGAAGCGCTCCAGCCCCGCGTCGGCGTCGATCTGCGCGAACGACCGGACCCGCGTGGTGCCGTGGGCGACGAGCACGCCCAGCAGGTGCCGGGCGCGCTCCTCGATCGAGGTCTCCGCCGTACGCCAGTGGGCGCGGTCGTGCAGGACGTTGGGCCAGATGCCGCCCGGGGAGTCGTTCGGGCGCCAGGGCAGCCCGACCCGGTTGGAGTCCAGGTGGACGTGGGTGTCGCTGAAGGCGGGCAGCAGCAGCCGGCCGGCCGCGTCCAGCACGGGCGCGTCCAGCGCGGGCGTGCCCGGTCCGGCGGGCGCGGCGGCGCCCGGGGGAGTCACGGCGGCGACGGCGCCGTCGCGGATCAGGACGTCGACGGCGTCGCCGCCCCACGGGCGGGCGCCGGTCAGGAGCAGGCTGCCGGCCCGGTGGCCGGGCCGCTGGTCGTGCTGGGTCATGTCACTTCCCGAAAGCGCTCAGGGTCGGGATGCGGCCGCGCTCGATGTGCGCGTACGCCACCGACTCGGCGGTGCGCTGGTGGCCGGAGCGGATCGCGTCGAACAGTTCGTGGTGCTCCTGGCAGGCGAGGTTCTGGTCGCGGCCGGAGGTCAGGTAGAACAGCCACACCATGCGGCTGACGACCGCGTTCATCAGCGAGGACATCAGGGCGTTGCCGGTGCTGAGCACGACCGCCTGGTGGAAGGCGGCGCTCGCCTCGGCCACGCTGAGGTCGTCGTGCCCGCCGGCGCCGTCCAGGTAGCGGTGCGAGCGGGCGAGCGCGGCCTCCATGTCGGTCGCGTCCTGGCCCTGTGCCATCCGCCGGGCGGCGAGCCCCGCGGCGGAGACCTCCAGCGCCAGCCGGACGTCGAACAGGTCGTGGACGGCCTGCGTGGTCCAGGTGTCCACCACGGCGCCGCGCCGCGGCACCGTGCGGACCAGGCTGTCGGTCTCCAACTGCTGGATCGCCTCGCGCAGCGGCACCCGCGAGACCGACAGGTCCTCGGCGATCTTCTGCTCCGGCAGTCGCGACCCCTGCGGATAGGTGCCGACCAGGATGCGGCGGCGCAGCGCGGTGTAGGTCTGCGCGGCCAGCGAGGGTTCGGCGGACGAGGGGCGGGCCGCGGGCGGGCCGGCAGCGGTGTCTCCGGCGGGCCGGCTGGTCATGGGGTAACCTCCGCAAGGATCAGCAGCTGGGCCAGACGATTGTCGATGATGGTGCGCAACTCCCGGCGCGCGCGGTGCAGTTCGACCTCCTCCTCGCGCCCGGAGCGGATGCGTACGTCCATCAGCACGTCCTGCGCGCCGAGCCCGGCGCTGGAGAGCACGTAGCGGAAGCCGAGGTCGCGCTCGTAGCCCGCGGCGAGTTCGGCGACGAGGCGGCGCACGGCGCCGTCGGCGTCCAGCACACCGGACTCCTCGCGCGCCGACATCCCGTCGCGCACCGCCCGCGCCTCGGCCGCCGCACCGTCCTGGTGCGGTTCGGCCCGCTCCGGCTCGGCCGCCATCGGCTTGCAGTGGGCCAGCATCGCCACCAGGTCCGCCGCCGGCGCCGCCTCGACCTCCTGCCAGGCCGCGTCGACGAGTTCGGCGACGGTCGCGGAGTCCCCGGCCCGCGCCAGCACCCGCTCCCGCCAGGGCCCGTGCGGGTTCGCGGCGTGCAACGCCCGGCGCGCCGACGCCGGTTCCGGCACCTGCCGCAGGCCCGCCAGCACCGCGTCGAAGCGCGCGGCCGCCTGCTGCGGCGACAGCCACCGCGGGTAGGCGGGCACGGCCGCGACCGCGGCGTCCAGGCAGCGGCGCAGGGCCCGGGTCTCCGCGCCGGTCAGGTCGTCGTGGCCCTGCTGCGCGGCGAGCGCCCGCACCATGCCCTCGGAGCTGAGGCCACCCCACACCCACGTCATCTCCTGCCCCATCCGGGCCGGCACCAGGCCGTGGCTGACCGGGGGGAAGGCGTCCTGCCCCTGCGTGAGGGCGGCGGCCACGTCGCCGGGCATGTGCTTGAGGTAGGCGTAGCCGCCGGTCAGCGGCTTCAGCGGCGGCAGCGGCACACCCGACTCGCGGGCCACCACCCGGGCGACGTGCTGGATGCGCTCCAGCCGCAGGCCGGTGTCCACGCCGTAGAGGGTCTCCAGCGCGAGTACCACCTCCTCCAGCGGGGCGAAGCCGCAGCGGTAGGACATGCCGTTCATGGCGACGTCCGGGTGGGCGCCCGCGGTGGCCGCGGCGATCGCGCCCGCGGTGGCGAGCCCGAACTCGTCGTGGACGTGCATCGTCAGCGGCACCTGCCGGGCCAGCCCGGCCCGGAAGCGGCGCACGAAGCGCTTCATCGCCTCGGGGGCGAGGCTGCTGGTGGAGTCCATCAGGTCAAGCCGGCGCGCGCCGAGCCGCACCGCGTGGTCGGCCATGGCCAGCATCCGGTCGAAGTCGCGCCGCCCGACCTGCGCGAAGGTGATGGTGGTGTCCAGGCCGGCCTGCCCGGCGTAGGCGAAGTACTCCTCCAGCTCGTCGAGTTGGCGTTTCTGCGCGTCGTCGTCCGGCGCCTGCAGGATGCCCGGGGCGGCGGTGGTCACGCCCGCCGCGGCGAGCATGTCGACGGTCTGCCGCATCGAGACCGGCTGGTGGTCGCGGCCGTTGCCGACGAGCGTGTCGGTGTAGACGTTGAGCCGGAACGGGAAGCCGCCCTCGACGACCGCCTCCAGCAGCGCCCAGTCCTGCGGGGCCGGGTACGTCGCCCCGGTCCAGTTGACGTTGATGCTCTCCTCGCGCACACCCAGCTCGGTCAGCGCCTCGGCGATGCGCTGGAATCCGAGCCGGGAGGTGGTGTGCCCGGCGGTGAAGAGCGTCTTGCGCAGCGTGGAGTCGATCAGCCGCAGCGGCGCGGGGAAGTCGAACTCCGCCAGTACCTGCGGGTCGAAGTTCACCGGGCTGACCGCGTGGCTGCCGGGGACATGCGGCCGGCGTTCGGGATTGAGCATTCCAACTCCAGTTCAGGCACGAAGGGCAGGAGGCGGGCGGGGAGCGGAGGTCAGCGGGTGGGGGCCGGCGCCGTGAGCGCGGCGAGGGCAGCCGGCCAGCCGGGGCGGTGCTTGGCGGCCGGCGGCGTGTAGGGCCCGGCGGCCGTGGTGCGCTTGCCGAGGCCGACCAGCGCCTCGGCGAGCGCGACGGCCGCGGCCACCCCGTCCACGACCGGCACCCCGAGCACTGCCTCCAGGCGGGCGTCCAGCCCGCCCATCCCCGCGCAGCCCAGCACCAGCACGTCCGCGCCCTCCGCCAGCAGCCGCCGGCCCTCGACGGCGAGCGAGTCCGCGGTGCGCGCCATGTCGTCGTCGAGCGCGAGGACCCCGATGTCGCAGGCGCGCACGCCCGCGCAGCGCTCCAGCAGCCCGGCGGTCCGCAGGCTGTCGCGGACCGGCGCGACGGCCTGCGGCACCGTGGTGACCACGCCGTAGCGCGAGCCCAGCAGGCAGGCGAGCTGGGCGGCGGCCTCGGTGATGTCCACGACCGGTACGCGCAGCAACTGCCGCGCCCCTTCCCGCCCGTGCTCGCCGAATCCGGCCATCACCACGGCGTCGAACCGCTCCGCGGTGGTGCTCAGCAGGTCCAGCACGGCCGCCGCGGAGATGAAGCTGTCGTAGTAGCCCTCGGCGGACTCCACACCCCAGGAGGGCTGGACGGCCACGACGTCCGTGCCGGGCCGGGCCGCCGCGCGCGCCACGGCCTCGATGCCCCGGGTCATGGCCGTCGAGGTGTTGCAGTTGACCACTAGCACGCGCATGGGTGTCTTCGCCTCGCTGTCGGGGGCCGTGGTGGGGGAGCCGGCGCCGGTCCGGCGCCCCGCTCCAACCCCATCTGTATACCAGAATCGCATGTCCGGGAAAGGTCTCGCGGTCGGACGAGCCATGTAACACGGGTTTTACCTGATGTCGTCGGATCGCTCATACAAAACGGTATACCGTCCTGGCATTCCGGGCCGCCGTCGCGGCAGCCCGAGGGCGCACCGCGCGGCGGCGGCGCCCGCTTCGAGGACACCCGTCTCTCAGGTGAGGAGCCTTTCCATGTCAGCGTTCCTGCGGTCGCACCTCGCCCCGCCCGCCCCGGCCAGGTCCCGCCGGCTGGCCGTCACCGTCGTCGCCACCACCCTGCTGGGTGCCACCGCCTGCACCGCGGGCAGCACCGCAGGCGGCGGCTCCACCTCCGGCGCGGGCAGCAGCAGCCTCGTCTACGCCTACCGCAACGAGGTCACGACCCTGGACCCCGCGCAGTCCAGCTACGCCCAGACCGACAACGTCGACCAGCTGCTGTACGACACGCTCGTCGGCTACGACAGCAAGGGCCGGATGGTCCCGCGCCTGGCCACCGCCTCCACCTACGCCAAGGACCTGACCAGCGTCTCCATCACCCTGCGCGACGGCGTCACCTTCCACGACGGCACCCCGCTGACCGCCGCCGACGTCGCCTACAGCCTCGACCGCTACCGCGACCTGAAATCCGGGATCGCCGCCCAGATCAGCACCTACGCCTCCGCCCAGGTCACCGACGCCCACCACCTGACGCTGCGGCTGAAGAAGGCCGACCCGCTCTTCCTCGGCGCGCTCAGCCGCGTCTACATCGTCGACTCCGCCCTGGTGAAGCAGCACGCCGGCAGCGACCGCGGCCAGTCCTACCTACTGGACCACGACGCCGGCTCCGGCCCCTACACCCTGAAGTCCGCGTCCGCCGGCACCTACACCACCACCCGCTACGCCCGCTACTGGGACTTCGAGGACGACCGCCCGCGCACCTTCACCATGCGCCGCATCGACGAGTTCGCCACCGTCCGCGACGAGTTGAAGGCCGGCACCGTCGACCTCGGCCAGGTCTCCCCGGACTCCGCCGCCGACCTGAAGAGCGCGGGCCTCCAGACGCAGGACATATCCGGCGGCCAGGCCGTCATCTACTTCAACACCTCCCACGGTCCGCTCGCCGACAAGTCCCTGCGCGAGGCGCTGCGCGCGGCCTACGACTACGCGGGCGGCCTGAAGAACATCCGCGCCGGCCGCGGCACCCTCGCCGACGGCCCGCTGCCCACCAACATGACCTGCCGCCCGAAACTGCCCGCCGTCCACCAGGACCTGGCCGCGGCGAAGAAGGACCTGGCCGCCGCCGGCCTGAAGAGCAAGACCCTCACCATGCGCTACCAGCCGGCCTTCGCCGAGCAGGCCGGCGAGGCCACCCTGCTCCAGTCCGACCTGAAGCAGATCGGCGTCACCCTCAAGCTCCAGCCGATCGCCTTCGCCGACTACCTGACCATGCTCGACGACCCGGCGAAGATCCCCGACATCATGCTGCTGACCGAGTCCGCCCCCTACCCGGACGCCGGCGTCATGGTGGCCGACACCTACTCCTCCGCCGCGACCGGCACCAACAAGGGCGCCTACCACGACGCCAAGGTCGACGCCCTGCTGGACCAGGCCGCCCGCTCCGCCGACGCCGCCACCCGCTGCGGCCTGTACGAGGACGCACAGAAGACCATCGACGCCGACGCCGCCTCGATGCCGCTCTACACCATCGACAACACCTACGCCGGCCGCGCCGACATCGGCGGCGTCACCACCCCCGCAGCCGCCGGCGGCGTCTCCCTGCGGGACCTGACGGTCGGCGCGGGCAGGGCGAGCTGATGAGAAGGCCCGCCACCGCCACCGCGCTGTGGGCGCTGCGCCGCCTGCTGGGCGCGGCCGCGACCCTGGTCACCCTGGCCACCGTGGTCTTCCTCCTGCTCAAGCTCGTCCCCGGCGACGAGGCCCGGGTGGCCGCGGGCACCGGTGCCACCGACGCCCAGGTGGCCGCGGCCCGGCAGCGGCTGGGCCTGGACTCCCCGCTGCTGGTGCAGTGGCTGCGCTACCTCGGCCGGATCGCCCGCGGTGACCTGGGCACGTCCGGTTCCACCCAGGGGCCGGTCGCCAAGGCCGTCTGGGACGTACTGCCCGGCACCGCCGAACTCGTCGTCGCCGCCCTGGTGATCAGCGTGGCCGTCGCCCTCCCGCTGGCAGCGCTGTCCGCGCTGCGCGACCGCGGCGCCGGGGACGCCGTACGCCGCGTCCTGGTCGTGGCCTGCGCGGGCCTGCCCGTCTTCTGGCTGGCCCTGATGCTCCAGTACCTGCTGGGCTCCCGGCTGGGCCTCCTGCCCATCTCCGGCTCGCTGTCCGCCTGGTACGACGTGCCGCGCGTGACCGGGTCCACCGTGCTCGACGCGCTGCTCGCCGGGAACCCCGCCGCAGCCTGGGACGCCGTCCAGCACCTGTTCCTGCCCGCCCTGGTGCTCGCCGTGCCGCAGATCGGCATGACCTACCGGGTCGCCCGCGCCGAACTGCTGCGCGTCCTGACCCGCGAGCACGTGCTGGTCGCCCGCGCCGGGGGAGTGCCGCGCGGGCGGCTGATCCGCCGGCACGTCCTGCCTCAGGCCCTCACCCCGGTGGTGATCCTGCTCGGCATCGAGTTCGGCTACCTCTTCGGCGGCGCGGTGCTGGTGGAGTCCGTCTTCGGCCGCAGCGGCCTCGGCGCCTTCCTCACCAACGCCGTCGCGCAGAAGGACACCGTCTCCGTCGAGGGCGGCGTGCTGGTCATCGGCGTGATCGTCGTCGCCACCAGCCTCGTCGTCGACCTGATCCAGATCGTCCGCGACCCGCGCGTGCGCGCCACCGCGATCGGAGCATGACCATGGCCACCCTCACCTCCGCCGCGCCCCGGCCCCGGCCCGGCCGCCGCCCCCCGCTGCGCCGCCGGCCGAAGACGGCCTGGGGCCTGCGCTCGGGCCCCAACCCGCTGCTCGACACCGCCACCGTCGCCCTCGTCGCGCTCCTGCTGCTCGTCGCCGTCGTCGGGCCGCTGCTGGCACCCGACGTGTACACCTCGCACATCGACCTCGCCCGGCACGCCCCCAGCGGCGCGCACCTGCTCGGCACCGACGACCAGGGCCGCGACATCGCCTGGCGCATCGTGGCCGGTGCCCGCACCACTCTGCTGTCCTCGGTGGTGATCGTCCTGGGCTACGCGCTGCTCGGCACGCTCGTCGCCGTCGCCGCCGCGCTCGGCCCGCGCCTGGTCGACGAGGCGCTGATGCGCTTCACCGACGTCGTCCTCGCCTTCCCCGGCCTGGTCTTCGCGCTCGCGGTCACCGCCGCACTCGGCGCCGGACTCAAGTCCGCGATCGTCGCCCTCATCCTCACCGGCTGGCCGATGACCGCCCGGCTGCTGCGCGGCATCATCGCCGAGACCAGCGCCCTGCCCTACATCGAGGGCGCCCGCACCCTCGGCGTCGGGCCCGTACGGCTGATGGCCCGCCACATCCTGCCGAACTCGCTGCCCGCGGTGTGGGTGAAGTGGGCCGGCGACATCGGCAACACCGTCCTGGTCATCGGCGCCCTGTCCTTCGTGGGCGCCGGCGCCCAACCGCCCTCCGCGGAGTGGGGCGCCATGGTGAACAGCGCCAAGGGATACGTCTCCACGGCCTGGTGGACCGCGCTCTTCCCGGGCCTGGCCATCGCGGTGACCACCGCCGCCTTCGGGCTGCTCGGCGACATGCTGCACCTGCGTACCGACCCCGCGCTGCGCGCCCGCGCCGCGAGCGCCGCCGACGCCCTCACCGCGGCCGACCCGTCCGCCGACCCGTCCGCCGGCACCGGGACCACCACCGGCACCGCTGGACACGCCGAGGGGAGCCGGCCGTGACCCGCCTGCTCGATGTCAACGCCCTGCACATCACCGCCACCGGCCCCGGCGGCCGCCCCGTCCCCCTCGTCGAGGACCTCTCCTTCGGCATCGACGCGGGCGAACGCCTCGCCCTGGTCGGCGAGTCCGGCTCCGGCAAGTCCGTCACCGCCCGCGCCCTGATGCGGCTGGACGACTCCGTCACACTCACCGGCAGCGTCCGCCTCGACGGCCGCGAACTGCTCGACCTGCCCGAACGCGACCTCACCCGGCTGCGCGGCAGCCGCGTCGCCATGGTCACCCAGGACCCGCTGGCGGCCCTCAACCCCCTGATGACCGTCGGCGACCAGGTCGCCGAACCGCTGCTGGCCCGCTCCGTCCCCCGCAAGCAGGCCCGCCGCCGCGCCGCCGCCATGCTCGGCGAACTCGGCGTCCCCGACGCCGAACGCCGCGCCCGCGCCTACCCGCACGAGTTCTCCGGCGGCCTGCGCCAACGCGTCGCCCTGGCCATGGCGCTGGTCTGCCGGCCGGCCCTGCTGCTCGCCGACGAACCGACCACCGCCCTGGACGCGCGCGTCCAGCAGCAGGTGATGGAACTGCTCACCACCGTCTCGCGCGAACGCGGCCTCGCCGTGCTGCTCATCACCCACGACGTGGGCGTGGTCGCCTCCTTCGCCGACCGGGTGGAGGTCCTGTACTCCGGCCGCGTCGTGGAGTCCGCCCCCGTACGGCCGCTGCTGGAGACACCGCGCCACCCCTACACCCGGGCCCTGCTCGGCGCGGTGCCGCGGCTGGGCGCCCACCGGCACCGCCTCACCGCGCTGCCCGGCACCCCGCCCGACCCCGCCGCGCGCCCCGGCGGCTGCGCCTTCCACCCGCGCTGCCCGCTCGCCGAGGACGCCTGCCGCACCAGCAGGCCCGTACCCCAGCCGGAGTCCGGCCCGCACCGCGCCGCCTGCCCGGTCACCGCCGACCCCGCCCGCCCGGCCCAAGGAGCACCCGCATGAGCCTGCTCGCCGTCGACGGACTGTCCAAGACCTACCGGTCCCCGGGCCGCCCGGCCCACCAGGCCCTCACCGACGTGGACCTGACGGTCGGCCAGGGCGAAGTGGTCGGCCTGGTCGGCGAGTCCGGCTCGGGCAAGTCCACGCTGCTGCGGTGCGTGATGAGGCTGGCGCAGCCCGACGCCGGGTCGCTGGCCTTCGACGGCCGCAACCTGCTGACGATGGGCCGCAACGCGCTGCGCGGCTACCGCCGCGAGGTGCAGATGGTCCACCAGGACCCCGCCGGCAGCCTCAACCCGCGGATGACCGCCCACCAACTCGTCGCCGAGGGACTGCTCGTCCACCGGCGCGAGCTGCCCGCCGCCGCCCGCCGCGAGAAGGTCGCCGAACTCCTGGAGACCGTCGGCATCAACCCCGGCCACCAGGACCGCCACCCCGCCTCCTTCTCCGGCGGGCAGCTCCAGCGGATCGCGATCGCCCGGGCGCTGGCGGTCTCGCCCCGGCTGCTGGTGTGCGACGAGCCCGTCTCCGCGCTCGACGTGTCCGTGCAGGCCCAGGTGCTCAACCTCCTGCTCGACATGCGCGAACAGCTCGGCCTGTCCCTCCTCTTCGTCTCCCACGACCTCGCCGTCGTCGACCACCTGTGCTCGCGGGTGTACGTCCTGCAAGCCGGCCGGATCGTCGAGGAGGGCCCCCGGGAGCAGATCCTCGCCGACCCCCGGCACCCCTACACCCGCCGGCTGCTCGACGCGGCCCCCGACCCCGACCGGGCGCTCGCCGCCCGCACCTGACCTGCTCCCCTTCCCGCTCCTCCCCCTTCCCGCTGCTCTCCCCGGAACCCCGGGGCAGAGCCGCCCCGCGCAGAAAGGAGCCGCCATGCGGCTCGGAAGCGACGCCCTCAAGCTCCCCGAATCGGCGAAGTACACCGCCGTGCAGCAACTCGAACGCGCCGCCGAACACGGCCTGGCGGGACTGTTCTTCCGCACCCTGCTGCACCTCAGCGACACCCTCGACCCCGGCGAGCTGGCCGACGTGCGCACCCGCGCCGACGAACTGGGCCTCTACCTCGAAGCCGGCCTCGGCAAGGTCAACCCGTACAACACCGCCGAGTCGCCCGAACTGCGCGCCCTCGGCGACGGCGACACCGTCGCCGGATTCCGCCGCATGATGGAGGCGGCCGCCGCCGTCGGCATCACCGAACTGTGGGGCGAGACCGCCACCATCAAGCCGTACGAGGGCCGGTTCGCCTACGACCGGTTCCGCACCGACGTCCCCTGGAGCGACCAACTCGCCGCCACCGGCCGCTTCCTGACCACCCTCGCACCCATCGCCCGGGACCTGGGCCTCCACATCAACCTCGAGACCCACGAGGAGATCACCACCTTCGAACTCGTCCGCCTGGTCGAGACCGTCGGACCCGACACCCTCGGCATCACCTTCGACACCGCCAACGTCCTCCAGCGCGCCGAGGACCCGGTCCTGGCCGCCCGCCGCATCGCCCCCTACGTCCGCCAGACCCACATCAAGGACGCCGCCCTCTTCCGCCGCCCCGACGGACTCGCCTTCCAGATGCGGCCGGTCGGCGACGGCTGCGTGGACATCGGCGCGATCCTGCCGATCCTGTACGAGGCCAACCCCGACCTGAACCTCTCCCTCGAAGTGCGCGACTACGGCGGCGCCCCGCATCTGCCGCGCCGCGGCGCCGACCGCCGCGCGGCGATCTCCGTCTACGAACCCGAGTGGATGGCCGGCCACCCCGACCTGACCTCCGGGGAACTCGCCGCCTACTTCCTGCTGGTCCAGCGGCACGAGGAGCGCGTGGCCGCAGGAGAGGTCCCCGGACACGCCGCGTACGCCGCCGCGTCCTGGACCCTGGAGGACGCCTGGGCCTACGTCCACACCTCGCTCGACCACGTGCGGGCGGCGGCCGAGAGCCACGGCATCGCGCTGGACGCGGCGGCGACGCGGGCATGAGCGGCGACCCGCGCGGCATCGTCCTGCGCGACCTGCCCGGCGCCCCCGGCACCCTGGACGGGATGGTGGCCGCGCTGCACGCCCTCGGCCTGCGCCGCTGCCACCTGCCCGGCCCACAGTGGGTGGACACGGACCTGGACGGCGCCGCGCTCGACACCGCCCGGGCCGCCCTCGGCGCGGCGGACGTCACCGTGGCCGTCGGCCTCGGCGCGGTCAACACCACCCGGCCGGAGCGCGCCGGCGACGCGCTCCGACTCGGCCACGGCGACCTCGAAGCCGGCCTGCACCGCATGGTGCGGGCCGCCGCGCGGCTGGGCGCGGAGTCCGCGCACTTCACCGTCGGCACCGAGGAGGACCGCTTCAGCACCGCACCGCCCTGGGCCGACCAGCTCGCCGCCACCGCGCCCCTGGTCCGCCGGCTCGCCGAACGCTGCGCCGACCACGGGCTCCCGATGGTGCTGAAGACCCACGAGGAGATGACCACCTTCGAACTGGCCCGCTTCCGCGAGCAGGTCGGCCACGGCGGCCTCCTGGTCGGCTACAGCCCGGTCAACGTGCTGTGCCGGCTGGAGGACCCGGTCGCCGCGGCCGCGCGGGTCGCCGACTGGACCCACACCGTCTTCCTCGACGACGCGGACACCGCCTGGACCTCCCGCGGCCTGGAACGCCGGATGCGCCCGCTCGGCGAGGGCCGCGTGGACTGGCCCGCGGTGCTGGCCGCGCTCGCGTCGGGGCGTGCGCCCGCGCCGCCCCGACTCGTCCTGGACCTGCACCGCGCCGCCCTGGACATGCCGTTCGCCGACCCCGGATGGATCGACCGCCACCCCGACCTCACCCCGGCCGAGTTCGCCGCCGTCGCCGCCACCGCCACCGGTGCACCCCCGGCGCCCGCCGCCGACCTCGCCCACCGGCGGACCGCGGGCCTGGCCCGGCTGGCCGCGCTACCCGGCCTCCCGCAGACGCAGCAGCCGCCGCGCGGTGCACCCGCCGGGCGGTGAGGGAAGCGCCGCAGCCGGTCGCCCCGGGATGTCCGGGCACAGGTCATGCCTTGCGGTCCTTCGTTAGTGCGGGACCTGCCGCCTCGCGGCCCGCGATCCCACCGCACGGCGGCCCGGCCGGAACCGCCGGACCGGCGGCGGGCCCCTGTCAGATCACGACGACGAGCGGCGGCGGCCCGCGCCGCACCTTCCGCCCCCACCAGGTCCGGCCCCCGCCGACCAGCCGTCAGCGGCGGGTGGTGCGCCACGCCAGGGCCCGGAAGGGGAGGGCGAAGGTGTCGTCGGGCCCGATGCCGAGCTCGGCGCACAGCGCGTCGAGGGCCCGGGCGAGGTGGGCTTCGCGCTCGGCCTCGGGCAGGAGGATGACGCGGCTGTAGGTGCCGAGCAGCGCCGTGGTCTGCGCGGGGGTGCTGCGCCGGGTGGTGGTGAAGACGGCGTGCTCCAGGCCGCCGAAGGGGGAGTCCGGCGCCTCCAGCGCCGCCCGCAGCAGCTCGCCCCGGCGGGCGACGCGGCCCTCGGGGGCGGGCTGGCCGCCGTGGTCGCCGAGGCCGCTCGACCAGCGGTCCACCCAGTCGACGCCGCGGTCGATACCGTTCCAGACGATGCCCAGCCGGCCGCCGGGCCGCAGCACGCGGGCGATCTCGGGGACCGCCCGGCCGGTGTCGAACCAGTGCCACGCGGAGGCGACGATCACCCCGTCCACGCACGCGTCCGGCAGCGGGATCGACTCCGCGGTGCCGGCCCGGACGTCGGCGCCGGGCAGGCGGCCGGCGAGCACGGCGCGCATCCGGTCGTCCGGTTCGACCGCGTGCACCTGCCGGACGCGGGACGGCAGCAGCGCGGTGAGGGTGCCGGCGCCGGCGGCCAGGTCGAGGACGTCGGACGGGTGTTCCGGCAGCATCCAGTCGATCGCCTCGTCCGGCGGGGCCGGGCGCAGCCTGCCGTAGTCCTCGGCGACGAGGCCGAAGGAGGCCGCGCGGTCCGGGGTGGAGGGGGAAGGAGTGGCCATGGCGGGTGCCTCCGTCGGTTCGGACGTCCGGACGGCAGTAGATCACGGCCCCCCGGCGGCCGTGCGCAGCACCCGCGCCCCAGACCGGTAGCGGTCAGTAACTCACCGGGCCCGCGCAGATCTCGGGGTCCAGGGCGCCGTCCGCCGCGCCGGGGTCGGTGTCGACCTCGACGCCGGCCGGTTCGAGCGCCTGGTGGACGCGCCGGCGCATGGCCTCGCCGAGGAAGTTGAAGTGCAGGTCCAGCTTCTTCAGGTGGGTCAGCGGCTGCCCGTCCAGGAGTGCGGCGGCGCCGTCGTCGGTCAGGGCGCCCCACGACAGGTCGAGGACGTCGAGCCGGGGCACCAGCGGCGCGCTCGCCACCGCGGCGGCGACCTCGTCCTGCATCCGGCTGTTGCGCAGGGCCAGGTGCCGCAGCCGGGGCAGCCGCGCGCCGGACAGGATCGGCGCCAGGTCGGCCACCTCGTGGTCGGCGCCGAACTCCGCGTCGCCCAGCCACAGTTCGAGGTGCTCCAACGCGGGCAGGCCGCTCGCCGCGATGCCGCGTACGGCCGCCGCCGGCATCCCCGCGCTCTGGACGGTCAGCCGGCGCAGCGCGGCATGGCGCAGCGCGGGGAAGTCCAGCCGGAGTTCCCGGCCCAGGCTCATGCCCCAGCCCGCCCGCACCCCGAACTCCTCCAGCGCGGGGAAGGCGGCCGGCAGCGGGGTGACGTCGGTCTGGCTGATCCGCGCGAGGTGGCACTCCTTGTCGGTGATGTCCCCGAGGAACAGCGCGCGCAGCGCGGGCAGCCGGTCGCGTACGGCCACCAGCGCGTCGATGGCCTCCGACGGGTCGGTGTCCTCCGGGTCCTCCCACGCCCCGACGACCAGCGCCCGCACCCGGCCGAGGTCGACCTCGGCGCAGAAGCGCGCGAAGTCCTCCCGCCACAGCTCCTCCGACGTCCACATCTCCCGGCCGATCCGCCACGCCACGGCGTCCGCCGCGGGCAGTTCCCCGGCCGCGCCGGGGCCGGGGAAGGTGAGGACGGGCAGGCCGTACAGCTCGTCGAGGTGCTGGTCCTTGGTGCGCATCCGCGCTGCTCCCGGGAGTCGGGTCGGGTGGAGGTCCGGGTGGAGGTCCGGGTGGAGGTGCGGCCCGCCGCCCGCGGGCCGGTTCACGGCGTACGCGCCCAAGTGCGGTGCGCCGGACAGCAGTTGTACCAGCCGCCACCGACGGGGCCGGGCGGCGCCCGAGCCGTTTCACCACGATTTCATCGGCCGTTCCTAGCGTTCTGGTGCGGTGGCGAACCGTCCGGCACGCGTCGTGCCGCGGTGGCGGAACCGCGGCAGGGGCCGGACGCCGGCGCCGGAGAACGCCGAGGAACGACACCGAGCGGAGCCCAAGATGGGGGATCACTACTGGCGGCAGGACGCCGACGAGCCGACGTTGCCGACGTGGCGGCAGACGCCCCGCGCGGTGCCGCCGCCGCTGGGCAGGCCCGCGCAGCCGTCCCGCAGCAAGCGCCTGACGCCGCCGTCCCTGGCGCAGTCCGGCGCACAGGCCGCCACACCCGCGGCCACACCCAAGGCGCCCAGCGCGCCTGCCCCGAGGTCCGTACCGGCGGCGCCCGCCGCCTCCGTGCCCGCCGCCTCCGCACCCACCGCCTCCGCCGGCCCGGCCGGGCACGGCCGCGGCACCTCGACGTGGAGCAGCCCGGCCGCGCAACCGGCACCCGCACCCTCCGCTGCCGGTCCCGCCCCCGCCCCCGCTCCCGCCCCGCTCACCTCCCCGACCGCACGCGTCCGCTGGGCGGCCCTCGTGGCCGCCGGCGTCGCCGCCGCCCTGGCCGCGGGCCTGCTGACCTGGCACGGCTCCGGCACGCAACACCCGGACGGCCGGGCCCCGTTCGCGGCCGCCCTGGTGGACCTGGCCCTCCAGCCGGGCGTGGGGTACCGCCCCGCCGGAGCCGGCGCCACCTGGTCCTCCTCCCGGGCCACCGCCACCGGCGAGGCCCTCGGCGAGACCACCGTCGACGGGACCAGCGTCACCACGCTCAACGTCGGCGGCACCACCTACGTCAAGATGCCCGGCGCGCCCTCCTCCGACGCCGCCGGCACCGGCGGTGGCTCCGACCTCGCGGGCAAGTGGGTCGCGGGAGCCGCGAAGGACCCCGGGACCGGCACCGACCGCACCCCCGACGCCGGGCAGAGCCCCGCCACCCTCGCCAACCTGCTGCTGGCCGCGCTCGACAGCGACGCGACGGTCCTGCCCGGCGACCACCCGGCGACCCGGTACGTCGACGGCGTGCCCGCGATCGAGGCGACCACGCCCCAGGGCGACCTTTACGTGTCGAGCGCGAGCCCGCACCGGCTGCTGGAGTTCGTGCCGAACGGGTCCGGCGCCGAGACCGCCGGCACCGGTACGACGGATACGACTGGCACGTCCGACGCCGGCACCACCGGCCAGCAGGCCGCCCTGCGCACCCCTCTCCTGCCGAGCCCCGCGGCAGGAGCCCCCGCAGCCCCCGGGACGTCGGCCCCCACCGCCCCCGTGACCGCGGCCCCCACCGCCCTCTACACGCTGGCCACCGCGACCACCGCGACCACCGCGGACGCCTTCACCGTCAGCTACCTGACGGCGGCCGAGAACAGCACCCTGCGCAAGGAGATCCGCGACGATACCGCGGAGCTGGCCGACGCCGTCGACGCCGGGGTCTCGGCGAAGGTGGTCGACCAGCCTGAGCTGGCCTGCTCCGACGCCGGCTGCGACGTGGACATCCACATCACCTCCATCACCCCCACCAGCGAGGCCAGGCGGCGCATCACCAGCGGCCGGGTGACCGTCCAGCTGTCGGCCACCGTCACGGTCGACGGTGAAGCGGCCGGCAGCTGCACCGCCACCGCTCAGATGCCGTTGGACAGCGCCGGCGAGATCTCCTGCCACGACTCCGCCGCCGGGCCGGTCTACGCGACGCAGGAAGCGCAGAAGAAGCAGCAGGCGCAGGCGGAGGCCCAGGCGACCGGCGCCCCCGTCCCGTACGACGTCCACTCCCTCGCCGACGCCACCACCCTGGTGCTGGCGCAGGTGGACACCGCCGCGCTGGAGCAGACGCAGCAGGAGGAGCAGCAGCTCGACGCCGCGCCCTCCCCGGCCGACGTGGCCGCACACGAGGCCCTGACCGACGACGACCCCGACGAGGCCGAGGACTGCACCCGCTCCCGCCCGTCCGGCGCGAAGCCCAACGGCGCCGGCTGGATTCTCAACACCACCGGGCACGCCGGGCGCAGCGAGACCGGCCAGGCCTGCCTGAAGGACCCGCCCAGCAACAGCAGCAAGGAGAAGAAGGCCGACCCGTTCGGCTGGTACGAGGCCCGCCTCGCGGTGCGCCGGCTCGGCCTGAACCCCGACGAGGACCTCGCACGCTGCCACATCGTGGCGGCGCGGTTCGGCGGCTCCAACAAGCTGAAGGCGAACCTCAGCCCCTGCGGCCAGCGGGTGAGCAACAACGGCGCGCTCGGCATGTCGGGCTTCGAGAGCGAGGTCGCCGGCGTCCTCGCCCGGCAGCCGGACGGCGCCGTCCGCTACCTCGTCGAGCCGTTCTACGCGGCGGCCGACAGCAGCATCCCCAAGGGCTTCGTGATGATCGCCGTCTGCTACACCCCGGCCGGAGTGCCCCGCGAGGCCATCTCCCGCACCGTCCTCAACGTGGTCGAGGCCGGCGGCGGCCTGACCGACATCGGCAACTGAACCCGGGGAGGGACACACCGCGATGAGCGAGGAGCGCAAGCCCGCCGTCGACCACGGCACCCTCGTCCTGGCCGAGCGGCTGGGCACCGGCGGCCAGGGAACCGTGTACGAGGTCCCCGGCCGGAGGATCAACAAGCACGCCCCGGACGGCGGTTGGGACGTGGTGTACAAGGAGTACGCCGCGGCCGTGCTGCCCGACCTGGACGCCGACGCGCTGGCGGCGCAGGTCGGCCTGCTGCGCGAGCTGTCCGGCGCCGACGCGCGGTGGCTGTGCGGCAAGGCGGCCTGGCCCGCCGCGGTCGTCGAACGCGACGGCCGCGCCCGCGGGTTCCTGATGCGCGCCGTGCCCGACCGCTTCCGCTTCGCCTACCGGGGCATGGCCGGCGCCGCCGCGGGCGGCTCGCGCCTGGCGAACCTGGAGTACCTGCTCAACGACGACGGCTACGTGGCCCGGATCGGCCTGACCATCAGCGAGCGGGACCGGCTGCTGCTCCTGGCCGACCTGGCCGCCACCCTGGACCGGCTGCACCGGATCGGCATCACCGTCGGCGACCTCTCGCCGAAGAACCTGCTGTTCACCACCGACCCGCGGCCCGAGTGCTTCCTCATCGACTGCGACGCCATGCGCCTGCGCGGCGCCAGCGTGCTGCCGCAGGCCGAGACCCCCGACTGGCAGGTCCCCGCCGGGGAGGAGAAGGCCACCCGGACCAGCGACGTGCACAAGCTGGCGCTGCTGGCCGTCCGGCTCTTCGCCCGCCACCAGACCGCCCGCGACCCCGCCGTGCTCACCGCGGTCAGCCCCGCGCTGGCCGAACTCGCCCGCGCCGGGCTCGACCCCGACCCGGCCCGGCGGCCCAGCCCGGGCGCGTGGGCCGAGCAACTCACCGCCACCGCCGCCACCGCGTCGACCGCTCCCGCCACCGTCCCGTCCTCCGGCGCCGCCACGCCGAACCGGCCGCCCGCCCCGGCCGCGCAGCCGCCGGCGGTCCCGGCGCCAGGCACCGTACGTCCGCCCGGTGCCTTCTCCGGCGGCAACGCGACGGTCCAGCGGTGGCTGGTGGCCATCGCCGCGTGCGTGGCGCTCGTCGTGCTGATCGCGGTCGCGGCCGCGCACAGCGGCTCCCACAGCACGACCGACACCGCCCGGACCACCGCCACCACCAGCGACGACAGCTCGTACGGCGACGACGGCTCCTACGACGACAGCGACGCGTACGACAGCGGCGACAGCAGTGACAGCGGGGGAGCGGACCCCACCGACACCGTCCCCCCGCTCAGCGCCGAGGACGAGGCGTTCGGCGCCGTCACCGCCGACGACTGCCTGAGCAACTACAACGACGAGGACTTGGACTGGACCCCGTCCACTCCGGAGACAACCGACTGCTCCGACCCCGGCGCCTACTACGTCGTCACCTCCGTCGCGTCCGACGAGTGCGGCGACGACGATGACATGACCTGGTACCACAGCAACGACGACGACACCGACACCGATCTCTGCCTGAACCGCAACTACGTGACCGGGCAGTGCATGTACGCCGAGAAGAAAGGCGACTCGCTGTCGATCTACTTCAACGCCGCCACCCCCTGCGACGCGGGCATCCCCGACGACTACCAGTACATCGTCCGCCTCACCGACGTCTACGACGGCGCGGTCCCAGGCGGCGCCTGCACCGACTCCCACACCTGGCAGACCGACAACGGCACCAGCATCTGCGGCCAGGCGATCTACAAGCGCCACGGCCTCCCCGACATGTAGCCGCCTCTCTGGTGACCTGGCACCGGCGCCGTCCAGATTTGGTTGACGTGTCACCCACCTCTGCTTAGGGTTGGTGGGACCTGAACAGACAAGGGAGTGCGTCATGGGACAGCTGGACGGCAAGACGGTCGTGGTCACCGGCGGCACCACCGGCATCGGGCTGGCCACCGCGGAGCGCTTCAGCCGGGAGGGCGCGCACGTGTACGTCACCGGGCGGCGCAAGGACGTCCTGGACCGGGCGGCCGCGCAGATCGGCGGGAAGGTGACGGCCGTGCGCGCCGACAGCGCCGACCTCGCGGACCTCGACCGCCTCTACGCCACCGTCGCCGAGGCCGGGGACCGTATCGACGTGCTGTTCGCCAACGCCGGCGGCGGCGAGTTCGCCAGGCTGGAGGAGGTCACCGAGGAGCACTTCGACGCGACCTTCGCCACCAACGTCAAGGGCACCCTCTTCACCGTGCAGAAGGCCCTGCCGCTGCTGGCCGACGGCGCCTCGGTGATCCTCACCGGCTCCGCCGCCGCCACGGTCGGCGGCGAGGCGTTCGGCGTCTACGCCGCCTCCAAGGCCGCGATCCGCTCCTTCGCCCGGACCTGGGCGAACGAACTGCGCGGCCGCGGCATCCGCGTCAACACCGTCGTCCCCGGCCCGATCACCACGCCCGGCGTCAACGGCCTCGCCCCCGACGAGGAGCAGGCCGCCCAACTGCGCGAGGCGCTGGCCGCCGGGGTGCCGCTGGGCCGCATGGGCCGGCCCGAGGAGGTCGCGAGCCTCGCGCTCTTCCTCGCCACCGCCGAGTCGAGCTTCGTCACCGGCACCGAGATGTACGTCGACGGCGGCGCCAACCAGGTCTGACGCCCGCCGGCGGCCACCGGTGGCACCGCGTTTCTCGTACGATGCGTCCATGGACACCGCACCCCGCTGGCTCACCCCGGTCGAGGAACGGGCCTGGCGCGGCATGCTGCGCATGCACGACCTGCTGGTGGGCGAGGCCGGGCGGGTCATGCAGAGCGAGTTCGGGCTGTCCGGGTCGGACTACTCCGTCCTGGCGGAGCTCAGCCGCGTGCCCGGCGGCCGGCTGCGCATCGCCGAACTCACCAAGGTGCTCGGGTGGGAGAAGAGCCGGACCTCCCACCACCTCGGCCGCATGGCCAAGCGCGGCATCCTCGCCCGCGAGGACTGCGCCGAGGACGGCCGCGGCGCCTACGTCGCGATCACCCCGGCCGGGCGCGCCGCGATCGAGGCCGCGGCCCCCCGCCATGTCGAGGACGTCCGGCGCCTGCTGCTGGACCACCTGACGCCCGGCCAGGTCACGATGCTCGCCGAGATCTGCGAGACGGTCATCGACCAGGCCGGCACCGACCGCTGAAGCCCCGCCCCGACCGGGGCGCCGAACCGCGGCTCGGACCGTGCCGTACCCCGCCCATATGGGTGACGCGTCATCCAAAAGGATCGCCCGCGGCGGTCAGCCGGCGATGCCGCCGCCGGTCTGCCGGACCAGCTCCCGCAGCCGCGTGAAGACCCGCTGGTCGCCGACGCCGTCGTGCTCGTACTCGTTGGTCACCCACGCCTGGGCGTTGCCCACCCGGGCCGCGGTGTCCAGCTGCAACTGCGCGTCCACGTAGAGGTCGTCGTGGTAGACGGCGGCGGCGACCGGCACCTCGTTGGCGGCCAGGCGCGGCGCGTCGTACAGCGGCGGCCAGCTCTCGCGCGCGGCGAGCAACTCGACCGCCGCGCGGAAGGGGCGCAGCTCGGCGATCTCCTCGAACATCCAGGGGTAGATCATCTCGCCGGTGAACAGCAGCGGCCGGGCGTCCTCGGCGAAGTGCGGGTGGCGGGCGTGTTCGGCCTGCGCGGCCCAGCCGGTCGGCCCCGGCCCGTGGCCGTAGATGCTCTCCTGGAGCGCCGCGTACAGGGGGTTGCCGGTGAAGGAGGTGCGGGCCAGCACCTGGTGCAGGAAGGACGCCGACAGCTCCCCGCCGCTCCAGGCGTCCTCCAGCAGCCAGTGCAGGCGCTCGTGCCCGGGCTTCATCCCGAGGTCGACGCCGAGCGACTGGAAGCGGCGGACGGTCAGCACGTCGCCGTCCGGCAGCAGCACCCCGCCCGCCGCCAGCCGGTCCGCGACACGGGCGACCTGCTCGACCAGGTGCGGGTAGCGCCGGTACAGCAGCGCGTTCTTCGCCGCCGCCCGCGGGTAGGTGCGCCGGTAGACCTCGGCCGCCGACGGTTCGAGCGCGGGCAGCCCGCCGGTGACGTAGCAGGCGCTCAGCGCCTCGGGCGCGCGCGAGAGGTAGCTCATGGTGAGGAATCCGCCGTACGACTGGCCGAGCGTGGACCAGCGCCGGCCGCCGTAGAGGGTCTTGCGGACATGCTCGTGGTCGGCGACGATCGCGTCCGCGCGGAAGCAGGCCAGGTAGTCCGCGCCCTCCTGCGCCGAGGCGAACGCGGCCATCCGGCGGCCGTCCACGCGGCTGCTGCGGCCGGTGCCGCGCTGGTCGAGCAGCACCACCCGGTAGTCCTCGAGCGCCACCCCCAGCCAGCCGCCCCGGTCCACCGGGCGCGGCCCCTTCCCGCCCGGCCCGCCCTGGAGGTACACCAGGCACGGCAGGTCCTCACCGGCCCGCGCCGGGTCGACGATCTCCCGGACGAACACCTCGATCGTGCCGCGGGCCGGATCGGACCAGTCCAGCGGCACCTCGACGGACTGCTCGCTGATCCGCATGCCGGGGACGGTGTAGCTGACGGTGCCGCTCATGTGCTCGCGTGCCTTTCTCCGCTGCCGCGGCCGGACCCGGCCGGCGCGCTTTCGTGACGGTGTGACGGTGCTGATCTGCGCGGACGCCCGCGCGCCGCGCATGGCCGAGGCCACCAGGGGACCATACCCCCGCGCCCGGAACCTGTGCCGACCCCGCCCGCGCGTCACCGTATTGACGGGTGACGTGATCGATGTCAGAGTGACGTCACTGCTTGAGCCGGTGATAAAATCCCGCCGATGCGAGCACATATGACGACGCACCCTGCTCACACACATACGCAGATGGGAACCCCATGACCGTCACCTACACCGCCCGCGTCACCGTCACCGGCGAGGGCCGCAACGGCGGCAAGGTCCGCTCCGAGGACGGACTGATCGACACGAGCCTGGCCCACCCCAAGGAGCTGGGCGGCGCGGGCGGCGCCACCAACCCCGAGCAGCTCTTCGCGGCGGGCTGGGGCGCCTGCTTCCTCGGGGCGCTGCGCCGCGCGGCGGCCGAGCGGAAGATCAAGCTCACCAGCACCGACATCACCACCGAGATGACCTTGGTGCACGGCGACGACGGCGAGTTCCACCTCACCGCCGTGCTGAACCCCTTCCTCGGCGGGGTCGACCAGGCCACGGCCGAGGAACTGGCGGCGGCCGCCGAGCGGATCTGCCCGTACTCCAAGGCCACCCGCGGCAACGTGCCCGTGACCGTCCACGTCTCCGTGGCCTGACGCCTGGCGTTGCCGCCCCGCGCCGGGGCAGAAGGTCAGCTCTTGGCGGCGGCGGCCGACCGCGCGGAAGGCACCAGCGAGTACATCACCGAGCGCTGCTGCTTGTGCCGGCGGATACGGCCCTTGGCCACCAGCGCCTCCAGGGTGTTGCGCACCACCTGAGGAGTCGGGGTGCGCTCCGGGTGCTTCGCCATCAGCTCCTCCCGCAGCTCCTTCGCCAGCCGCGGCTCCTGGTAGGTACCGAGCAGCTGCGTCAGCAGGTCGCCCAGGAGCGGCCGGTTCGCGGCCCGCCTGACGCGGCCGGCCCCGCCGCCCGACGTCCCGCCCGCCCGCGCGGCCTTCGCAGCAGGTGCGGCTTTCGCAGCCGGTGCGGGCTTCTCCGCGGGCGCAGGGCTCTCCGCGGGCACGGCGAACTCGGCCTCGCCGTGCGCCTGTTCCGGTAGCGGAGCGGACTCGGCCGAGGGGCCCAGCCGCTCGGCGAGCGTGAGGATGTCGAGCAGCAGCGCCTCCTCCTGCCGCAACACCTTGATCCGCTCGGCCAGTTCGTGCTGCACTCGGCGGTTTTCTTCCAGGTCCGACGCGGCTTGCTCGACGTACCGCGATCGGAGTGTGGAGGCGGACTGGCTGGTCACGGCCGTTCACTCCCTTGGCGTGGATGGGCTGCGCTTAGTACCCGGGCCGACAGCTCCACGCCGGCGAGCGCGCTGACGCCGGGGCCGTGGGAACAGGCGCCCATGTGCATCCACCTATCATTCCCGCACCCGTCATGGGTGGCAAATACGGGGTTTCGACACCGCACTCACACCTACCGTCCGGTCCTCCCGGACCGTTCCGCGGTGGCAGCGCTCAGCCGGCCGACACGTCCGGGTCGGTGAGCTGGCCCGCGGCGAACGCGTCCCAGCCCAGTACGGCCCCCTCCTGCCCGGGCGGCACCCGCGCGCAGGCCTGCCGCAGCCACTGGGCCGACGGCGGCACCGGCGGCTCGAACAGGGCGGTGGTGCCGTCGCCGGCGATCTTCAGCCGGGCCGGACCGGCCGCCCGGCGCTCGGCGTACCGGCCGTGCACCGGCGGGCAAGCGCACGGGCACCCGCCGTGCCGGACCGGGCACACTTCCGGGGCACCCGGGCCGAGAAACATATGAGCAGCCCTGGACTTCCCTCATGCGCCGCAACTGCCGCTCGCCCGGGCGGCCGCCGCCGCGGCGATGACGGATGCCTCCGGACGCAGGTCTGCGAAGAGCCGGCCCAGCAGGTTCGCGGGCGGGACACCCAGCAGCGCGGCGGCGCCCTCGTTCCACTCGGCCTGGGTGAGCGCCCCGCGCTCCAGCGCCTCGGTGCGCCGCACCGTCTCCGCGTCGCCCAGCAGCACCCGCACCGCGGCGTGTTCGGCCAGCCCCTCGCGCCGCTCGAAGGCGAGGACGGAGGGCAGCAGCGGCGTGGTCAGCACCCCGCCGAAATCGAGAACGAGGCCCTTGTGCGCAGAAGTCATGGGCACACCCTAACCGCGGGTGACATGTTGTCGTACGCGGCCCCGACAACGGCGGCCACCCAGGTGTGCCGGGGCCGTCCCCCCGCACATGTGCACACATATTCGCGCCCATGCCCACGCCTGCGCCCAGGCTCAGCGCAGCAGCGCGAAGACCAGGCCCGAGGCGGCCCCCAGCGCGGTCCCGGCCACGACCTGGGCCACCGTATGGGCGCGCAGCGCCAGACGCGACCAGCCGATCGCCGCGGCGCCCACCACCGCGACCGCCAGCACCACCGGCCCGAAGGCCAGGGCCAGGACGATGACGGTGCCGCCCGCCACCGAGTTGTGCAGGGAGATCTGCCACCAGGCCGTGACCGCCAGGGACAGCACCAGGCCCACGAGCATCGAGACGACCAGGGCCAGGACGGCGCGCGGCGCGTGCGCCCCGTACAGCAGCGCCATTCCGGCCACGACGGACAGCAGACTCGCGCCCATGGGCACCAGGCGCTGGCGGCGGACCCGGATGTGCGCGTCGGTCAGCGCCCCGCGGCGCACCCCCATGGCCACGATGCCGATCGGCACCGCCCCGCAGAAGACCGTCGCGAGCAGGCCCCACGCGGCGCCCTGCCAACTGCGCGTGCTGTGCCAGCCGATCAGCGGCAGCAGCGCGATGACCAGGTTGGCCGGCGCGAGGACGTGCGACAGGAGCAGGGCGCTCTTCTCGCGCGGTCGCGCGGCCCGGTACGCCGGGGGCCGCGGCGGCGTGAACGTCTGCATGGGGCGGGGCTCCTGGCTGGGCTCGGGCCCATGAGCGGGCGCGGTCCGGAAGCGGCTCCGGGGGGCCGTGGATGCGGCAGAAGCGTACGGCGGCGCGGTGCGGGCGCAGGCCGCAGGTCAGGAGCCGGCCGAGCGGTGCGCGCCGGACAACCGGTCGAGCCACTCGGCGAGCAGGGCCCGCTCGGCGGCGCTGAGGAGTTCGGTGCCCTCCCGCCCGAGCGCGGCCGTCAGGGCCCTGGCGCCGTACGCCACCGCGCCGCCGGGGGCGGTGACACCGGCGGCGGCACCGGCCGCGGCGGGCGGCAGGGTGAGGGCGGCGAGCGCCATCTCGCGGGACGCGGCGGAGATCCTGAGGTCGCGCTCGTCCTCGGGCAGGGCGGTCAGCGTCAGGACCGTGCCCACCCCGCCGGAGTGCAGCACCTGGGTCGCCGACTCGACACTCGTGCGCAGCCGCCCGGCGGCGGCGACCCGCGCCACCATCCCGCGCAGCCTGGCGGCGGTCCGCAGCCCGGCCCGCGGCAGGTGACCGGGGCGGACCTGGCCGTAGACCAGCGCGTAGTACCGGGGGTGGTCCAGGCCGAAGCGGACATGCAGGTCCCACGCGTCCCGCAGTGCCTGGACCGGGTCGGACCCGGCGAGCACCTCGGCCTTCGCCGCGAGATAGTGCCGGAAGCCGTGCTCGGCGACCTCCTCCAGCAGCCCGTCCGTGTCCCCGAAGATCCGGAAGATCGACGGCGTCGGCACGCCCGCGCGGGCGGCCACGGCCCGCGCCGAGACCGCCTCCGGCCCCTCCGCCTCCAGCAGGTGCGCGGCGGCCAGCACGATCTTCTGCCGCACGGTGGGCACGGCCTGCTGCGGCGGCGGCTCCGTCGTCATGGAGGGACGCTATCAGGCATGCTCCATCACTGGTCCGATCGGTGATGCCCGCAGGCGGGGCGGCCCCACCGCCCGCCCTACGGCCACTTGGCCGACGCGGCGCACACCTCCCGCCGCCACATCGGCAGGCGTCGTCGGGAACCGCCGGCCGGCTGCCCGGACCCCGCCGCACCCAACCCCCGGGGGCCCGGTACGTCCTGCGCGGCGCGCGCGGACACGAGCTGACCGGCCTGCACCCGATCGAGGCGGTCGCCGCCGACGTCGAGCGCCTCACCGCCGGCCTCCGCTTCTTCTTCCTCCTCCTCGCCGCCCCGCGCTCCGAACCGCCGGACGACGCCGGTGCGCAACGCGACGTCCTCACCGACGTCTTCCGCCGGGTCATGGCCGCGCTGCTGCGCCCGGCTGCCCGCCGCTCACTCCGACCCCGCCGCTGGCGCCGACGTTCGCTCCGACCCCGCCCCCGAGCCCGCCTCCGCCTCCCGCTCCCGCTCCCGCTCCCGCGCCGGCTGCTCATACACCACGTGCCCCTGCGCCAGGCGCAGTTCGCGCCCCCGCCACCGGCCGCGCAGCCAGCGGTCGTGGCTGGCGACCACGATCGCGCCGGGGCCGGGCCCGAGCGCGGCCTCCAACTCGTCGCACAGCAGCGGCGAAAGGTGGTTGGTCGGCTCGTCCAGCAGCAGCAACTGCGGCGGGCGCGCCACCAGCAACGCCAGCGCCAGCCGCCTGCGCTGCCCGACGGACAGCTGCCCCACCGGCCGGTCCAGATCCGCCGCGTGCATCAGGCCCAGCGCGGCGAGCGGCACCTCCTGCGCCCGCCGCGCACCCAGTGCCCGCTCGTAGGTGTCCCGGGCCGTGCGGTCGGGCCGGGCGAAGGAGGTGTCCTGGGTGAGCAGCCCGACCGTCAGCCCCGGGCGCGCCCGCACCTCGCCCTCGGCGAGCAGCTGCCCGGCCAGCACCGCGAGCAGCGTCGACTTGCCCGCCCCGTTGCCGCCCGTGATCAGCAGCCGGTCGGCCGCCGGCACCTCCAACGCCGCCACCGCCAGCCGCCCCGGCACCCGCACCTCGCGCAGCGCCACCGCCGGCCCCGCGTCCGGCCCGGCGGTGGCGGCCAGCGCGGCTGCCGCGAAGCGCAGCGGCCGGGGCGGCCGGGCGACCTGGGCCCGCTCCAGCTCCGCCAGCCGCCGCGCGGCGTCCCGCACCCGGCGCGAGACCTGGCTCTGCACCCGGCCGGCCCGGTGGCCGTACCCCATCTTCTCGTGGTCGCGCGGCCCGCGGTCCGGCGCGACCCGGTGCGCGGTCACCTCCGCCGAGACCCGCAGCCGCGCCAGTTCCTGCTGCTCCTCGGCGTACCGGCGCTCCCAGCGCGCCCGTTCGGCGCGGCGGACGGCCAGGTAGGCGCTGTAGTTGCCGCCGAAGCGGACCGGGCCGGCCACCGCCGGATCGAGATCGACCAGGTCGGTGCAGACCGCGTCGAGGAACACCCGGTCGTGGCTGGCGAGCACCACCGCGCCGGGCAGGGCGCGCAGCTGCTCCTGGAGGAAGGCGGCGGCGCCGTCGTCGAGGTGGTTGGTCGGCTCGTCCAGCAGCAGCGCCGAGGGCCGCCGCACCAGCAGCGCGGCCAGCGCCAGCCGCCCGCGCTGCCCGCCGGACAGCGAGCCGAGCGTGCGGTCGTGGGGGAGCGCGCCCAGGCCCAGTCCCTCCAGCACCAGGGCCGCGCGGCGGTCGGCGTCCCAGGACTCCCGGTCCTGGGCCTGCTCCAGGCGCCTGCCGTAGGCGTCCAGCAGCACCTGGTGGCGGGCGTCGCCCTCGGGGACGGCGGCCAGCTCCGCGCCGAGCCGGTCCAGCACGGCCAGGTCCTCGCGGGCCTCGCGCAGCGCGTCGTCGAGCACCGCGGCAACCGCGGTGGCGGCGTCGTACGGCATCTCCTGGTGCAGGAAGCCGAGGTCGGCGGGGCGGGTGACGCTGCCCGCGTCGGGCTCGTCCGCACCGGAGAGCAGCCGCAGCAGGGTGGACTTCCCGGCGCCGTTCTCCCCGATCAGGCCGATCCGGTGGCCGGGGGAGGCGGTCAGCGAGACGTCGTCCAGGACGCGGCGGTCGCCGAGGACGCGGACCAGGCCGTCGGCGATGAGGGCAGGATGGGGCATGGCGGGAACCGTTCCAAGTGGTCGGGGGCGGCCCGCGGGGCGTGGAGCCTCGCACGCGGGCCCGGTCGCACACCGGCGGCTCACACCTCGGGCGCGGCCGCCTCCGTCAGCGCCCCGCCGGCCAGACGCAGCCACCGGTCCACCCCGATCGCGGCGAGGAACCGCTCGTCGTGGCTGACCACCAGGAAGGCGCCCTGGTAGGAGTTGAGCGCGCCCTCCAGCTGGCCGGCGCTGACCAGGTCGAGGTTGTTGGTCGGCTCGTCGAGCAGCAGCAGGTGCGGCGCGGGCTGCGCGCACAGCACGCACGCCAGGGTGGCGCGCAGCCGCTCGCCGCCGGAGAGCACACCCACCGGCAGATGGGCGCGCGCGCCGCGGAACAGGAAGCGGGCGAGCAGGTTCATCCGCTCCGCCTCGGGCCGCGCGGGGGCGAAGTCCGCGAAGTTCTCCGCCACGGTGCGGTCCACGTCCAGCAGGTCCAGCCGCTGGGAGAGGTAGGCGATCCGGCCGTCGTTGCGCCGGATCTCCCCGCTGCCGGGGGCGAGTTCGCCGGTGACCAGCCGCAGCAGGGTGGTCTTCCCGGCGCCGTTGGGCCCGACCAGCGCGATGCGCTCCGGGCCGCGGACGGTCAGGTCGACGCCGCCGGGCGCGAAGACGTCCCGCTCGCCGAGCCGCACCTGCATCGCCGTACCGAGGAAGAGGTTGCGCCCGGCCGGCACCTGGGTGTCGGGCAGCTCCAGGGTCAGGCGCTGCTCGTCGCGCAGGGCGCGGCCGGCCTCGTCGAGCCGGGCCTTCGCCTCGCCGACCCGTGAGGCGTGCAGCGTGCCGGAGCGGCCCGCCGCCTCCTGGGCGCCGCGCTTCATGGTGCCCGCGAAGATCTTGGGCAGCCCGGCGTTCTTGAGGTTCTTCGCGGCGTTGCTCGCCCGCCGCTCGGCGCGTTCGCGGGCCTGCTGCATCTCCCGCTTTTCGCGCTTGAGGTCCTGTTCGGCGTTGCGGACGTTCTTCTCGGCGACCTCCTGCTCGGCCCGCACCGCCTCCTCGTACGCGGTGAAGTCGCCGCCGTACAGGCGTAGTTCACTGCTGCCCGGTTCGGCGATGCGGTCCATGCGGTCCAGCAGGGCGCGGTCGTGGCTGACCAGCAGCAGGCAGCCGGAGAAGTCGGCGAGCACGTCGTGGAGGTGGTGGCGGGCGGGCAGGTCGAGGTTGTTGGTGGGCTCGTCGAGCAGCAGCACGTCGGGGCGCTTGAGCAGCTGGGCGGCCAGGCCCAGCGAGACGATCTGGCCGCCGCTGAGGGTGTGCAGGGTGCGGTCCAGCGCGAGGCCGGAAAGGCCCAGGCGGTCGAGCTGGGCGCGGGTGCGCTCCTCGATGTCCCAGTCGTCGCCGATGGCGGTGAAGTGCTCCTCGCTCACGTCCCCGGACTCCACGGCGTCCAGCGCGCGGATCGCGTCGGCGACGCCGAGCACTTCGGCGACGGTCAGGCCGCCGGTGAGCGGCAGGGACTGCGGGAGGTAGCCCAGCGTGCCGTTGACCGTCACCGAGCCGGCGGTGGGCCGCAGCCGGCCGGCGATCAGCTTGAGCAGGGTGGACTTGCCGGCGCCGTTGGGGGCGACCAGGCCGGTGCGGCCGGCCGGGAGCGTGAAGGACAGCTCGTGGAAGACGGGGGTGTCGTCCGGCCAGGCGAAGGAGAGGTTTGAGCAGACGATGGACGCGTCGGACATGGAGGTGACCTCGACGGCTTGCGGGCAGAAGGCAGACTTCCGCCCTGGGCAGATGGGGGAGACGAGATACGACAAACCAGGCCACCAGGAAGGCGCGCTCAGCGCGTCCGATGGCCGTCAGGTCCGGGGCTCACCCGGAGATGTCGTCCTCACCCGCCACGTTCGTGACTCCTCGACTCGTGGATCTACCTGCCGCGAAGTCTAGCAGTTTCCGGATCTCCACCGGTGGACGGCGCACCCCGCGGGGCCGCGGGGTCACATGTCCTCCGCAAAACACACGTGTGTCCACGTCCCGACGGACGCGAACTACCCCGCGCCGATCCGTCTTTCGTCACCACTCAAAGCGGTGATACGGTCTGATCGGTCTTCGGCGAAGACGGCCCCGGGCCGCACACCCAGGTGCACACTCACTGTTTGGAGAAACCCTTGAAACGACTCCTGACCCTCCTCGCGGCCGGCGTACCCCTGGCCGCGGCGGGCGTGTACCTGCCGACGGCGTCGGCCACGCCCCGGCACAGCACCGTCCCCGCCGCGTTCAGCTGCACCGCACCGTCGGTGAAGGCCCCCTCGGGCACCAGGGTCGAGTCCGTGACCGCGGTCAGCCGGGCCGGCGGCACCGTCCAGGGCACCGGCGTCCTCGGCGGCACCGCCACGGACGTCCCCGCCTACTGCCAGGTCACCGTCACCCTCACCCACCCCGGCCAGGGCGACCACGCCACCGTGCAGACCTGGCTGCCCGCCACCGGCTGGAACGGCCGCTTCCAGGGCCTGGGCGGCAGCGCCTTCCTCGCCGGTGACAACGGCGTCGGCCTGGCCGACGCCGTCAAGAGCGGCTACGCCGCCGTCAGCACCGACGCCGGCGTCGGCGACGCCCTCGACACCAGCTGGGCCCTGAACAGCAAGGGCCAGGTCAACACCGCCCTGCTGGAGAACTTCGCCTCCCGCTCCCAGCACGAGGCGTCGGTCGTCGGCAAGGAAGTCGTCAACGGCGTCTACGGCCAGGGCCCGGCCTACTCCTACTTCACCGGCTGCTCCACCGGCGGGCGCGAGGGCTACATGGAGGCCCAGCGCTACCCGGACGACTACGACGGCATCGTGGCTGACGCGCCCGCCGTCAACTGGGACGAGTTCGAAGTCGCCACCCTGTGGCCGCAGGTCGTCATGAACAACGAGAAGACCTACCCGACCGCCTGCGAGTTCAACGCCTTCACCTCGGCCGCGGTCAAGGCCTGCGACAAGCTGGACGGCGTCCAGGACGGCCTGGTCGAGGACCCCGACCGCTGCGACTTCGACCCCCGCACGCTGATCGGCACCACCGTCGCATGCGACGGCAAGGACCTGACCGTCACCGCCGCCGACGCCACCGTCGTCCGGAAGATCTGGGACGGCCCGCGCACCACGTCCGGCCGGAAGCTGTGGGCCGGCACCCCGATCGGCGCCGACATCAGCGGCCTGGCCGGTGTCACCGCGCCCGACGCCGACGGCAACGTCAAGGGCGCGCCCTTCCAGGTGCCCGCCGCCTGGGTCCAGCTGTGGGTGGCGAAGGACCCCTCCCTGGACCTGTCCACCATCACCTACAGCCGGTTCACCCAGCTCTTCCGGCAGTCCGAGGCCGAGTACGACCAGGTGATCGGCACCGACGACCCCGACCTGACCGCCTTCCGCGACGCCGGCGGCAAGCTGCTGACCTGGCAGGGCGAGGCCGACCAGTACATCCCCGCGCAAGGCACCGTGCAGTACCTCCACCAGGTCCAGCAGAAGACCGGCGGCGCGGCGAAGACCGGCGACTTCTACCGCCTCTTCCTCGCACCCGGCACCAGCCACTGCGGACTCAACGGCATCGACGGCACCACCGACGGCCTCGCCGCGGTGACCGCCTGGGTCGAGCACGGCAAGGCGCCCAAGACCCTGCCCGCCACCCTCACCAACGCCGCCGGGCAGTCCGTCACCCGCAACCTGTGCACCTATCCCCAGGTCAGCCGCTACGACGGCCACAGCGACCCGGCCACCGCCGCCGGCTTCCACTGCGTCGACCCGTCCCACCGGCACTGACCGCGCAGCCGGCGAC
>NZ_JBYIRM010000019.1:0-176762 GCF_057708105.1 Actinacidiphila sp. bgisy144 | reverse complement strand
AGTTCGCGGGCGCGCGGCACGGTCCGGCGGGCGGGCGCCAGCGGCCATGGCGCAAGGGATCAGGCCGGACCGACCAGTTGGGCGACGCGCGCCGCGTCTCCCCATGACAACGTGAAACCCGCGCCCCCGTGCCCGTAGCAGGCGAACACCGGCCGGTCGTACCCGGCCACGGATTCAAGTCGCACGCTCGAACGGGCCGGGCGAAGGCCCACCGCACGCGAGAGCACCCGCTGGCCGACCAGGGCGGGGACGAGCCGCTCCACCCGGCGCAAGATCGCCTGCTCCGTCTGCGAGTCGACCTGCTCATCCCATGAGCCTGGTTCTCCCGTACCGCCGCACACCACGTCGTGGTCACGCGGTACGACGTACGTCAGGCCCTCGGGGTTGTCGTCGTCGGTGACCCACTCGGTAAGCCCAGGGTTGGCCAGGCGGACCACCTGGCCGCGGATGGGGTACGTCTGGTCGTCGTCGCCCAGGAGCGCGGCCGAGCGCATCCCGGCGGCCACCACAAGGGCATCGGGCTGCTCCTGATCGAGCACCCGCCGCAGGGACCGGACCTCGGCGGTGCGCACCGGCACGCCCAGGTCCAGTACCGCGCTGTGCAGCCAGCGCAGGTAGACGTCGGTCAGAGCAAGCGGCACGGTGCAGCGCACGCCCGAGACCCCGGCATCGGTGACTACGCCAGTGGGCAGTTGCGAGGCGTCGAGCCACTGGTACCGGGGCACGGCACGCGTCCATGACGTGTCCGCATCGGCATCGCGCACCAGTACCGTCCCGGGGCGCATGCGTACTCCCGTGCCGGGCCGGGACGCCAACTGCTTCAGCCGCTGGTAGGTCGCCCGAGCCGAGTCCAGCACCGGCGCGGAGGCGTGTACGTCGTGCGGGAACCAGATCGCCGCCGCCACGCCCGACACGCTCGCCCACGCTTCCTGCGCGGCCAGCACCTGCACGCGGTGGCCGGCCACCGCCAGTTCGTGGGCGATGCACAGCCCGATGACTCCGGCGCCGACCACGGTGATCTCAGCCACGGGGCCCATCGTAGCGACGGCGCCGCGCGGTCCGCTGCGGACGGTCCGCACCCCATCGACTAGATAGAACGTTCGGTCTTGACTCGCACGCGGGGGAGCGCTTCTAATGGCACCACCGAACGTTCTGAACGTCCGCCCTCGTTGGGCGGGTCCGGGTCCACCGGACTGTCGCAGGACGGGTGTGCCGCTCCCACCTTCGCCGAGTTCTCCAGCACAGAGGTGCCCTGCCATGACGAAACGCCCTCAGCTCGACCGTCTGACGGACGCCCTGCGGCGGACCATCCCCGCAGGTCAGGTGGTGACCACCGGGCCGCAGTACGACGCCGGCCGGCACGTCTGGAACGGCGCGGTGTCCGCTCGTCCCGGCGTGATCGTCCGGAGCGCCGACACGGCCGAGGTAGCGACCGCCGTACGGGCCGCACGCGCGTTCGGAGTGCCTCTCACGGTGCGGGGCGGCGGCCACGACTGGGCCGGGAGGGCACTGAGCGACGGCGGCCTGACCATCGACCTCTCCGGTCTGCGCCGGGTGACGGTCGATCCGGGGACGAGGGTCGCCGAGGTGGCGGGAGGGGCTACCGCCGCCGACCTCGTCGCCGCCGCCCAGCCCTTCGGCCTGACGGCGGCGACGGGCACCGCCGGTTCGGTCGGCATGGCGGGCCTGACCCTCGGTGGCGGTTACGGGCCGCTCAGCGGCCGTTTCGGACTCGCCCTGGACAACCTGCTGTCCGCGGAAGTGGTGCTCTCCGACGGGTCGGTCGTCACGGCCGAGGCCGAACGGGAGCCGGAGCTGTTCTGGGCCCTGCGCGGCGGTGGCGGGAACTTCGGCGCCGTCACCTCCATGCGGGTGCGTCTGCACGCCGTGCCGACGCTGCTGTCCGGCATGGTGCTGTACCCCTGGGAGCAGGCCGGGTCCGTCCTGGCCGGCCTGGCGGACGTGTTGGACGGGAGCCCGGACGAGCTGACCGTGCAGTCCGGTGTCCTGCCCGGCCCCGACGGCAAGCCCGTGGTGTTCCTCTCGCCGACCTGGAGCGGCGACGACGTCAAGGCGGGAGAGCGCGAGCTGGCACGGTTGTCCCGACTGGGCACACCCGCCCTCTCCCAGATCGCCCCCGCCACCATGCCCGCGATGCTCGCGGCCATCGACGCGCAGTTCCCCTTCGGCCGGCACGTCGAGATCCGCACACGTTCCGTTCGCTCCCTGACCTCGGGAGTACGGGACATGCTGAGCCGAGCGGGTTCCACCCTGACCTCGCCGTATTCGGCCGTGTCCGTGCACAGCCTGCACGGTGCCGCGACCCGGGTACCCGTCGGGGACACGGCGTTCGGCAACCGCGACGCGCACCTCATGATCGAGATCATCGCCCAGTGGGAGCCCGGCGACCCCGGTGCGGCGGCCCACCGTGACTGGGCCGACGGCCTGGCGGATGCGCTGGAGCCCGAGGCGCTGCCGGGCGGCTACCCCAACCTCCTCGGTCCGGACGCGGTCGGACAGATCGCACACGCCTACGGCCCCCACAACGAGCGGCTGCTCACCGCCAAGCACCGGTACGACCCCTACGCCGTCTTCAAGGCCACCCCTCTGCCCGACCCGTCCCGGACCCGGTGACGGCCCTTGCGGCCGACGGCCCGCGTCCCGCCTTCCCGCGCACACGCGCTGCGGACAACCCAGCCCAGGCGGGCAACCCCGCGCGGCGGGCAACTCCGCTTCCGCGCGGCCCGTTTCCCGCTTCCACCGATGACGGAGACAGACCGTTGAACCTGCGCGACCACATGATCCGCTACGCGCCGATCACCTGCTTTCTGGGAGCCGCGACTGTGCTGACCGTTCCTCAGGCCATGGCGGCGGGCGGCCCCGCGAACGCCGAATCCGTCAGCGGCACGGTGGGCACGGCCAAGCCGCTCGGCGCGCTGGGTCCGCTGACGCATCTCGTCATCCAGCGCATTCTCGTGAGCGATGACGTGGCGGCGTCGAAGTTCGGCACCGGCTCACCCGTCGAGGACCCGGTACGCGAGGCACAGGTGTTGGAGCAGGTCCGCACCCGGGCTGAGGCTTCGGGGGTGGACCCGGAGACGGCGGTGGCGTTCTTCCAGGACCAGATCACCGCGAGCAAGGTCGTACAGCAGGGCCTGTTCGCCCGCTGGACCGCACACCCGCGGGAAGCGCCCACGACGCCTCCCGACCTCGGACCGACGCGCGAGCGCCTCGACCAGCTGACCACGGCCCTGCTCCAGGAGCTCAAGGACACGGAGCACTTGCGCGACGAACTCGTGGCCTGCACGGTGCAGTTGGCCGTGGCCACCGGGTCGGGGACCCCGCTCGAGGGCCTGGACACGCTCCATCGCCAGGCCCTGGCCGTCGCGACAGGCTCCGTGTGCCGCCACGGCCAGTGACCGGACACCGCGGCATCCGGCCCGTGCGCGGCGCCGAGGCGAAGCGTGCGCGCGAACGGGGCGATCAGCGGGCGAGGCGGGGGAGGAGTGCCTCGGCGTTGATGCGGTCGATGGCTTCGGCCTGGCCCGGGGTGTGGTCGGGATAGGTCTCGAGGAAGTGGTTGTAGTAGGTGCCGGCCTCCTGCGGGGCGAAGGGCCAGTCGCTGCCGTAGAGGACGTGGCCGGGTTCGGCGAAGGCGAGCAGGGCCGGCAGGGCGGAGGGGCTCGCGGACAGGGCGGTGTCGAAGTAGAACCGCTTCAGGTCGCGCAGGATGTCGTCCGCCTTGCGGTCCCGGTCCACGACGGTGGAGGTGAGGCCGGAGAAGCGGTAGGCGGCGTACGGCAGGAAGCCGCCGCCGTGGGAGAGGATGACCCGCACGTCGCGGTACCGGTCCATGACGCCGTTCAGCACCATGTTCAGGGCGGTGCGGGTGGTGTCGAAGACGTAGTCCGCGAGCGGGGCGGGAGTGCCGGGCAGCAGTGTCATCGGCGGCTGCGCCGGGTGGACGAAGACGTTCGCGGCGCGGCGGTCCAGCTCGGCCCACAGGGGCTCGAAGTCCGGGTCGCCGAGGTACTTGCCGTGGGCGTTGGACATCAGGACCACGCCGTCTGCGCCGAGGACGTCGAGGGCGTGGACGGCCTCGGCGACGGCAGCGTCGACGTCGGGCAGCGGGATGCTGGCGAAGTGGCCGAACCGGTCCGGGTCGTCCTTGACGACCTCGGCGCCGTACTCGTTGACGGCGCGGGCCAGATCGCGGGCGGCCGCGTCGTCGCCGAGGTGGACGCCGGGCGAGGTGACGGACATGACGCCGGTGGCGATGCCCTGCTGGTCCATCATCGCGATCGCGCTCCGCGGGCTCCAGGCGGGAATGGCCCAGCCGCCGGAGTCCAGGCCGCGCGCGGCCAGGGTGTCGGCCCAGACCGGCGGGACGATGTGCTGGTGGACATCGATGCGTGCGGGGAAGTCCATGACTGCGAGCCTCCTAAAAATTAGCTTGCTAATTAATTCATTGAGTAAGCTAACAGCCATGCGGGAGTCGAGCAAGCACGAAGAGGCGGACCTCCAGGACCCGGCCGGGGACGAGGCGGGCGTGCCGGAGCTGGCACAGGCCGCCGACCGGCTGTTCTATGCCATGCGCCGCTCTCGGGCGGCGACCATGGGCCGCTCCGGGGCAAGGCTCTCCATGGCGCAGCTCGCCCTGCTGGAACCCCTCGCCCCGGACGCTGGGAGCGAGGGCCTGCCGGTCGGCAGGCTCGCCGTCACCGCCGAGGTCAGCGTCCCCACCGCCACCCGCATGCTCAAGCAGCTCGAAGCGGTGGGCGTGGTCACGCGGCAGCGCTCCCCGCACGACGAGCGTCAGGTCCTCATCCGCCTCACCGAGGACGGCGCCGACCGGCTCGCGGCGATGCGGGCGGAACTGCGGGCGCGCCAGTCCAAGGCGCTGGCGCACTTCACACCGCGGGAACGCCGCGAACTCGCCGCGCAGCTCGACCGCCTCGCCGGCGTCATCGGCGACACCGTCCCCCGGCCGGCCGAAGGGGAGTCCGCGCGGGGCTGAGCCTCTTCCCGCGGGTGGGTCAGCGGGTGCGTTCGTAGTGGCGGCGTGCTTTTGCGCGGTTGCCGCAGACGGCCATCGAGCACCAGCGGGCGCGGTTGGCACGGCTGCGGTCGAGCCGGAACAACTTCGTTGCTCCCGCGCCCAGCGTCTGCCTCCGGCCGGGGTGCCGAGCGCGTCCTGTTCGTACGTCGGCGCCGCCGTCGAACGACTGCGCACACCGCGTAGGCGCCCCGGCTGCCGGGCGCTGGCCGTACGGGGGCAGGTTCGGTGGTCAGGGCAGATAGGTGTTCGTCCAGTCGCCGGCGGCGACCTCCGCCGTTTGCGGTAGCGCGCCGAGGGAGTTGATGAACGTCAGCGCGGTACGCCAGCCCGCCGGCGTCATCGTGGCCCGGGCCGGCCAGTCCACCAGCCGCAGACTCGACGAGAGCACCCCCGCCGGGACCCCCGGCAGCGCCTTCCGCGCCACGGCCTGCACCGCGGGCGAGTCGAGATGGGCGTTCATGGACGCCGTCGCCTGCTGCACCGCGGTGGCGAACTTCCGTGCGGTGGCGGCGTGCTGGCCGAGATAGCTGCTGCGTGCCACCACCACCTCGCTGTAGCCGGTGCGCGCGTTGGACCAAACCGGCACCTTCGTCGCGTCCGCGACGACCACACCGTCGCCCTCCGCCTGGATCTGGAGCGGCGCCGGCTCGGAGGTGGTGAACCAGTCGATCTGGTGGCTCTTCAGCGCGGCCTTGTCCGCGGCCGGGGTCGGCAGCGAGACCCACTTCACCCCGTCCGGGGCGACTCCGTACGCCTTGAGGAACAGCCCGGCCTCGGCCTTGGTGTTGCTGGAACTGGCGCCACCGGTCGACCCGGCCAGCGCCTTCGCGACCTGCGCGGCCGGGGTGGCGGCGGTCAGGCCGTGCGCCTTGGCGAACGAGGTTCCCACGATCAGCCCCAGCGGATTGCCGACGCCGTCGGCGGCGATCGCCTTCACCGGGACGTGCTGGGCGACGGCCGAGGCGAAGTCGGTGGGGCTGTCGTTGAGGAACTGCACCGAGCCCGACTCCAGCGCGGATATGCCCGTCGCGGCCGTCAGCGTCACGAACTTGACCTTCAGGCCCTGCCGGGCGAAGTAGCCGTTCGCCTCGGCCAGCCGAATCGGCAGCTCGAAGATGTTGCTGCCGACGCCCACCGTGACGGTGCTGCCCGAGCCGGCGTCCCCGCCGCCGCAGGCGCTCAGCAGCCCCGCGGCCAGCACGGCGGCGGCGCACACGGCCCCCGCGCGCATCCGCCCGGGCCGCCGCCACCTGCCCGGCGCGCGCCGGCGCCGGCCGTCAGGGGCGTGCGCGCCGTGCGGTGTGTACGGGATGAGGTGTCGCAACATCGGAACTCCTGTCACCGTGCCTGCGGGTGGAAAGGACGCGCCTCCGGGGGAGGGGCGGGTGAGCGGTGGGGTCGGATCAGTGTGAAATCGGGACGGTGCCGCAGCGTGGCCCGCCCTCGGCGCGCGGGAAGGCGTTCAGTGCGCCGTTTCGGGCTGTGCCCGGGAGGGGTGCCGGCCGGCGGTGAGGGGTTGGCAGCGCCGTGGGTGGTGAGCTGGTGCGGTGGGGTGTCCTGTGACGTGGGAGGTGTGCGCCGGCGCGGGGTGGTGGCTGGGGGCTGCTGTGGTTGGTGCGCGGGGTGCTGGTCGGTGGTGCAGCGGGGGGCGGGGTCAGGGGGTCGCTTCGGCTGGGCGGCGGGCTGCTGCGTCGTGCGGGTTGGGCTTGGCGGCGTGTGCTGCGGCGTGGACGGTGTTGGCCAGCAGCATGGCGATCGTCATCGGGCCGACGCCGCCGGGGACGGGGGTGATGCGGCCGGCGACGCCGCCGAGTTCGGCGGTACGGGCGTCACCGCGCAGGCCCTCGGGGGTGCGGTGGATGCCGACATCGATGACGGTGGCGCCCGGGGTGATGTGCTCGGGGCCGATCAGGCCCTGCACCCCGGCGGCCACCACCACGATGTCCGCGGCACGGGTCGCGGCCGGCAGGTCCGCGGTGGCGGCGTGTGCCACGGTGACCGTGGCCCCGCGGTGCAGCAGCAGCTGCGCCAGCGGGCGTCCGACCAGCTCGCCCCAGCCGACGACGGCGACGCACGCGCCGGCCAGTTCGATCCCCTCGGCGTCGAGCAGCGCGACGATCCCGCTCGGGGTGCAAGGGCGCAGCCCGGGCACCCCGCGGGCGAGCCGGCCGGCGCTGCCGGTGGTGAGGCCGTCGACGTCCTTGGCGACCGGGATGCGGTCGATCAGGTCGGCCGCCGACAGGTGGGGCGGCAGCGGGAGTTGGAGGAGGATGCCGGAGGCCGCCGGGTCCGCGGCGAAACCGTCGACCACCGCGGCGACCTCTTCCCGGGTGGCGGTGGCCGGCAGGTGGCGGTGCAGGTCGCGGATGCCCGCCGCCCGTACGGCGCGGCGCTTCGCGGCGACGTACACCGCGCTGGCCGGGTCGTCGCCGACGAGGATCGTGGCCAGGCCGGGGACGGTCCCGGCGGCGGCCAGCCGGGCCGCGTCCGCGGCGACCCGGGCCCGGACGGCGCGGGCGGTCCTGGTGCCGTCGATGGTGAGGGTCATGGGCGAACCCGCTTTCTGCTGGCGGCCGTTGCGCGGCACCCCCGGCGCAGGGCGGTCAGGTGAAGACGATGGTGTGGTTGCCGTCGCGGACCACCCGGTCCTCGGCGTGCCAGAGCACCGCGCGGGAGAGCACGGCCCGCTCCACGTCGGCGCCGCGGCGGGCGAGGTCGGCGGCGGTGTCGGCGTGGGTGACGCGCACCACGTCCTGCTCGATGATCGGCCCCTCGTCCAGTTCGGGCGTCACGTAGTGGGCGGTGGCGCCGACGAGCTTCACCCCGCGCTCCTTGGCCCGGGCGTACGGCCCGGCGCCGATGAACGCGGGCAGGAAGGAGTGGTGGATGTTGATGATCGGCACCCCCAGCCGCTCGATGACGTCCGCGGAAAGGATCTGCATGTAGCGGGCGAGGACCACGAAGTCGACGTTGCCCTTCAGCAGCCGCACATGCTCGGCCTCGGCGGCGGACTTGTCGGGCCCGGCGGAGGGCACGTGGAAGAAGGGGATGCCGAAGTTCCGCACCTCCTCGGCGAGGTCGGGGTGGTTGGAGACCACCATGGGGATGCTGACCGGCAGTTGGCCCTGCCGGTGCCGCCACAGCAGGTCCAGCAGGCAGTGGTCGGACTTGGACGCGAAGACCGCCATCCGCTGGGGCACGGACAGGTCGCGCAGGGTGTAGCCGAGGCCGTAGCGGCGGGCCAGGGCGTCCAGGGCGGTGCGCAGGCCCGGCAGCGCGGCCCGCAGGCCGGCCGCCGTGAACACCGCGCGCTGGAAGAAGGTGCCCTGCCCGGACCCGTCGGAGTACTGGTCGAGGGCCACGATGTTCGCGCCGCGCTCGCTGAGCAGCGAGGTGACGGCGGCCACGATGCCCGGGGCGTCGGCGCCCTTGACGATCAGGACGGCCGGGTGGCCCGCGGGGGCCGGGTCGCCCGGTGCTGCCTGCTCGGCTTTCTTCGTCGGTGCGGCGGCGGTCATACGCCGGCCTCCTTCGCGAAGTCGGCGACCCAGCGGGCGGTCGCCCCCAGCCCGCCGAACGTGTAGAAGTGGATCGTGACGTCGCCGTGCCGCGCCGGCTCGTACCCCTCGGCGAGGGCCCGCAGGAAGCGGTCCGGCCCCGCGGTGCCCATCAGGTGGGTGAGCGACAGCCCGTACTTGCGGGCGATCGACGCGCTGGTGCCGACCCCGAACCGGGCCGCGTACGCCATCAGGCGCCGCACCCCCGCCGGTCCCGGCACCCCGACCCGCACCGGCAGCGCCACCCCGCGGCCGCGGGCCTGCTCGATCCAGCCGAGCACGGCCTCGGCGTCGAAGCCGAACTGGGTGACGACGCTGCCGGCGAGCCCCTGCTCCGCCAGTGCGGCGGCCTTCCCGGCGAGCGCCGACCACAGCACGTGGTCGGGGATGGCGGGATGGCCCTCGGGGTAGCCGGCGACGGCGGCGCGCCGGACCCCGTACCGCGCGAGCAGCCCGGAGTCGATGAGCGACAGGGCGTCCGGGTAGGGGCCCTCGGGCACGGCGGGGTCGCCGCCCACCACGAGGACGTCCGCGCAGGCGCCCTCCGCCCGCAGCGCGCCGAGGAACTCCTCGAAGGCCGGCCGCGACGGCAGCCGCCGGGCCGACAGGTGCGGCACCGGCACGAACCCCAGCCGGCGCACCGCCCGCGCGGCCGCCACCCGCGTCGGAAGGTCCTCGCTGCCGAGGAAGGTGACGTGGATGCGCGTGCCCGGCGGGATGCCCGGCGCCGCGTCCGCCAGGCCGGCGACGTCCTTCCCGGTCATCTCCAGGGAGAAGTCCGCCAGCAGCGGGGTGCGCAGCGCCGGGGCTGCCGATGTGTCAGGACGCATGGTGCTCCTTGGTGGGGAGGGGCGGGCGGCCGCGGCCCGCCGGCGGACGGCGCTCGCGCGGCTCACGCCTGCGCGGCGGCGCGGTACTTGGTGCGCGCGAAGCGGTCCAGCGGCGCGGACTCCACGGTGGCGCGGACCTCCACCTGGTCGTGCGGCTCCACGGCCGGCTTCGCCGAGCAGGGGCTCTCCCCCCACACCACCCGCACCTCGGTGCCCGGCCGCGCGACCTCCTCGTCGACGACGGCCAGCGACACCACGGCCTGGTCGCGCACGACGTAGCCGCAGTCCATCGAGATGCCCGCCTGGCGCCCGCCGGCCAGCACCGTGTCCATCTGGAACTGGCCGTACCGCGCCTTGGGGATGTCGAAGTACTTGTAGGTGGGCCCGGGCGTCCACAGCGAAGAGAACAGCCGGGCCGCGTCGTCGGGGTGCCAGACCAGCGTCACCTTGTGCCGGTGCGGGCGCTCGGCGCGGGCCCGCAGCGCGTCGCGGCCGACGAAGTCGTGGTCGAACTTCACCAGCCGGCCGTAGCCGAGGTCGTAGGGCGTGACGTAGTAGTCGGTGATGTCCGGCGAGGCCATGCTGCCGCCCAGCGAACCCGCGCTGGTGGCGGGCAGCCATGCCCGGTAGGCGGCGAGGTCGTCGCCGGTGAAGATCGCCGGCAGCGGGCCGGGTATCCAGCCGGACTCCAGGTTCGCGGTGGAGTACGCCGCCGAGCCGACCCGCTTGATGCCGAACTCCTCGCCGGCCCGCAGGATCGCCTCGTAGACGGCCGCGCCCTCCTCCCACGGCCCGAACAGCTCGAAGCCGACCTGCCCGGCCATGCCGTGCCGGACCGCGCGGGCCCGGTGCCCGGCGATCGTCAGCGTGGTCATGCCGAAGAACCGCACGTCGGGCAGCGGTTGTCCGGTGAGCTTCTCCACCAGCGGGCCGGCCGAGGGGCCCTGCACCTCGTACCGGTACAGCTTCGGCGGGCGGCCGCCGCGCTGCACGGACTGCGGGTCGCGCTCCAGGGTCACGTCCCAGTCGCCGGTGCGCGCATTGAACTCGACCCAGTCGATGACGGTCCGCCGCCCGACCAGGTCGACCGAGGTGTCGTCGAGCCCGAACAGCACCGCGTCGCCGATGTAGTGGCCGTCGCCGTTCACCGCGACGAACTGCTTGGCCCGGTCCCGGCCGAACCCGGCGAAGCTGTTCACGCCCAGGCGCTCCAGCAGCCGGACGGTGTCCGGGCCCTGGATGAACAGGTCGGTCATGTGGTGCGACTGGTCCATCAGCGCGCAGGAGGTGTGCCACGCGAGCGCCTCCTCCCGCCAGTTGGTGAACTCCCGCGGTACGAAGCCCAGGCCGTGCGAGAACGCCCGGATCGGCTGGTCGCGGATCAGGTCGACGGCGCTGCCGACGCGGTCGATCGCCGCCTGGAGACTCTCGGGTGTGGCGTGGTCCACGGTGTGCCTTCCGTCAGGGGAGGGGGACGGCGCCGCACCGGCCCGGTGGGGTGACCGGTCGCGGCGCCGGGACCACGTTCGCACCGCGGCGTACGGCGGATCACGGGCGCGCAGCCCAAAGCCGGACCCCCGCTCGTTGTGGCCTGGCACAGTGCCGGTGCCGGGCCCGCTTCCGCGCACCGCGGGCGGGTCGCGGCCGGCGGGCCGCGTGGTACGGTCGCTGGCCAGAAACGCGCCGACCAGCACGGCAGCGCCCGATCGGGCGCCGCGCCCACCCGGCCGCCGGCCCCGGGCCGTGGTGCACCGGCCCGGCAATGGGCCTACGGGTTCGGCGGGTTCGGCGGGTTCGGCGGTCCCCGGCCGGTCGGGGCGGCCCGCGGATCGAGGAGGCTTCGCGTTGGAAACGGTCCCGCCGCCCGCACCCCGGGAACGTCACGCGCACCGGGCCGCGCGCCCCCGATGACCGCCGCGCGCGACGAGTTCGCCGACCTGCGCCACGTGATGGCGCTGTGCGGCGAGCTGTCCGGGCTGGCGGCCACCGACTGCGACCTGGAACAGGTCGTGACCCTGGTGGCCGGACGCGTCGGGGTGTGGGCCGCGGTCGTCGACGACACGCTGTCGGTACTGGCGGCCGGCGGCGCGGGGCCGGCCGGTGCCGGCGGCGGGGACAGCGGCCCGGGGCCGGCCGGTGCCGGCGGCGCGGGCCCGGCGGGCGTGCTGGACAACGACCCCGACGCGGTGGCGCAACTCGTCGCCGCCGCCTCCCGGATGCGCCGCGCCCTGTCGCTGCCGGCCGCCGGCGCCTCGGCGGTGTCGCTCGTGGTCGCCCCCATCCTCGTCGGCGACGACGCCGTGGCCCATCTGGTGACGGCCGGCCACGACGCCGACGAGACCGGCGAGGACGCCCGGATCATGGTCACCGAGCACGCCGCCATGGTCTGCGCGGTCGTCCTCGGCCGTCGCCGCGTCGTGGCGATCGCCGCCGGGCGGGCCCGCCGCGAACTGTTCGACGGGCTGGTACTCGTCGGCGACCGCACCGGCAGCGCCGACGCCGAGGGGTGGGCGCGCCACCTGGGCATCGAACCCGGCCAGCGGCACCGGGTGCTGGTCGCCGCGGTGCGCCCGCCCGCCGGCGCCCCCGCGGCCCCGCTGCCCGCCGCGGCGGCGCCCACCGCCGCCACGGCCGCGATCGACCTGGTCGAGCACATGCTCGCCACCCGCTGCCCGGGTGCCACCGTCGTCAACCGTGACACCGAGGTGGTCGCTCTGGTCCCCGGCGACGACGACGCGGGCCTGGCCCGGCGGCTGACCGCGCTGGCCGCGCTGTGCCGCGACGCGGTCGCGGCGCGCTTCCCCGGGGTGCGGCTGGTCGCGGGCCTGGGTGACCCGCACACCGGCGCGGGCCGGATCAGCACGTCGTACACTGAGGCGCGCCGCGCGGTGGACATCGGCAGCGTGATGCCGGGGCTGTCCGGCGTGACGGTGTTCGCCGAACTCGGCGTGCACCGCCTGCTGGCGCAGGTGCGCGACCCCGGCGAGCTGGGCGGCTTCGCCCGTGACGTGCTGGGGGACCTCATCGACCACGACCGGGACAACGGCACCGACTACTGCGCCACGCTCACCGCCTACTTCCGGCAGAACGGCAGCCTGCGCCGCGCGGCCGACCTGCTGCACACCCACCCGAACACCGTGGTCTACCGCATCCACCGGGCCGAGAAGATCAGCCGGCTCGACCTGGGCTCGTACCCGGACCGGCTGGCGGCCCAGGTGGCCCTGGAGATCGTCAACGCACTGGGAGGTGACGTGTGAGGGACATGCCGGCCGCGCGCGGCGGCCCCCTGCTGGGCGCGTACGTCGTACCGGAGGCGGGCGACCGGGAGTCCGCCGCGGACGCCGCCGCCGCCGTACGCGCCGCGGGCGCCGACCTCATCGTGACCGCGACCTCGGGGCCCGAGCGCTCCCGGTACACCAGCACCAACCAGTCGATCGACCTGGCGGCGGCCTGCCAGAAGCACACCGGCGGACCGGCGCTGGCCACGGTGACCACTTGGAGCCGGACGGTGACGGCGCTTCAGGCGCACCTGCTGGGCGGGCACGCCCGCGGCGTCACCCGCCTGGTGTGCGGCAACGGCAGCCCGCCGGCCAGCGGCGACCGGGCCCAGGCCGACGGGCGCTGGGCGGTCGACGCCGTCGGCCTGATCGAGCTGCTGCGCGGCCTCAACGAAGGCGTCGACCGCTACGGCCTGCGGCTGGCCGCGCCCACGCACTTCGACATCGGGGTGCGGCTGCGCGCGGTGCCCGCGCTGACCGCCGCGGACCGCGCCCGGATCGGCGCCCGGATCTCCGCGGGCGCGCACTTCGTGGTGACCAGCCCGGTCTACTCCCGGGCCGCGCTGGACACGCTGCTGGACCAGGTCGGCGGGGCGGTGCCGGTGTTCGCCACGGTGCACCCGCTGCGGTCGCTGGCGGAGGCGGAGCAGCTGCGGCGCGAACTGCCGGACGGCTGCGTGCCCGCCGAACTGGTCGAGCGGATGGCGCGGGCGGGCGATGCGGCCGCCGAGGAGGGCGGCCGCATCGCCGTGGAACTCGCCGCGCGCTGCGCGGAGGTGGCCGACGGGATCATCCTGTCCCGCGCCGACCGGCCCGAGTTCGTCGCCGGGGTGCGGGCCGTGCTGCCCCGCCCGGTCGCCGGGTAGCGCCGGGCGTGCCGCGCCGGGACCGCTCAGGGGGCCGCGTTTCGCCGGTGGCGGTGCGGCGGCCGGCGTGGATGACGGGTGCCGGTCGGGGAGCCGTGGGCATCGCCCCGGAAGGCGACGCCGCCGCGTGCCGGTGGGTTGCCGTCGGCACGCGGCCGACCTGAAGTTCGACAAGCGCAAGACCCAGGCCGAAGCCCGGCAGATAGAAAAGGACTTTGTCCTGCGCCAGCTCAACCCGGGCGACGGCACCGTGGCCAAGACACCCACAAGCCAGGAGCGCTTCAAGGCCGAACGCACCGGCCGGACCGAGACCCCGCGCGAGACGCCCCGCGAAGCCGTCCGCCAAGCTGCCCGGCGGTCGGCTGGAGATCGTCGCTCAGGAGACCGGTGAGGCGGCTGATCGGACACCCGAAGAGGCCGTCGCACGGGAGGTGCTGGCGTGACGTACGGTGCGGTAGCTCGGGACACTTCGGTGACACCCGTCGCCAGCCACGAGCACAAGCAGGTCGGCCTGTTCACCGCGGACGACGTTGCGGGGCTCGACATGCCGGCGGGCTACAAGGCGTCCATCCGGGCCTGGTACGAACGGCGGTAGGCCGTGAACGCCGCCGTCGCCGGCCCTCGGTCGCCTGCTCGGAAGCCCGACGTGGGCGGTTCTCCCGAAGGTTCGAAGCACTGCGGGCATCGGCGCTCGCACCCCACGAGACGCCGCAGTTCCTGGAAGCGCTACAGCGAAAGCGCCGAGCGCCTGGTCGTCTTTCATCGATCTGGTTCGCTCAGGCGCTGCCGACTTCGGTATCGCGTAGCCGTAGGAAGGGGCGGGCTTTAAGGACTCGTGTTGCCCGCCCCTTCGTGTCTGCGCGTCTTGACGTGCGGTGTACAGCTTGGCGCCACGGCTGGCTGGTGCATTTGGCCACCTCCGCCTCGGTCAAGACGGAGGCGGGGGTGGATGGCGACGTGGGGTACGTGTACGTCGGCCAGCGCGGTGAGGAGGAGGGCGACGCCGATCGCGCCGGGGTCGGGGGTGCCCAGGACCCGGTGGCCGAGGTAGCCGGAGCGGCCGCGGCCGCCGGTCGTCTCGGCGGTGGAGCGGGCCCCGGTGATGGTGGTTTCGTCGTCGTCCTGGGCGGCAGCCAGGCAGCGTGCGGCGGGTACGAGACGCCGCCGCGATCCGCAGCATCGGCATGGCCGCTCCTGGCGACCGCACTCTCATCGACGGGTGTGGGCGCGGGTTGCCGGCGGCCCCGGATCGACGTGCTCGTTGTGGGAGGGGGCGTGGGGTCGGAGCGAATGGGTCTTGCTGCGTGAGTGGGCGGGTAATTCGGTGGCGGGGTGGTGGGGGAGGGGCTACGGTGCGGGGGTTGGTAGAGAGCGGCGCCTGTCGGGGTGGTCGCGTCGGTCGTGTGTGTGATCAGGGAGGTGTGACCCGATGGCTGTTTCTGTGGCGGGTGTTGCCCGTATTCGGCTGATCGTGCAGTTCGCCTCTGTGGTCTCCGGCTGACTTCTTCCTGCTTGTGCGGCGCGCCTGTTGGGGGCGCGTGGGCCGGGGCCCTGTTCGAAGGGTTTCCGTTGTCTTTTTCTTTTCGTGATGCTTCCTCGCATGCCCTCGTGCCCTATGGGTGGGACGACGTGTGGGAGGCGGAGTTCGTGCCGTACGCCGAGCGCGGGTTGGTGCCCGGGCGGGTGGTGCGGGTGGACCGCGGGCTGTGTGACGTCTTCACGCCCGACGGGGTGGTGCGGGCCGACACCGAGTTCGTGGTGCCCAGGGACCCGATGCGCGTGGTGTGCACGGGGGACTGGGGCGCCGTGGACCCCGCGGGCCACGACCCGCGCTTCGTACGGGAGTTGCTGCCGCGGCGCTCCCGCTTCGTACGGTCGACGTCGTCCAAGCGGTCCGAGGGCCAGGTACTGGCCGCGAACGTGGACCATGTGGCGGTGTGCGTCTCGCTCGCCCTGGAGCTGGACCTGGGCCGGCTGGAGCGGTTCGTCTCGCTGGCCTGGGAGAGCGGGGCACGCACTGTTTTCAGTGACAAAATGCTCCGCGCCGGGCGGCGACCGAGCGCAGTGAAGGTGTTGGGGTGACCGCGTCGTGCTTCATGCGGTCACCCCTATGGCGCTGTGCGGGCTGGGCGTCAGGCGAGGTTGGTTATGGTGTTCCAGATGGGGTTGGTGCTGACGAGGGCGTGGGCGGCGAGGCGTGCGCCTGTGTCGGCGGTGGGGGCTTCGCCGGGGTTTTCCCAGAGTTGGTGGGTGTTGGTGATGGTGTAGGCGTCGGGGTGTCTGTCGCCGTCGATGTCGCCGGGGCTGGTCATGAGGGGGCGGTCGGTTGCGAGGTAGGCGCCGGGGGAGGCGATTTGGATGGCGGTTGCGGTGGTGAAGCCGTCGGTGGTGTTGCCGGTGAGAGGGTAGAGGTAGACGGCGCCGGTGGCGTCGTTGCGTGCCCACAGGTCGGGGGTGCCGTCACCGGTGGCGTCGCCGGGTGCCATGAGGGTGTCGCCGGTCCAGGTGGTGGTGCCGAGCTTGTAGGCAGCGCTGAAGTGGCCGGTCTGTGTACTGCCGAGGAAGAGCCAGGCAGTGTCGTTCTCGACGGTGATCAGGTCCGGGATGCCGTCGCCGTCGATGTCGCCTGGGGCGACGAGTTGGGCGACGGCGCTCCAGTCCGACAGGTAGTTGCTGCAGTCGGTGCTTGTGCAGGCGGGACGCGAGACGGAGACGCGGTGTGAGGCGGTGAAGTAGCGGTTGCTGTTGCCTTCGAGGCCGCCGGAGTTGTTGAGGTTGTTGGCGTAGAGGAAGAGACGGCCGTTTTTCCAGGCCCAGAGGTCGTCGATCCAGTGGTTGGTGGTGGAGTGGGTGGTGCTGGAGCGGTGGGCGAGGAGGGTGTGGGCCCAGGTGGTGGTGCCGTCGGCGGCGGGGGGTGCGTCGGCGGGGTCGGCGGCGATGGTGGGCCCGTTGGCGGGGATCTCGGTGGTGGTGGGGAGGAGGTCGAGGTTGCCGGTGGCGGAGTCGGCGCCGAGCAGGTCGGGGGTGCCGTCGCCGTCGATGTCGCCTGGGTGGACCTGGGCGGTGATGTCGGCGGGGACGTAATAGGTGTAGGCGACGGGTTGGGATTCGTTGCCGGCGTTGTCGACGGCGGCGACCCAGAGGGTGTTGGTTCCCCACACGGAGGGTGCGAACTTCAGGTCGTAGGTTCCGGCCGTGGTGGCGGTGGCGTGGGTGCCGCCGTCGTCGGCGAGGGCGGCGGAGGAGGAGGTGGAGTAGTCGAAGTGGTTCAAGCCGCTCGCGTGGGCGCCGGAGGGGACTGGATCGGTGGCGGCGAGGTGGAAGGTGGCGGTGTCACCTTGGTGTTTGGTACCGGTGCCGTCGGTGGGGTAGTCGGTGGAGGTGACGGTCAGGCCGGTGGGTGCGGTGGCGTCGTACCAGAAGTAGCAGTTGGGGGTTTCGGTGGACTGGTCGATCTCGTCGTCGGCGCGGACGTGCCAGCCGTAGAGGTGGCCGTCCTTGAGGGGGTGGGCGGTCGGTGACACGGTGATGTGGACGGTTCCGCCGGTCCCGGTGACGGTGGCGGAGTTGCCGTCGGAGTCTCCGGTGGAGATGAGGTTGCTGGCGGTGGCGGTGCCGGAGCCGCCCTTGTCCCAGAAGGCGAACTGGCCGCGGATGTTCTGCTTGGCGCCGTCGGGGTCGGAGACGTGTGCGGACAGGGTGATGCCGTTGTTTTTGCCGACCCAGCCGTAGGTGCCGTCGCAGCCGTCGTTGGAGGGGTTGACGGGCTTGGGGCTGGAGGTGGGGGAGGTGGGGGTGCTGGGTGGGGTGTTGTAGGTGATGGTGAGGGTCGCCTTCTTGTTGAAGCGTTTGAAGGCGGTCTGGTTGCTCTCGCTGCCGGTCAGGCGATAGGTGGCGATGCCGTCGCCGTCGCTGCTGACGGAGCCGGTGACGTCGAATGCGCCCTTGGTGGTGCCGGCGCAGTCGGCATTTCCCGAGCCGGTGAAGCCGTGGGTGCTGGTCTGGGTGTAGGCGGTGGGTTGGGAGTCCCAGGTGGTGGAGCTGCTGATGTGGCCGACGTTCGTCTCGGTGATCGTGTAAGAGGTACAACTCCAGTCGGCCGAGTAGGACTGGGTGACGTTCAGCTTGGCGTCGCTGATGTGCTTGTCGCCCATGGTGGCGCCGATGCTGAACTGGTAGTAGGTGCGCTCTTTGCCGGTGGGGCTCGCATAGCCCTGGTATCCGACGCCGAGGACGTTGTCCGTGTCGCCGTAGCGGCTGGTGCCGGGGTACGCGGACTGGACGTAGGTGGAGCCGGTGGAGGTGTCAGTGACCGACACCCAGGTGGGGTCGATGTAGACCGGGTAGTGGGTCGAACTGCCGGTGAGCAGGTCGTGGTCCGGGGTGAGCCGGATGTCGCCGCCGGTGGTCACGTTCACACCCACAGGGGCGACCTGTGCCCCTGGCCCCGGAGCGCTGTCGGTGTCGACAGCCGTCGTGGTGTCATCGGCCGGTGCGACTGCGGTACGGGCTGCGGCTTTGGTTCCGTTTGCGGCCGGTTGCGTCGTAGTGGTCGAGTCCCACATCAGCGGCGCGGCGGCCTGGAATGCGACGGCGCCGGTAGATGTGTCGGTGGCGGTGAGGTTGCCTCCGGCGTCGGTGGAGACGGCTACGCCTTGGCCCGATGTGGCGAGGGTCAGACTGGCGAGGTCCGGGTCGGCCGCTGCTTGAGCAGTCTTGACCACCAGGACCTCGCTGAAGCCGCCCTGTTCGTCCGCGGTCACCTCCAAGTCGACATTGGGCAGCACATCGCCGTACACGGCCTGGTTGCCGGTCACCGTCGGCGTGGGAAGTGACGTGGGCCAGGACAGGGCGAGTTGACGGCCCGCGTTCGTAAGCGTGGCCAGCGGCCCGGACCCGCCGTCGGACAGCACGAGCCCCGTGGTGGAAACGACCGGCGACAAGGTGCCGTCGCCGTTCGGCTGCAACGTGGCGTCCAACGGTATCCACGCGCCGTCGCGCTGCAACCGCTCAGGCTCAGAGCTCACAGTCTGTACGAAGGTGCCGTCCGGCTGCGCGGTGACGGTGCTGTCTGCCTCGGTTGCCGCGTCCACGGCAACGGGTTGACCGGTGGAGACGGCTTGTGTGGATGCCGTGTCCTCCGCTTGCTGCAACGCGGTCGGAGCAGGGCCGGGGTCTGTTGAGGAGTCGGCGCGCGCGGCCGATACCGGTATGAGCAGGGTCGCGGCGATGGCGCCGCCAGCCAAGGCAGCCACGGTGCGGTGCCGCATCTTGGCGATCAGGGGTGTGTGGTGCATGCGTCCTCGTCTTCCAGCCGGCATCCCGGAGGTGAGCATGGGCGACGGCGGACACTAGTACGAAAACCGGAGTAGAAAGCGCCAGGACGGACTGCGTTTGACTCGCAATTTGCTCACTGTGACAGGACTTTGTTCGCCATAACGTCCAAAGAGATGACAAGAAGGGCGCCTGCTCAAGGGGAATGATTGCCTCCCGGAGGGCATATCTTGGTGAGGACATGATCAATCTCTGACTCGCGACATCGCCGTTGCCGCGTACGGTGCTCAGGTTGTCATCATCTTGTGCAGGGATCGTGGGGGGCTTGTGATGTCACGTGCCAGGGCTGGGCTGTTCCGGCTGACAAGATTCGGCGTCGTGGTGGCGGCGTCGATGACGCTGGTGGCCAGTGGCGCGCTAGCACAGGTGGCGGTGGCGGAAGGCCCGTCCGGGTGGACACCCGGCACGAAGCCGGATCTGTGGTCGCCCTCCCCGCTGCCGGAGACACCATCGGTCAGCGTCACTCCCGCGGACAGCGCCACCACGGCGAAGAAGACCTCAACGTCCATGCGGGCGTTCACCCCCACGGCGACAACGTGGCCCGCCGCCAAGGCTGTTCAGGTCTCCCTGACACCAACGGCAACCGCGCAAAGAAGCAGCGACAACTCTTCAGATGATGGGGCGAAGACCGCCCGAGCGTTGTCCACGGCGACGGTGGCTGGGACGCCGGTCACGGTGGGTGCGCCAGGTGCGCTGACGAAGGGCTTGTTGCCGCCAACCGGAGCGGCGAAGGCGGCGACCCGAGCGGACGCCTTGGTGCCAGTGCCCTCGTCACCGGTGTCGGTTCGGGTCGCCGGGCACGCTGCGTCGACCAAGGCGGGGGTGCGGGGCTTCGCGGTCGCGTTGGGGCAGGTGCGTTTCACCCGGGCGCCGGTGGCGGCCTCGCGAGCGTCGGTGGCGTTGGACTACAAGTCGATCGCTGACGCCTACGGTGGTGACTACGCCTCACGGCTGCGGCTGGTCGAGTTGCCCGCGTGTGCGCTGACGACGCCGTCCGTGGCGGCGTGCCAGGCTGAGACTCCGGTGGCGGCGTCGGCGAACGACCTCTCGGCGCACAAGCTTGTCGCTGACATTGCCCTGCCTGCGGTGACCGACACCAGTGTGGGAACCGTGGTGTTGGCGGCGGACGCAGCACCGTCGGGCGGCGCGGGTTCGTACACGGCGACTTCGCTGGCGCCTTCGGGGAAGTGGGCCGGGGGCGGCAGCACGGGAGCGTTCACGTACGACTACCCGATCACGGTCCCCCCGTCGGTGGGCGGCGACGCCCCGAAAGTGGCGCTGGACTACAACTCGGCGTCCGTGGACGGCCGTACCTCGGCGACGAACAACCAGGCGTCCTGGGTCGGTGACGGCTGGGACTACAACCCGGGCTTCATCGAGCGCTCCTACCGGTCCTGCTCCGACGATGCCCCGGACGACACCACGCTGAAGAGCGACTACGACGAGTGCTGGGCCGGCGACAATGCCGCGATCTCCCTGGCCGGGCATTCGGGCGACCTGGTGCCGACCGGAACCGCCGGCAAGTGGCGGCTGTCGGACGACGACGGCTCTACCGTCGAGGAGCTGTCCGGCGCGACCAACGGCCTGAACTCCGGCACGTACTGGCGGCTGACCACCGATGACGGTACCCAGTACTACTTCGGCGCAGACCACCTCCCCACTGCCGCCGGCGGCAACGGGAGCGACACCGGCACCAACGCCGCCTGGGGCGTGCCGGTCTACGGCAACGACAGCGGCGAGCCCTGCCACGCCTCCACCTTCGCCGCCTCCTCCTGCACCCAAGGCTGGCGCTGGAACCTCGACTTCGTCGTAGACCCGAACCAGAACATCACCAGCTACGCCTACAAGGTCGAGCAGAACTACTACGGCGCCGGCGCTTCCCACACCCTGACGGCCTACACCCGAGGCGGCTACCTCTCCACGATCTCCTACGGCCAGCGCGTCCCCGACTACGTCGCCAAGGCCAACCCCGGCGCGGTGGTCACCTTCGGCGTGATGCAGCGGTGCGACAACACCCCCAGCACCGGCGACTGCGCCGCCCCGACCTCCTCGACGTCCTCACACTGGCCGGACGTCCCCTTCGACCAGAACTGCGCCTCGACGGGCACGTGCAAGAACTACAGCCCGACGTTCTGGTCGACGATGCGGCTGCACACGATCACCACGAAGGTGTGGGATGAGTCGCTGAAGACGCCAGGCTGGTCGAACGTCGACACCTACACCCTCAACCAGACCTACCCCGCGATCGCCGGGGACGGTGCCAAACCGTCAATGTGGTTGGCCAGCGTCACCCACACCGGTTCCGACACCCGTGGCGGCGACACGACAGCACCGAATACCCTCCCGGCGCTGACCCTCACTGGGCAGGCCACTCTGCCCAACCGCGTCGACGGCCTCGAAGAACCCCAGGACATCTCCCCGCTTTACCGCTACCGCTTGCAGTCCCTGACCACCGAGACCGGCGAGAACATCACCGTCAAGTACCGGCAGGACACCTGCTCCCGCACCTCACCGCCGTCGGAGACCGCGGACACCTCGCTGTGCTACCCGGTGCGCTGGACCCCACCCGGCTACGAGGACCCGATCCTCGACTGGTTCTACATCTACCCCGTCGCGGAGGTGGACCAGACCGACAACAAGGTGACCGCGTCCCCGGCCCAGGTCACCCGCTACACCTACAGCGGTCCCGCTTGGCACCGCGACGACAGCGAATTCACCACCACCAAGACCCGCACCTACGGTGACTTCCGCGGCTTCTCCGAAGTCACCACTCGCACCGGCAAGTCCTCCGACCCGATCACCAAGTCGGTCACCGACTACCTCCAGGGCATGGGCGGCAGCGTCAAGGACCTGGCAGGCGACACCCTCACCGACGACAACGCCCTGTCTGGCTTCGCCTACCAGACAACCGTCTACGACAAGGACGGCGGCACCCCGCAGACAGAAACTGTCAACCACCCCTGGCTCTCGAAGGCCACCGCCACCCACTCACGCGGCAGCAGCCTGCCCGACCTCACCGCCCACTTTGTCAACACGGATCGGACCGACACCAGGCAGTTGAAAGCCGACGGCAGTTGGCGTACCGCTGAGACAGTTGCCACTTTCGACACGTCAACCGGTCTGCCCACAACGGTGGATGACAAGGGCGAAGTCGACTCCAACGGAACACCCGTCAGTGCTTCTACCACGCCAGAAAAGTGCGTTTCGGCGACGTACGCTTCCGACAGTGCGCGAAACATGATGGCCTACCCTGACCAGGTCATCACGGAGGCTGGAGCTTGTGTCACCGGCCCGGACGCTCACACGCTTGCTGCGGACCGTGTCTGGTACGACGGAGCCACAGCTGGTTCTGCCCTGGGCGCGGTCAGCGGCGCTGGAAACCCCACCGCTACCCAGCAGGCGAAGTCGTCCACGGGTTCGACTATCACGTGGGCGGCACCTTCGAAGGCAACCTACGACGCTTATGGACGTATTACCGGAACAGTCGATCCACTAGGCCGTACTACAGGTACCGCGTACGGCACTTCAGACGCCGCAGCGAAGTACCTTCCGTTCACCACGGTGGCCACAAACGCCATGGGCTGGAAGTCCACGACCACCCTCGACCCTGGCCGTGGGCTCCCGCTGACGGTCACGGACTTCAACGGCCGCCTCACCACCGAGACTTACGACGGACTGGGGCGCCTGACGAAGGTGTGGCTGCCCGACCACACCCAGGCTGCCAACTCCTCCACCCCGAACGACAAATACAGCTACACCGTCTCTGCCACCGTGCCCAGTGCGGTGGAGACCCAGAGCCTGCTCAACGGCGGCAACTACGGTATCGACTACAAGATCTACGACTCGCTGCTCCACCTGCGTCAGGAACAGTCCAGTCCTCAGGACGGTGGCACCGGGCGACTCATCACCGACACCGCCTACGACTCCCACGGCTGGACCACCAGCACCGACGCCGCTTTCTACAACAAGGACTCCAACCCCACCGGTTCCCTCGTCAATCCGACGGCGGACCAGGTCCCCTCCAGCACCCGGACCACGTTCGACGGCCAAGGCCGCCCGATCGCGAGTTACCTGTACTCGCTCGGCACCCAGCAGTGGTCAACCACCACCTCCTACCCCGGCGCTGACGAGACTGACATCACGCCACCGACGGGCGGTACTCCCACCGCCAGCCTCACCGATGTCCGCGGACAGACCACCGAACTACGGCAATTCCACGGCGCCACAGCAACCGGCAGCTACGACAAGACCGACTACGCCTACGACGCCGCTGGCCACGCCACCAAGGACATCGGCCCCCTCACCTCGGACACCGACCCGGCCAGCAGCCCCGCCCAGGCCGTGACCTGGACCAAGAGTTACGACCTGCTCGGCAACGTCACGCAACAGACTGACCCCGACACCGGCACGATCAACAGCACCTACGACGACGACAGCGAAGTCACGCAGGCAATCGACGGCCGCCCGGACAGGGCCGGAGAGATCGACACCGCCTACGACGCACTCGGACGGGTCACCAACACGAGCGGCTGGGACGCGACGACGAACAAGAGCGTCCCGCTGACCTCCCGCACCTACGACAACGTGGTCAAGGGCCAGCCCACCTCGGTCACCGCCTACGAGAACGGCAAAGCCACCTACACCACCACCGTCACCGGCTACACCACCAACTACCAGCCCTCCGGCACCACCACCAGCATCCCGGCCGGCGCCTACGGCAACACGGCGGCGATCACTTACAGCACCACGAACACCTATACAGAGCTCCAGGACCTGCTGGACACCTCAAAGATCTCCACCAGTGGCACAGGAAGCCTGCTGCCGGACGAGACGCTGTACTACAGCCACAATGGCATGGGCCTGCCCGTCGGTGTCGGCGGCACCGACGACTACACCGGCTGGATCGACTACACCCCCCTGGGTCAGGTCGAACGAACCACCCAGGGCCTTGAGCCGAAACAGGTCGTCACCACCGACAACTGGGACATGGCCACCGGCCGCCTGCTCAGCTACGCCAACGACCGCGAAGAAGACACCGACGGCACCGCTGCCACCACCGCCGTCGACAACGTCTCCTACACCTACAACCCCGCCGGCCAGATCACCTCCACCAGCGACGTCCAGGACACCGGCGGCACAGCCAACACCGACACCCAGTGCTACACCTACGACTACCTCGCCCGCCTTACCCAGGCATGGAGCGACACGGGCGCCACCCACACTGCCGACGCACCCACCGTTCCCGGCATCGGCGGCTGCGACCACACCACCTCCACCGCGGCCAACCTCGGCGGTCCTGCCCCCTACTGGGAGTCCTACACCTACGACCTGACCGGCAACCGCACCTCCAAAACCGTCCACGACACCACCGGCGACGCTGCCAAGAACGCCACCACCAACGAGGTCTACGACACTACCGACCACACCCACGCGGTCCACACCACCACCACCGGCGACACCACCCAGACGTACACCTACGACGCCGACGGCAACCCCACCAACATCGCCACCACCACCGGGGGACAGGCTCAACCCGACCAGGCTCAGAACCTGACCTGGGACACACAAGGCGACTTGACCAGCCTCACCAGCGGACCGGCCTCGGCACCCACCCACACCACCGACTACCACTACGACGCCGACGGCAACCTCACCGCCCGCACCGACGACGGCACCACCACCGTCTACCTCGGCAGCGACGAACTCACGATCAACAAGGCCGGCACAGTCACCGCCGCAAACCGCTCCTACAACGTCGCCGGGGCCCCCACCACCATCCGCAGCGCCACAACAGGGAGCACGGGAAGCACCCTCGACTACCAACTCCCCGACCCCCAAGGTACTTCCACCACCGACATCAGCGCCGACTCCCTCACTGTCACCCGCCGCGCCTACACCCCCTTCGGCGAGACCCGTACCGCCACACCCACCACATGGCCCGGTGACAAGGGCTACGTCGGCGGCACCGCCGACCTCGCCACCGGTCTCACCAACCTCGGCGCCCGCGAATACAACCCCACTCTCGGCCGCTTCCTCAACCCCGACCCTCTCCGCACGATCACCGATCCCCAGCAGTGGAACGGCTACGCATACAGCGACAACAACCCTGTCAATTCGTCTGACTCGACCGGTCAAATGCTTGACGGCGATGGTGCTGGCGACGGGGTGACCCGCACATCAGGTGGATCTACCGGAGCATCGGCCGGTGACGAAGTCACCGAGGAGTCGACCGACAACCTGACAGGTGTCAAGCTAGAAAAAATAACCGACCGCGTGAGGGCATCTCTGGTATCTGAAGGAGCTCGGAGAACCTACGTACAGGCAATGAAGATTGTTCAGTCCTATATGGATAAAGGCTGGTTCAGGAAAAAGAAGGCCAATTTTTACGTAACGATGGCTGGCGTAAATACCGAGGATGAGAATGGGCAGGAGGTAGTGACTGCGAGGGTTGTAATGTTCGTAAATGGGAATTTCGATATGAGGCTGAAGGAGAATCAGCAGATCGTTGAAGAATTGAAAGACCTGAAGGTGCCACTCTTTCAAGGCCCCAAGGGAACTCACTCGGAATATGCCGCAAAGGAGCTCAAAAGAAACGCCGATGTTCAACGCAGTGACTTGGGCGGCGATCTTGGCGAAGTTTATAATGACTTCTCAACTAATAAGTTCTGTTCTATCGAATGCGAGAATTATGCACAGTACTACAAAGGGGAATCGGAGCTAAAATCAAAGCGAGAAAGTCATGGATGGATAGGGAATGTTGAATTCGATGATAGGTTTGTAAATGAACAGAGAGCTCGCCTTGGAAAGACGTCATCTGAAATGTCTGCCCTGGACCTCGCGGTGGAACTTTGGGATGAAGGTTTGGTGGGAGGCCGAGTTCCGGATGCTGGTGGAGCAGGAGGGGGACTCGAGAACGAGGAGATGGAGTAGGATGCGAGGGAAGCACGGCTGAACGCCGTTCGCGCCAACCGTGAGGAGTGTCGGTGGCTGTCAATGACGTCTCTGCTGGATGGATTCGGAATGCCCACCAAGGATCGATTTGGCCACTTGGAGTTGGTCCCAAAACTGGGGAATTTCGACTGGTGGCTTCGAGTGGAGATCCCAGGAATCCGGGTCTGGCATTGTGGGATGTGAAGTCGGGTGCGATGAAGTGGAGGAACGCGGGAGCTGGTGGCGACGGTGCATTTCAGATCGTTGTGGTTTCAACGCGACGAGATTTTGATGTGGCCGTTGCGACCGAACGCGGAATTGCGGTACTGAGTGGGGCTACGGGAGAACCAGTTTTTGGGCGGAGACTGGGGGAGGAAACAACGTGGGGCGTTGCGGCGGGATTTCTTTCCGATGGATCGTCTTTTATTGTTGGTGCATTGGCGGGCGGCTCTGTCTGTCGATGGTCCGCTGAGACTGGTGGCATCATTGGATCTCCTATGCTCGGGCATGATGCGTCGGTAAAGGCTATTGATGTACTGAGTTGCGCGGGTGAGTCGGCGGTAATCCTGTCGGGCGATGAGATGGGAGTGGTTCGTAAGTGGAATGCCGACACGGGGGAATTTGTCGATAGTCTCCGCTCCGGAGATGGAGTGGAATTGCTTACCGTAGGGATTGGCGCAAGATCGTCGCCGCTCTTTGCGTGTGCGGATTTCGAATCCAATGTCCGCGTATGGGACGTTCGGAATGGTCGGCAGGTTGGTCGTACGATTTCTATAGGCGCTTATCCTACCGGTCTTGCTCTATTTGATTCCGGAGGGTCTCCGCACATTGCTGCGGCCAGCGACGATGCAGTGGTCGGCTGCTGGGAAATTGAGACAGGGGAACGGTTCGGCGAATTTCCGTCCGGATTCTCTCTCGCCGCTGGATCTAACGGCGCCGGTCGGACCGTACTAGTGGTCGGTACGATCGATGGATCGATTTGTTCTATTCCTGTATAGGTTGCCGTGGTGAAGGCGTTAGGATTTCTCGGGTAGATACTGAACTTGAACTCGTGATGTCGGTCGACGCGTGGTGACGGCGTCAGGTCCGAGACCGCCAGCTGTTACCGGCTCGAGTTCAAGACGATGGCTGTAGCCAGCGCCGCGCCGCGGCGAGATTCACCTCGACGTCATCGCTCCAGGGGCAGACCTCCAGCCATGAGAGGTAGCCGCCTTGCGCGAAGACCAGGACCTCGCCAGGGCACTCGCCGGTTTCGGTGAACAGCAGCACGTCTGCAGCCACGACGGTGCCGAGGCCGGTTGGCGCGGGCTCCACCGCGTCGACGTCAAGGTCGAAGTAGGCAGTGCCGCACCCGCACTCACAGCGGGATTGCACTCTGAGTTGGGGCACCTGCCGTCGGAGGGCGACGTGAACGAGCTCGTCCTGGTTCAGGACGAGGGCAAGCACGTCGGCTACGTCCTCGGGCAGGCTGTCGGTCATGCCGCCACCGTAACTGACCAGCAGCTTTGGGCTTTGACCAATTTCGGGTCGGTCGACCCCACGCTCACAGGTCCAGGGCCAGGTCGGTGCCGGCGAGGCAGCCGTCGATGGCCTCCGGTCGATACTGCAGCATCTTCAGTTTGCGCTTCACGGCGCGGGTGATCTGGCCGAGGTCGGCCGCGGCGAGGTTGCCGATGTCACGCTTGACCAGCGACCAGACGCCCTCGGTCGGGTTGAGGTCCGGGGCATAGGTGGGCAGCTGGAACACGGTGAGCCACTCGGCGTTCGCGTCAATGAACTCGCGCATGCCGGCCGTCAGGTGCAGGCGGACGTTGTCCCAGACCAGCACGATCGGTCCGCCGAGCTGGATACGAGCGCGGACGATCAGGTCGCGGAAGTCGCGCCAGCCAAAGCCCTTCGGCTCGTCCTTGCGGCCCCGGTACTCGCGGATCGCGTAGATCAGCCGGGACCGCTGGCCCGGCTTGTAGCAGGCCATCTCGGACATCGACACACGTCCCGAGCCCCGGCCCCTCACCCTCACGACCGGGGTCAGGCCGATTCCGCCCCAGGTCCTGGCACGCGGCGGAGTCATCGACTGCCCGGCCTCGTCCTCGAAGACGATCCAGGCGTTGCGCTCCGCCGCAGTGCTCTTACTCGCGGCCAGGTCTCCTTCTTCCACACCTCCCCCGCGTCGTCATCGCGCTCGATCGCCCGTCGAGTGGGCCGCTGCCAACTCCAACTGTGGCACTTCAGCAGCCGCCAGGTGCCCTCGACCGTGTAGGAGACGTGGAAGAGCCGGCCGATCAGCGTCTTAATACGTGCCAGGGTCCACCGCTGGTCCGCCCAGCCGTGAGCCAGTGGACCACGCTCCAACTCCTGCTCCAGCCTGGCGATCTGGGCTTCACTGAGTCGAGATCTTCCCGGCGACCCCTTCGACAGGACTCCCGCCTCGCCGCCCTCGCGCCAGGCCCTGCGCCACCGCTCGACCGACCGCAAGCTGATCCGCAAGGCAGCGGCAATCTCCGCGCTCTTCTGCCTGCCCTCGAAACGCTCCACGGCCTGGAGCCGTAACCGCTCCCGCGTGATCCTCTCGGCGTCGGTCAGCCCGCCGCCCTGCGCGTACCTCACACCCAACGGCTATCGGCGCCGACGGCCAGCTGTCAGGCGAACGGCGCCGACATCACCCAATCAAGTTCAGTAGTTTGTCGACTTGCGAACCCAGTCCCCCGTGCTTCCGAAGTCGCCCGAGGCGCACGGAAAGAAGAGCATGAGACCACTTGGGATCCTCAGCAGCGGATGATTCTTCATGGTGCAAGACGAGCATTGGATGGAGAAAATCTTGAACGACGAGGGTTCCACATGCGGGTCGCTCGAAGTTCAGGCTGTGTCGTTCGGAGGCCGCTGCCTACGAATACCACGCCCGCGACAACTGCCCCATCAACCTGCTCCTGGGCGCGTCGCCAACATTTTTTCCGGGGCTTTGGTGCCCTCCGCCTGGGGGACGACCGGACTGACACGGCAGTTGTAGTTCCGGTTATGGCTGGTCCTGGAGGGTGCGTCGGCGCTGGTGGCAGGCTTGCGCGACGGCTTGATGGTGGCGGCGCCAGGCCATCCAGTGCAGGACGTGTTCCACGTTCCGGACGGCTGGGGTGAGGACGAACGCCCGTAGGAGGCGGATGAGTTCGGGGCAGGTCAGGGGGAAAAGGCGGCCCGGTTCGGTGGGGCCGGTAATGGTCGTGGCAGCGGCTGTAAGGGCGAGGACGGCGGCGGCGATCAGGGAGAGCAATGACCAGCGCATCCAGGAGTTCCAGCAGGTCACCTGACCTTCGTCCAGGCCGGCGAAGGTCTTGCCGAGCTGGAATGTCTCCTCGATCCGCCATCTGCGGCAGATCACCTCCACGAGTTGGGCGAGGGTGACGTCCCCGGGCGCCCAGCAGCGGAAGAAGGAGACCTCGCCGGTGTAGCGGTGCCGGCGGGCGACCAGGACGCTCACGCCGTCGCTGTGTCCGTCGGGAGTGTCGTCCGCGCGGACCTCCACCCAGGCCCAGTCGTACTCGCGGGTGCCCTTGGTGCCGTGTCCGGTCCGCATCCGCATCCACTGGCCGGGCCGCACCTTGTTGATCGGCTGGCAGGCCCTCCACCGGCGACCGGCTCCATCGGTGACCGGATACGCGTGGGACACTCCGACCGCGTAGCCCAGCCCGAACTCCCGCAGACTCCCGGGCAGTCCGCCGCAGTACACCTCGTCGCCGGTGAACCAGCGTGCATTCACCCCCAGTTCAAGCGCGTTCTCGACCATGGCGGCGGTCTGCCGCGGCTTGGTCGCGAACATGATCTCCTCGGGGACTCGGCCGCCTCGCGATGTTCCTCGTCCGCGGCCCAGTCCTTCGGCAGGTACAGGGCCCGGTCGATCACCACCCGCACCGACGCGGTGACCACGGCCAGGTGCACGGCGACCTGGCACAACCCGACCCCTTTGATCGCGCCGGAGTACTGGCGGCCGGCCCCGACGCAGCCGGTCGAGGACTTCGCGTCCCCCGTCTCGTCCGCGACCAGCACCACCTCCTGGCCCGCGAGTTCACGCACGACCAGTCGGGCGATCGCTTCCCTGGCCAGGTCGTGGTCGAACGAAGCGCGCGACAGCAGGTGCTGCAGCCGATGCGGACCCGGATGCCCCAGCGCCTCGGCCAGCGTCCAGCAGTTGCGCGTGTCCCTCTCTGTCAGCAGCCCTGTGACCATCTCAGCTGCTGTCGTGCGTGTCTCACGCCGTGCGAAGCAGTCCGCGATCGCGTCCATCGCTGCCCGGAACAACCGGCCCCAGGCAGCCTGGGCTACCGTGGCCTCCACGGCCACCTGATCCTGATACGTCGTCACAAACGTTCATGATCACGGTGGCCGTACCCGTGCCCGCGACCGGCCCCGCAAGCCGCCGACCAGCGCAGACGTCGAAACTACAGCTGCCGTGACTGACCTCCTGCGCTGCCAGGTCCGCGAACGCACCCGGCGATGACAGGACCCGACTCTGGTGGTCTTGGGTACTCGTAGTCTCTAACTAGCCTCGCGCTTTCATGAAGCGGGTTGTCCGGCAGGCGGTCAGGTGGCTTCGTTCATGAGGGCGGACAGCGTTTGTCGATGACTTTGGGCGGCAATCGGTGATGGCTGCGCCTGAACTTGTCGACGAGTTTTGACGGCGCTGGAGGACTTCCCGGCTGCCGCTTGTGCCCGGACTGTGCCCGCGAGGTTCAGGCGACGGATGGACGCCTTGGATCGGTTGGGACGATCCCGTGCTCGTCGAAGAGCTGCTCAAGGGCCTCATGACCGTGCTCGCGGCGGTATGTCATCTCGGCTGCGGTGACCGGCAGGGCTAAGAGGATGCGGGCATGGCCGTCCGGCAGCGGGCAGTGCTCCAGGTCAGGGCCATGGAGGTAGGGGAGGCTGATCAGCAGGTGGTCGCAGTGGGACCCGGGCAGCCACGGCTCCCCGATGGGCAGGCTGTGCTCGACATTGAGGTGGTGATCGGCGTGGTAATTGGCGGTCATGGCCAGGAGCTCAGGAAAGCGTTCGTCGCGGACGGGAGCGGTGAGGACGAATTCGAGGCCGTGGCCGTCCGTCTCGACCGTGGAACAGCAGCCGGCGGTGATGTAGGCCCAGCTGTCGGCGCGCGGTCCTGGGCTGACGGTGACGATCCGCAGGTCGGGAACCGCTTCCCTTCGCCCAGGTCCCAGGTCATAGTCGCTAACCGTGATCATGTGGCCGGTGAAGAAGTCGCGAACGTGGGCCTCGACGCCTGCTATCGCCCGCTGGTTGCGCCCGCTCTCGAACATGATGGAGAGGATCTCACGGCTGGCCCAGGTGTCCTGGCTCTGAGTCCGCCCCGCCGCAGGCGGGGCGGACTCAGATGGTTCAGCTGACCCTGACCGGTTCCTCAGCTCGGGCTTGGGTGCTGGCGAGGCGGTAGGAGTCGGTGCCGGTCTCGATGATGGTGCCGTTGAAGGTGAGGCGGTCGACGATGGCCGCGCAGAGTCGGGGGTCCGTAAACGTCTCGGTCCAGCCATCTGGGGCTGGCACTTGTTCCCTCACAAGAGTTGCGGCTGCCACCTGGCCGTATCCCGCTCCTGAGGTCCTCGTTGCTTCTCGCGGTAGCGCCCTGGTTTTCAAGGTGCTGCCTTGACCGTTCAGGTGCGAGGAAGGTGTGCCGGTGGCCGAGGCGAGACTGCAGGTCATCGCGGGCGGGGCCGTCCCGCAGGAACCGCTTGCGACGGACCCGTGGCAGTTCCAGACCACATGCGTCGACGCGTTCGTCGCCTCCTGGCGGGCCCGCGGGTTCAGCCCGGTGACCATCAACAATGACATCGGCCTGCTGGAGCGAACCCTCGCAGCTCTGGGCCGACCCGCGTGGGATGTGACGCCGGAGGACATCGACCGGGTGGTCGGCGACCTGGCGGTCAAGGGCCGGTCGACGTCGACCCGGCGCGAGTATGTGCAGATCTTCAAGGGGTTCCACCGGTTCCTGCAGGCCCGCAAGGCGGCCGAGATCGAGGCAGCGTTCGGTGTCCGGCTGGTTTGCCCGGTCGACGAGTTCAACGCCTCCCGGCATGTCGGCGACGACTCCCCGGCCCTGGTGCCGCCGCCGACACCGGAACGGGTAGCGGAGTCGAGGTCGTCCGTGAAGGCGCATACCGGATGCTCGCTGCCGCGCTGGAAGCGGAAGCCAACCATTACATAGCCGAGTTGGCTGCCGAATCCGATGAGCGCGGGCGGAGCATGGTGGTCCGCAACGGACGTCATAGGTCCCGGACCGTGGTCACCGCGGCCGGCCCGGTCGAGGTCATCCCGCCCCAGGTGAATGACCGTCGCGTGGACGAGGCCACCGGCGAGCGCCAGCGATTCTCCTCCAGGATCCTGGCCCTGTGGCGCTGCAGGTCGCCGACGTTCTCCGGGGTACTCCCGCTGCTCTACCTGAACGGACTGTCGTCCGGGGACTTCGTGCCCGCGCTGGAGCAGTTCATGGGCGGCACCGCTGGCCCGTCGCCCGCCGCGGTGACTCGGCTGACCAGGCGTGGGACTGGCGCGGGTGGGTCTTGCTGCGTGAGTGGGCGGGTAATTCGGTGGCGGGGTGGTGGGGGAGGGGCTACGGTGCGGGGGTTGGTAGAGAGCGGCGCCTGTCGGGGTGGCCGCGTCGGTCGTGTGTGTGATCAGGGAGGTGTGACCCGATGGCTGTTTCTGTGGCGGGTGTTGCCCGTATTCGGCTGATCGTGCAGTTCGCCTCTGTGGTCTCCGGCTGACTTCTCCCTGCTTGTGCGGCGCGCCTGTTGGGGGCGCGTGGGCCGGGGCCCTGTTCGAAGGGTTTCCGTTGTCTTTTTCTTTTCGTGATGCTTCCTCGCATGCCCTCGTGCCCTATGGGTGGGACGACGTGTGGGAGGCGGAGTTCGTGCCGTACGCCGAGCGCGGGTTGGTGCCCGGGCGGGTGGTGCGGGTGGACCGCGGGCTGTGTGACGTCTTCACGCCCGACGGGGTGGTGCGGGCCGACACCGAGTTCGTGGTGCCCAGGGACCCGATGCGCGTGGTGTGCACGGGGGACTGGGGCGCCGTGGACCCCGCGGGCCACGACCCGCGCTTCGTACGGGAGTTGCTGCCGCGGCGCTCCCGCTTCGTACGGTCGACGTCGTCCAAGCGGTCGGAGGGCCAGGTACTGGCCGCGAACGTGGACCATGTGGCGGTGTGCGTCTCGCTCGCCCTGGAGCTGGACCTGGGCCGGCTGGAGCGGTTCGTCTCGCTGGCCTGGGAGAGCGGGGCGCAGCCGCTCGTGGTGCTCACCAAGGCCGACCTGGTGCCCGACACCACCCACCTGCTCGCGGACGCCGAGGCCGCGGCCCCGGGGGTACGGGTGGTGGTGGCCAGCGCCGAGAGCGGCGAAGGGCTCGACGAGCTGCGCGAGGTGCTGTTCGCGGCCAGTACGGTGCTGCTCGGCCAGTCCGGCGCCGGCAAGTCGACGCTGACCAACGCGCTGGCCGGGGCGTCCGTCCAGGAGGTGCAGGCCACCAGGGACGCCGACGGCAAGGGCCGCCACACCACGACCACCCGGGACATGGTGCCGCTGCCGGGCGGCGGGGTGCTCATCGACACCCCGGGGCTGCGCGGTGTCGGCCTGTGGGACGCCGGGACCGGGCTCGGCCAGGTCTTCGCCGAGATCGAGCAGCTGGCCGAGGGGTGCCGCTTCCCGGACTGCTCGCACCGCACCGAGCCGGGCTGCGCGGTGCTCGCCGCGCTCGAGGACGGCACCCTGCCCGAGCGCCGCCTCGACAGCTACCGCAAGCTGCTGCGGGAGAACGCCTGGATCGCCTCCCGCACCGACCAGCGGCTGCGCGCCGAACTGCGCCGCGAGTGGAAGCAGCGGTCGGTCGCCGGCCGGGAGATGTACGTGCGCAAGCGGGGCGGAGGCGGCGGCCACCGCCACGGCGAGGTCCACTGACCTCCGCACCGCCCGCGCCGTCACCTCATCCGGCGCCGCCGCCCTTCCCGTGGCGGCGCCGGACACCCAGCGGACTGCCCTCGCTCCAGAAGGACCCGATGACCAGGGCGATGGCGAGCCCCACGATCACGATGCCCGAAATCACGCTGTAGGCCATGCCACGGCCTCCTCACATCCGCGCGGCCTTCACCGCATCGTCACGTTCGCTACCCGATCGTGATGTTCCCGTTGTGAGGAGGTCTCAACCCCGTTCCCAACAAGCCGTCCGAACGGCCCCGTTGGCTCGCTCGTGGGAATACGACAGTCCGTCAGTAGGACAAAAGGCGTACGGCGGCAGGCCCATCAGGCCGACGCCCGCACCACCAACTGCGTCCGCGTCACGATCGACGACAGCGCCAGGCCGCCCGCCTGCGCCGACCCGCCGGCGGAACCCCCCGACACCGGCCCCGCTCCCGGCCCCGCCCCCGCCTCGATCCGCCGCAGCAGCAACCGCGCCATCATCCGGCCCATCTCCTCGATGTCCTGCCGGATCGTGGTCAGCGGCGGGTCGGTCCAGTCCGCGACCGACACGATGTCGTCGAAGCCGACCACCGCCACGTCCTCCGGCACCCGCACCCCCCGGTTCCGCAGCATCCGCAGCGCGCCCGAGGCCATCACGTCGGACGCCGCGAACACCCCGTCCAGGTCCGGGAAGTCGTCCAGCAGCCGCGCCATCGCCCGGGCGCCGCCGTCCGGTGTGAAGTCGCCCTCCACGATCAGCCGCGGGTCCACACCGGGCAGCGCGTCGCGGAAGCCGTCCAGCCGGTCCACCGAGGAGGTCTGGTCCAGCGGCCCGGCGATGTGGCCGATCCGCCGGCGGCCCAGGTCCAGCAGATGGTGCACCGCCTCGCGCGCGCCGCCGCGGTTGTCGCAGTCGACGTAGAGCGTGTCGCTGTCGGACCAGTCCGGGCGGCCGCCGATCACGGTCGGCACCCCGGCCCGGCGGGCCAGCGCGGGCAGCGTGTCGTCGTCGTGCAGCGAGAAGATCAGCGCGCCGTCGACGTGGCCGCCGCCCAGATAGCGGCCCACCCGCTCGTGGTCGGCGGCGCCCTCGGTGAGGAGCAGCACCAACTGGTTGTCGTGCGCGGTGAGTTCCTTGCTGATGCCGCGCACCTGCTGGGCGAAGAACGGGTCGGCGAAGAAACGGGTCTCCGGCTCGGCCACGACCACCGCGATCGCGTCGTTGCGCCGGGTGACCAGCGCGCGGGCGGCCTGGTTGGGGACGTAGCCCAGCTCCTCGACGGCTCGGCGCACCCGCTCGGCCAGCGGCGCGCGCACCCCCTCGCTGCCGTTGACCACGCGGGAAGCGGTTGCCCTGGACACCCCGGCCCGTGCGGCCACGGCCTCCAGGGTGGGGCGGTGCGCGAAGCTCGGGTCGGACAACGGAGGGCTCCTTCGCGCACGGATAACGAAAACTTAGGGACCGGTTCGGTACCGACAGCGTATCGGGTCGCCGGCGCCGTATGAGAGCGCTCTCTTCGTCCGTACCCAGGTCGGCCCCGGGCCGGGGGCACCGGATTCCGGGCGAACCCCGGGCGGACCCCGGGCGGGGGCCCTTCGACGGAGCCCGTTCGACGGAGCCCCTTACGGTCGCGCGGCGGATGCCCCGGCGCGCGTACGGCGGGAGGATGGCCGTATGACGACCAGGACCGCACGGACCGAACTGAACGAGGCCGAGCTGGAGTACCTGCGGGGGCAGTTCCTCGCCCGGCTGGCCACGGTGGACGCGCAGGGGCGCCCGCAGACGAACCCGGTGGGCTTCTTCCTGCGGGCGGACGGCGCCGTGGACATCGGCGGGTTCGCGATGGGCACCACCCGCAAGTGGCGCAATGTCGCGGTCAACCCGAATGTGTCGCTCGTCGTGGACGACATGTCCCGGCCGGGCGACCCGCGCACCGCCCGCGGGGTCGAGATCCGCGGCACCGCCGAGCAGGTCGAGGGCCCGCACGGGTACGGCGAGCACATGAGCCCCGAGCTGATCCGCATCCACCCGCGCAAGATCATCAGCTGGGGCGTCGAGGGCCCCGCGGTCTGAGCCGTACGGCAGGGGGCGCGGGGGCGGGGACCGCGGGTCAGGGCTCGGAGAGCCGGCGACGGGAGCCCGGGGGAGCCGAGGGCGCGCTACCCCGCGACCACCGCGCCCACCCACGCACCCGTCACGATCAGGCACGCCATCAGCTCGACCAGCACCGACCCGCCGACCGTGCGCATCACCCGGCGGGTCGCGCTCCACGCGGCGCGGTGGCCGCCGATCCGGACCCGCTCGTGGACGTAGACGGCCCCGGTGAAGCCCAGCGGCGCGCCCAGCACGGGGACCAGGAAGAACCCCGCGGTGGCCACCCCGCTCGCGATCATCACCGTGCGCCAGGTGACGCCCGAGTCGCGGATACGGCGGGACGGCATCAGCCACAGCACCACTTGCGCCACCGCCAGCAGCCCGGTCGCACCGGCGAGAACGCCCCAGGTCAGCGTGGTGTGCTCCGAGGTGGCCCACCACAGCACCGCGGCCCAGCACAGCAGCGTCCCGGGCACGCCGGGGGCCGACACGCCCACGACGCCGAGCAGCATCACCGCGCCGATCAGGCACACCTGTGCGGTCCCCATGAGAGCCAGCCTGCCCGAATCCGGGCGCGTCCGCCGCATGGCGACGCGCCGGAGGCGGTGGTGTTACCGGATCGCGTCCCCCGGGCGGATGCGTCACCGGCCGGGCAGGTGGCGCGCCCCGGCCTCGTACGGACAGGGGAGCGGCGTCGTACGGAGCGGGCGCGGCCTCGTACGGAGCGGGAGCCGACCGGCGGCCGGAGAACCGTTACGCCCGGCCGACGGCCGCGGGGGCGCGGCTACGCGGGGTCGCGGGCGATCCAGCCGCGCTCGTACGCGTGCCAGCCGAGCTGGAGGCGGGTGCGCACCCCGGCGATCTCCATCAGCCGCTTCACCCGCCGCTGGACCGTACGCAGCCCGAGTTCGAGCTGCTTGGCGGTGGAGGCGTCGGTCAGGCCGGCCAGCAGCAGCGACAGGATGCGCAGGTCGGTGCGGTCGGGCTGCTCCCCGCCGTCCTCGGTGACCTGGCCGCCGGGCTCCAGGCGCAGCGGCATGGCCTGCCGCCAGACCCCCTCGAACAGCTCGGTGAGCGCCTCCAGCAGGCCGCTGGCGTGCACCACCAGCGCGGCCGGCTCCGAGCGGTGGCCCAGCGGCACCATTGCCAGCGTCCGGTCGGCCAGCATGAGCTTGGTCGGCACCCGCGGCGCCACCCGCACCTGCTCGTCGCGGTCCAGGGCCGCGGCCAGCTCGGCGAGCCCGTGCTGCCCGGTGACCGCGTCCCGCTCCAGGACGACCCGGTACGCCACCCCGCGGCGCGCGGCGTCGGCCTCCGCGTCGTTGTCGGCGCCGTCGACCGCGACGGGCCGGCCGGTGACCAGTGCGCACACCTCCGACTCGGCGCCGAGCTGGAGTTGGCGGAAGCGCCGCGCCACCGCCTCCTTGCCGGTGACCACTTCGACCAGGTCGTGCACGGCCGGTTCGGCCGCCTCGGCGCGGAACTCGGCGGCGAGCACGGCCGCCGCCGACTCCGCCTGCTCCAGGGCATGCCGGCGGCTGGCCAGCAGCGCGGACAGCGCGACCGCGGGCGGCGCGACCACCCAGCGGCCGGGCCGGGCGGAGGACCGGGCGACCAGGCCGTGCCCCTCCAGCCGGCGCAGCAGCCGCGCCGCCTCCTGCTCCGTGACGGACAACCGGTCGGCCAGCTGGCCGAGTTCGGCGGCGCCGAGCGCGACCAGGGCGCGGTAGGCCGACTCCTGTGCCTCGTCGAGGCCGATGGCACCGAGCAACGAAGGCCCCCTCGGGATGGGCGGCTTCGCGCTACCGGTACGCGACACCGGCGTTGACGACGGCATGGCGGGAACGAGCCGCGGCGGTTTCCCGCCGCCCCTATTTTCGCCTCCACCGGGCGCCTTCTGCCACTGTGATCCACATCGCAGCGGATGTCATACCCGGGGGGCATGTGCGAGCGGTGGTGCGCCGGGACGGCCCTGACGGAGGGGGCCGGGCCGACCCGGCGTTTCGCGTTTCCCGGTCCGCCCGGCGGTGGACAATAGGTGCATGAGCCAGCAGGGCGACGCACGCGGCAGCCAAGAGGACGACTGGTGGCGGCAGTTGTACGACGAGGGGGCCGCCGCCGGGGCATCGGGCGCCGGGAACGACTCCCTCGACGCGCACTTCGACTCGGCGCTGAACGCGATGACGCCACCTCCGCCGCCCCCGACCGAGACGCTGCGGCTGCGGCGCCCGACGCCGCCGCCCCCGCCGTCGTCCTGGCCGCGGCCGAACCGTCCGGTGGTCCCGCCGCCGATGCCGCCGGCGCCGCGCCAGGAGGAGCCCGCGGTGCCGCCGGCCCCGCCGTGGGACCCGTGGGCGGCCGCGCCGACTTTCGCGGAGCCCACGCAGGCGCCCCCGCAGGCGCCGCAGCCGGCGCCCGAGCCGGAGCCGACACCCGACCCCGAGTCGGCTCCGGAAGAGGTGGAGGAACGGGCGTCGGCCGCACCGGAGTTGCCGCCGCGGCCGGGTTTCGCGCCGGACCCGCGCGCGGCTGCGGCGTACGCACCCGAGCCCGCCTACGAGGCCGAGCCCGCGCCGGGGCCCGCACCCGGGCCCGTACCCGAACCGGCGGCTGAGCCCGCCCCCGAACCGCCGCACGCACCCGACCCCCGGGCCTCCGACGCGTACGCCCCGCCGCCCGCCACGCCGTGGGACGCCTGGGTCACCCCGCGCCGCGCGGCGCCGCCGCCTCCCACTCCGTCCGCGCCCACCGCGCCGCCCCCGGCCGAGGACTGGTCGTCCCAGCAGCCCCCGGCGCCCGATCCGACCCCCGAACCGACCCCCGAAGCGGCCCCGGAACTGGAGCCGCCCGCCGCGCCGCCGCCGTACGTGGACCCGGTCGACGACCCGGCCGCAGGCACGTCAACTCCGGGGCAGGACCAGCCCGTTGACGCCCGCCCGGCCGAGCCGCCCGCGTCGCCGTCGCCGTCGCCGTACGCGGATCTCGTGCCGGACCCGGCGGCGCACCGCCCCGAGCAGCAGGAGTCGGAGCAGCCGGAGGCGCAGGCGCAGCCGGAGGAGGCGTCAACGCACGTACCTGACGCGCCGGTTGACGCGCCTCCTGCCCCGGTTGACGCCCGCCCGGCCGAGGCGCCCGCTTTGCCGTCGCCGTACGCGGATCTCGTGCCGGACCCGGCGGCGCACCGCCCCGAGCCGCAGGAGCCGGAGCTGCCCGAGGGGCGGGCGCAGCCGGAGGAGGCGTCAACGCACGTACCCGAAAAGCCCGAACCCGCCCCGGAGCCCGCGCCCGAACCCGCTCCCGTCGCGCCGCCGACGCCCGCACCGGAAGCGCCCGTTGCCGGCGCCGCAGGCGACACCGCGTTCGGGGAGGGCGAGGTCCGGTGGGCGCCGGAGCTGCCGCCGGGGTGGGTGCCCGCGGCCGCGCCCGTGCAGGTGGTGGACGCGGCCACCGAGGTGGGCGTGGTCGGTGGCGGCCCGCCGACGTACGGCGCCGAGCCGACCGCGTGGCCCGAGGCGGACCCGGACGGGCTGGACGCGCTGGTGCCCGACACCGTGCTGGACGGCGCGGCGTACGGCGTGCTGACGCTGCGGAGCGCCGCGGTGCGCGGCGACTCCGCCCGCTACCGGGGCGAGCCGCGCCGCGACGCGCTGCTGACCGCGCGGTTCGGCACGGGCGAGGGGGCGCTGCTGCTGGTGGCGATGGCGAGCGGCGCGCGCGGCGCCGATGACGCGCACCGGGCCGCGCAGGACGCGGTGCGGTGGATCGCGGGCGCGGTCGGCCGCAGCCGGGCCCGGCTGGCCGATGACATCCGCGCCGCGCGCCGCGGCTCGCTGAAGTCCGGCCTGCACCGGCTGACTGACCGCTGCTACGGCCGGCTGCGCGCCCGCGGCGAGGACCTGGGCCTGGACGAGGGCGCCTACACCGCGTCGGTGCGCTGCCTGCTGCTGCCGGTCGACCCCGAGTGCCGTATCCGGCTGTTCTTCGGGGTGGGCGAGGGCGGCCTGTTCCGTATCCGCGAGGGTGCTTGGCAGGACCTGGACCGTGCGCCGGACGAGGCGTCGGCGCCGTTCCGGTTCCGGGCCGCTGTCGCCCAGCCGGGTGACGCGCTGGTGATGTGCAGCGCCGGGCTGGCCGAGCCGCTGCGCGGCGAACCCGGGCTCGCCGACCACCTCGCCGGACGCTGGGGCCAGGGCCGCCCGCCGGGCCTGGCGGCCTATCTCGCCGACGCCCAGACCCGGGTCAAGGGCTATGCCGACGACCGTACGGTGGTGACCGTCTGGGATGCGTGATCGCCCCATCCGTGGGGTGATGGGGGCATGGCGAAGCAGACGGTGGCCGAGCAGTTCGTCGACATCCTCGCGCGGGCGGGGGTGCGGCGGCTGTACGGGGTGGTCGGTGACAGCCTCAACCCCGTGGTGGACGCGGTGCGCCGCAACCGCGCCGTGGAGTGGGTGCATGTGCGGCACGAGGAGACCGCGGCCTTCGCGGCGGGCGCGGAGGCCCAGCTCACCGGGCGGCTGGCGGCCTGCGCGGGCTCCTGCGGCCCGGGCAACCTGCACCTGATCAACGGCCTGTACGACGCGCACCGCTCGATGGCGCCGGTGCTGGCGCTCGCCTCGCACATCCCGAGCAGCGAGATCGGCACGACCTACTTCCAGGAGACGCACCCCGACCGGATCTTCCAGGAGTGCAGCCACTACAGCGAGCTGGTCTCCAACGCCGCCCAGATGCCGCGGGTGCTCCAGACCGCGATCCAGCACGCGGTGGGCCAGGGCGGGGTGTCGGTGATCAGCCTGCCCGGCGACATCGCGGCCCACCAGGCGCCGCAGCGCACCGAGGAGCACGCGCTGGTCACCCGGCGCCCCGCGATCCGCCCGGGGGACGCCGAGATCGACGCGCTGGCCCGGCTGGTGGACGGCGCCCGGCGGGTCACCCTCTTCTGCGGCAGCGGCACCGCGGGCGCCCACGACGAGGTGATGGCGCTCGCGCAGAAGATCAAGTCCCCGGTGGGGCACGCGCTGCGCGGCAAGGAATGGATCCAGTACGACAACCCCTTCGACGTCGGCATGAGCGGGCTGCTCGGCTACGGCGCCGCGTACGACGCCATGCACGAGTGCGACCTGCTGATCCTGCTGGGCACCGACTTCCCGTACAACGCCTTCCTGCCCGACGACGTGACCCTCGTGCAGGTCGATGTGCGGCCCGAACACCTGGGGCGGCGCTCGAAGCTGGACCTGGCGGTGTGGGGCGACGCGGGGGAGACGCTGCGCTGCCTGCTGCCGAAGGTGCGGGAGAAGACCGACCGGGCCTTCCTGGACAGGATGTTGAAGAAGCACAGCGACGCGCTGGAGGGCGCCGTCAAGGCGTACACCCGCAAGGTGGACCGGCACGTGCCGATCCACCCGGAGTACGTCGCCTCGGTGCTGGACGAAGTGGCCGCCGACGACGCGGTGTTCACCGTGGACACCGGGATGTGCAACGTGTGGGCGGCGCGCTATCTGACGCCCAACGGCAGGCGGCGGGTGATCGGTTCGTTCTCCCACGGGTCGATGGCCAACGCGCTGCCGCAGGCGATCGGCGCGCAGTTCCTGGACCGCGGGCGGCAGGTCGTCTCGATGTCGGGCGACGGCGGGTTCAGCATGCTGATGGGCGACTTCCTCACCCTGGTGCAGCACGACCTGCCGGTGAAGGTGGTGCTCTTCGACAACTCCTCGCTCGGCATGGTGGAGCTGGAGATGATGGTCGAGGGCCTGCCCGCGTACGGCACCGCCAACCGCAACCCGGACTTCGCCGCGATCGCCCAGGCCGCGGGCGCCTTCGGGGTGCGGGTGGAGCGGCCGAAGGACCTGCGCGGCGCCCTGAAGGACGCGTTCCGGCACAAGGGTCCGGCGCTGGTCGACGTGGTGACCGACCCGCACGCGCTGTCCATCCCGCCGAAGATCACCGGTGAGCAGATCGGCGGGTTCGCGCTGTCGATGGGCCGGACCGTGCTGGACGGCGGCGTCGGCAAGATGGTCCAGCTCGCCCGGGCGAACCTGCGCAACGTGCCGCGCCCGTAGGCGGGTTCGTGCCCGCTGATCGGGTGGTTCGGTCCCTCGGACGGGGCCGAACGGCCCGCCGGGAGGCATCGGATGAGTGGACGCATCCCTGGGGGGAATGCCTATCGACAGGGGAACGAAGACCGGGCCGAACGGGGGAAGCAGGACGAACATCACGGGGTACCGGTTGCGGCGCGCGGTACGGCGGGCTGATCTGCCCGCGGTCGCCGAGACCCGCAGGGTCCTTCGGGACAACCTGCGGAAGTGGGGCGCCGCCGCTCTGGTGGACACGACGGAACTACTGGCCAGCGAACTCCTCACCAACGCACTCCAGCACACCTGCGGGGGCGCCGTGCTGACCGCGACGCTCACGCCGCAGGAGACCCCGGCCGGCGCTCCCGGGCAGCGGCTGCGGATCGAGGTCCGCGACACCGTGGCCCGCCTGCCGCGCCCGCGGCACTGGGACGCCGAACGGCCCGACGACCAGGGCACTTCGGGGCGCGGCCTGCTGCTGGTCGAGGCGCTCGCCGACGACTGGGGAGTGCGGCCGTGCGCGGCGGGCGGGAAGGAGGTCTGGTTCGAACTGCGGTCAGAGGCGGCGTAGTTGCTGCCGCCACCGGCGCAGGGCGGCCACGGATCGCACGGATCGTACGGCGCGCCGCACACCGGGGGCGCGTACACGAACGGCGTGGCCGCGGGCGGACCGCTGTCCGCCCGGCAGCCACGCCGCCGCATGTCGCGCCCTGCACCCGGACCAGCCGACCCGTACAGCTCGACCGGGCCGGACCGTTGCCGGGATCAGCCGAACTGCCGCTCCAGGTCCTGGAGTTTGCGCTCCAGCGAGTCCAACCGCGGCAGGGTCAGCGTGTCGTCCTCGGCGATCAGGTCGATCGGCGCCGGACCCGACCCCGTCGCCGACGGCTCGGCGGAGGACGAAGCGGGCTGCTCCGCTGCCGAGTTGGCGGGAGCCGCCGTGCTTTCGCGCACCGGCTGGAGTGCCGGGCGCGCCCGCACCGGCAGTTCGCCGGACGGCAGCTCCATCGAGGGGCCTATGGCAGGCTCCGAAGCGGCCTGGCCGGTACCCGCCGCGCCTGCCGCGGGCAACTCGACCTGGCGGCCGCCCCGGCCACCGCGCGGCCACGGCCGCCCCTGTCGGGTGAGCGCCTTGATCTTCGCGCGCTCCATCCGGTCGTGCTCGCGGCGCCGTATCTCCGTCTGCTCGCGCTGCCGCTTGTCCTCGCGGACCTCCTCGACCGCCTCGTCCAGCGAGCGCACGCCCTCCAGCAGCATCAGCGACCAGGCACCGTAGGTCTCACGCGGGGCGCGCAGCCACCGCACCATCCGGATCTGCGGCAACGGCCGCGGCACCAGGCCCTGTTCGCGCAGCGCCGCCCGGCGGGTCTGCTTCAGCGCGCGGTCGAAGAGCACCGCGGCCGACAGCGACATCCCGGCGAAGAACTGCGGTGCGCCGGCGTGCTCCACCCCGCGCGGGGCGTGCACCCAGTTGAACCAGGCCGCGGCGCCGGCGAACATCCACACCAGCAGGCGCGAGCCGAGCGCCGCGTCGCCGTGGCTGGCCTCGCGGACCGCCAGCACCGAGCAGAACATCGCCGCGCCGTCGAGCCCGAACGGCACCAGGTACTCCCAGCCGTTGGTCAGGCCGAGGTTCTGCCGCCCGAAGCCGACCAGGCCGTGGAAGGACAGTGCGGCGGCCACCGCGGCGCAGCAGAACAGCAACACGTACGAGGCGCTGCCGTACACCGCTTCCTTGCGGCGGCGGCGCTCCTCGCTGCGCTCCCAGGAGTCGCCCTGGGCGGCGCTGTCACCGGACGTGCGGCGGTTGCGGAAGACGAAGACGCAAGCCGCGAGGACGACCAGGCCGATACCGGCCGAGATCATCCAGTCCAGCGATATGTCCGTGATTCTCATATGCGATTCCTCGTGTCGCTTCCGTCGCGCTCGGGCCGTTGGGGCTGCTTACGACCGACATCATCGTGCAGAGTCCGGATGGGTGCAGACCTTACGGCACAAGAGCACGCGTACGGGTCCCCGGGTACTCGAACTCACGTGCCAGAACGGCTTAGTTGAGCGTGATCGTAGCGCGGAAGGTCAGACCGCGGACGCGCGGCGGTCGAGACGGGCGCCGGTCTGCCGCCGCGGACAGGTGGTGCAGGTGTCCGCGGGGCTGATGGTGTAGTAAAGGCAGCAGGTGAGGCGGGTGCGCGAGGCGGTCGAACACCCGCCGACGACTGACGGGACGTCAGTTTCCGTAGCCGGGCGGAAGCCCGCGCCGCCGGCGAACGGGCGGGTGTCGCCCGGCAGCAGCGCGGCCAGTTCGGCCACCGCGCGCTCCTCCTGGTCGAACAGCCGCCCGACGTACCACAGCCCTTCGGTGATCTCGTCGGTGACCATGCCCCACAGGGCGTGTCGGCCGCGCCGCAGCAGCGGCCCGAAGCCCGCGAGCACCGGCTCGACGTGTTCGGCGACCGCCGCCCGCAGCTCGTCGCGCAGCGCGGCGGCGTGCGGCGCGGGGCGCGCGCCGGGCAGCGCCGCGACCGGGTCGTCCGGCAGGCAGCTGAACGACCGGGTCCGTACGGTGATCCGGCCCGAGGTGGGGTGGAAGGCCACGTCGTCGACCGGCAGGCGCGGCACCCGGCCGTGCAGGAACCACGGCACCGTGAAGAGCAGGCAGGCCGGCCACAGGTAGCGGTGCAGCGCGAGGGTCGCCGCGACGTCGGGGCGCGGCGGGCGCGGCCGGTGGTGGGCCGACTCCGCTGTGGTCCTCGTCACGAAAGCGTCGAGTGCGGCGCCGCCGTCGGCGAGGTCGCGCGCGCCGATCCAGCCCGCGCCGGTGGGCGGCGGGGCGGCGGTGATCCGCAGTTGCGGGAAGACCGCGGACAGCCGGGCGTAGGAAGCGCTCGTCGCAAGCATGGTAAGGCTTACCTTAACCACCCCCGGAAGGGTTTACGCTAGCGGCCGTACGCCGGACGGGTGAGTGCGCCGGCGCACACGGCAGCTGGACCGTAACGGTGCAGGTCAGAGGGTTTCCGCGGGGCAGTGGTCGGACGTCTCCGGCCGGGTTCAGGTGTTTTTCCGGGGCGGTGCCGCCGTGGGGACCCGCGGGGGAGGAAGGAGCGGGACACGGTGGAGCACGCCGCGCCGATGGTGCCGCCCGCCCGCGGTCCCGAGCGGCTGTCCGTACGGGACCAGGTGCTCGACGGGCTGCGCGCCGCGATCGTCTCCGGGCACCTCGCACCGGGCTCCGTGCACTCCGCGCCGGCGCTCGCCGAGCGGTACGGCGTCTCCGCGACCCCCGTCCGCGAGGCGATGCAGGCGCTGTCCCGCGAGGGCGCCGTCGAGGTACTGCCCAACCGCGGGTTCCGCGTCGCGGAGTACACCGCGCGCGACCTCGCCGAGCTGGCGCAGGTGCGGGCGCTGCTCGACGTCCCCGTGGTGCTCGGGCTGGCCCGTACGGTGCCGCCCGCCCGCTGGGAGCAGCTGCGGCCGCTGGCGGACGAGGCGGCGGCGCGGGCGGCGTGCGGCGACGTCGGGGCGTACGCGGAGGCGGACCGCGCCTTCCACCGCGCGGTGCTGGGGCTGGCCGGCAACCGGCACCTGGTCGCCGTGGCGGACGAGCTGCACTGCCGTACGCAGTGGCCCGCGGCCGCGGTCTGGCGCGAGGGGAGCGCGCTCGCCGTACGGGAGCGGCTGACCGCCGACGCCGCGGAGCACGGTGCGCTGCTCGACGCGGTCGCCTCCGGCGGGGCGGAGCGGGTGGAGGACGCGGTGCGGCGGCACTTCGGGCCGGGGGCATAGGGCTTCCGGCGGGGCGCGGCGGAGGCGTGGCCGCGGGGCCCGACCGGTCCGCGGTGCGGGGGAACCGGCCAGGTGGCCGGAAGCGGGGCGGGAGGTATTCGGCCGTTCACCCGGGGCCCGGCCGGGGCTGCCCGCGAGTACCGCGCCGGCCGCCGGCGGAGGAGCGGGTCGTATACGTCCGGATACGAAGCCCGCGGCGGAATCTGTCCCTCCGCTGTTCCGCGGCGCTTGCCCCAACGCTCGGCAAAGTCGTGCCCATAGCCTCGGCGGAGTGTGAACACTGCGCCGCCTAGGGCTCGTTCATGCAGGCCAGTCGCATGATGACCGAAAGTTGCTTACTGCATACACCTATCGTCCGGTGGCCGTTGACGGGCGGCCCGCGGCGGATCGACCATCCGTTTAGGTGCTCAATACACATGAATCTGTGTTGCGGGCGCGTTGCGTGTGCCGAGTGGACGGAGAAGCGCATGTGCGGCATCACCGGATGGATTGCCTACCAGCGGGACCTGGCCGGGGAACGGCGGACGGTCGACGCGATGACCGAGACGATGTCCTGCCGGGGCCCGGACGACCGGGGCACCTGGATCAGCGGCCCGGCGGCGCTGGGCCACCGCAGGCTCGCCATCATCGACCTGCCCGGCGGCCGCCAGCCGATGAGCGTCGAGACCCCCGGCGGCACCGTGGCCATGGTCTACTCCGGCGAGGCGTACAACTTCACCGAGCTGCGCGCCGAACTGGCCGGCCGCGGCCACCGGTTCACCACCGACTCCGACACCGAGGTGGTGCTGCACGGCTACCTGGAGTGGGGCGCGGCCGTCGCCGAGCGGCTCAACGGCATGTACGCGTTCGCCATCTGGGACGACCGCGAGCAGAAGCTCGTCATGATCCGCGACCGGATGGGCATCAAGCCCTTCTACTACTACCCGACCGCCGACGGCGTGCTGTTCGGCTCCGAGCCCAAGGCGATCCTGGCCAACCCGCTCGCCGAGCGGACCGTCACCCTCGACGGGCTGCGCGAACTGCTCGTCATGGTCAAGACCCCCGGGCACGGCTTCTGGGACGGCATGCACGAGGTCGAACCCGGCACCGTGGTGACCGTCGACCGCTCCGGCATCCGCACAAACGCGTACTGGCGGCTGGAGACCCGCCCGCACACCGACGACCAGCAGGCCACGATCCGCCACGTCCGCACCCTGCTCGACGACATCGTGCGGCGCCAGCTCGTGGCCGACGTGCCGCGCTGCACGCTGCTGTCCGGCGGCCTGGACTCCTCCGCGATGACCGCGCTGGCCGCGCAGCAGCTCGGCCGCACCGGCGAGACCGTACGGAGCTTCGCGGTCGACTTCGTCGGGCAGGCCGAGAACTTCGTCGCCGACGAGCTGCGCGGCACCCCCGACACGCCGTTCGTCCACGACGTCGCCCGCACCTCCGGCACCGAGCACCAGGACATCGTGCTCGACTCCGACCAGCTCGCCGACCCCGAGGTGCGCTCGAAGGTGATCGCGGCCAGGGACCTGCCGGCGGGCTTCGGCGACCTGGACGCCTCGCTCTACCTGCTCTTCAAGGCGATCCGCGGGCACTCCACCGTGGCGCTGTCGGGGGAGTCGGCCGACGAGGTGTTCGGCGGCTACCTCCAGTTCTTCGACCCCGAGGCCCGCAAGGGCCTCACCTTCCCCTGGCTGGAGAACTTCGGCCGACACTTCGGCGACGACGAAGCGATCCTCCGCGACGACCTCAAGCACAGCCTCGACCTCGCGTCCTACGTCGCCGACTCCTACGCGACCGCCTCCGGCGAGGTGCAACGGCTCGCCGGCGAGAGCGACTTCGAGTTCCGGATGCGCACGATCTCCTATCTCCACCTGACCCGCTTCGTGCGGATTCTGCTCGACCGCAAGGACCGCGCCAGCATGGCGGTCGGCCTCGAGGTGCGCGTGCCCTTCTGCGACCACCGCCTGGTCGAGTACGTCTACAACGCGCCCTGGGCACTCAAGTCCTTCGACGGCCGGGAGAAGAGCCTGCTGCGCGAGGCGACCGCCGACGTGCTGCCGCGCTCGGTCTACGACCGCGTCAAGAGCCCCTACCCCTCCACGCAGGACCCGGCCTACGCCGTCGCCCTCCAGAAGCACGTCAAGGAGATCCTCGCGCAGCCCGGCCACCCCGTCTTCGAACTCGTCAGCCGCAGCGTCCTCGAAGAGGCGGTCCGCGTCGACAGCCCCCAGATCACCCAGGCGTCCCGCCGCGGCCTCGAACGCACCCTCGACCTGGCGCTGTGGCTCGACCTCTACCGGCCCACCCTCAAACTCACGTGATCCGTGAGTGAGTTCACCCGCCGCACCGGCCGCTGTTCGCCGCCGCCGGTGCGGCGGGCCTCACACCAGCCAGGCGCCGTCGCGCATGACGGTGCGCCCGCGCAGTTCCGGCTCGCCGCGCCAGGCCCGTAGGGTCACCGGCGTCACCCGCAGGTACACGAACGCGCCCTCCTCCGCGCGCGGGTCCCACCCGAACTTCCCGGCGAACGCCTCGGCCGCGCCCGGGGGCACCTCCTCGGCCGGGAAGCACGCGGCCGTACCCGAGACCAGCACCACGTCGGCGGTGTCCGGGAGGGAGAGGCGGACCCGGGGCTCGGTCCGCAGGTTGCGTACGGTCGCGGAAGCGGCGCTCGTACACATCCACACCGCGTCCTCGTGCCACACGAACCACAACGGCACCTGGTGCGGGCCGTGTTCAGGGTGCGCCGTCGCTACCCATACCTCCCGCTCGCCCCGAAGCCGCCCCACCACCGAGCGCACCCGCTCCGCCGCCCCCCGCCGGCCAACTCCCTTGTCCGCTCTGCCGCCTTCGGGCGAGCCGCCTGTCCGGCGTTCATCGCCGGTGTCGTAGAAGCGGGTGAGGTACGCCTCTGCCGGCAGAGCGCTCTGCCGCATGAGGGAGAACACTTCGGCGCCGTTCTCCGGCACGTCGTACATTGCGAAGGATTCGGAGAATCCCGCGTAGCTGACACCGTCCAGGCCATCGCAATACTCCGAGGAGTCGGCCTCGGCGAGCGCTATGGCCTCCTCCGAAGTGGACGCCCGCCAGATGGTGACGCGCTCCTCGAACGCGCCGAGATCTGCGTGGAAGTAGACGGATCGAACTCCGTACCAGCCCATTTTCCCCCCTCGGTTCACGTGAAGCCGAGGCTATCGGTGCCGGTCGTGACGCGCCCCGCGGGCGAACGCGGGCCCGCACGGGGGCTGTTGCGGGGCTGGGGCGGCTGGAAGGGTGGGGGCATGGAACGGACCGGGGATTCACCCGAGCGGGGGCGTGCCCTCCAGGAGGCCGGGTACCGGAAACTGCAACGGGCGTTCGCGGCGTGTGCGGAGCCGGTGTACCGGATACGGGACCCGTGGCTCGCCCCCTGCACGCTGGCCGAGGGCCATACGGTCGACGGCTCGCTGCAATCGCTCACCCTCGCCTACGGCTCCTGGGACACCGGGCAGCCGCACCTGCACATCACGACGTGGCGGGACCTGCCCGGGCAGGACTTCGAGCCCGACGCTGCCGCCGAGTTCCCCGACACACCGGGGGAGGAGATCACGGTCGGCATCGACGGCCGCCCGGCCGAGGCGAGACTCCTGCGGTCGGCGGGCGGCGCCTGGCTGCTGCGGGCGGACCCCGGACGGGTTCACCTGCTGGCCTTCGGGCGTGGCCCGATGGGGGACCTGGCCTTCGAACGGCTCGTGGACATCACGCCGGTGATCGACGCCCGCCGTAGCTTCCTGGCCTCCCGCCGCCGGGGTAGGTAGGAGCGCTCCTCAGTGCGCCGGGGGATTCCCGGCCCACACCGGGGGAGTCCGGCCCGTCCAGGGGCCGGCCTGTTCGAGTTGGCCGGCGAGGCGGAAGAGGCGGCCCTCTTGGCCGTAGCCGGCGGCGAACTGCATGCCGATCGGCAGCCCCGTGCCGGGGTCCGCCGTCACCGGCACGGACATGGCGGGCGTGCCCGCCGCGTTGAACGGCGTGGTGAACGGCGAGCGGTCGAAGATGCGGTCGATCCAGCCGAGGCCGTCCAGCGTCTCCGCGCTCTGGGCGAGGGCGCCGAGCGGTGCGGGAAGCTCCGGCAGGGTCGGGGTGAGCAGGATGTCGTGGGCGTCGAAGTACCGTGCCAGACTCCGGGCGACCTGGTTCCGCATCGTGAGCGCGGTGACGAACTGTGCGCCGCTGACCTGCTGCCCGTAGCGGTAGCCGGCAAGGGTCACCGGTTCGAGGGTGGAGGAGTCGACGGGCCGGCCGAAGGCGGCGGCCAGACCGTCGACCGTGGCCGCGAGGTTCGCCGTGTGCAGACGGGCGTTGGCCAGGACGTACTCCTCCCAGGCGGCCCCGAGGCCGACCTCGACCTCCTCGACCTGGTGGCCGAGCGATTCCAGCAGCCGTACCGTGCGGGAGAGGGCGTCGGCCACCGGTGCGGTGGTGCGGCGCCCGCCCCACGCCTGGGCGAGGACGCCGATCCGCAACGAGCCCGGAGGGCGGGTGACTTCCTCGGCGTACGGCCGGGACGGCTGCGGGGCGAAATAGGGATCGCCCGGTTCCGGGCCGCGGATCGCGTCGAGCAGGGCCGCACTGTCGCGTACGGTGCGGCTGACACTGCCGTGCACGGCCAGTCCGCTGAACAGCTCGTCGAAGTCGGGGCCCATGGAGACGCGGCCACGGCTGGGCTTCAACCCGAACAGGCCGTTGTGGGCGGCGGGCACCCGCAGCGAACCGGCGGCGTCGGTGCCGTGCGCGATCGGGACCACCCCGGCGGCGACGGCCGCCGCCGCGCCCCCGCTGGACCCGCCCGCGCTCCGCCCCAGGCTCCACGGGTTGCGGGTCGCGCCGTACAGCACGGACTCCGTCGTGATGCTGTAGGCCAGCTCCGGTGTCGCGGTACGCCCGAACGTCACGAGGCCGGCGCGCCGCAGGCGCCGCATCACGGCGGAGTCGGCGCGGGCGACGTTGCCGGCCGCGAGGCGGCTGCCGAGCTCCGTGCGCCGCCCGGCCATGGTGACTCCGATGTCCTTGATCAGGAACGGGACCCCCGCCAGCGGGGCGCCGCCGGGCTCGGGCTCGGGCTTGGGCTCGTCGTCGGTCGGCCAGGTCTCCACGATGGCGTTGATCCGCGGGTTGACCGCCTGTGCGGCCTCGCGTGCGGCGGCCTCCAGTTCGGCGCGGGTCACCTCGCCTTGGGCCACCAGCTCCGCCAGCCCGACCGCGTCGAAGTCCACGTACTCGGTCACTTTCACTGCCACTCCCACCAGGAAGAACGATACTGCTGAGTCGCTGACGATACCGTACGGTATCAAGTGGCACGGACTGGTACCGTAGGAGCGGCGGGACAGGGGCCCCGCGGCACCGACCGGACGTCACGGAGCAGTCATGGCATCGACCACCAGCAGACCGGGCAGGGTGGCGAAGCTGCCTCCTCGCGAGCGCATCCTCGACGCGGCGGAGGAACTGTTCCAGCGCGAGGGAATCCGGCGGGTGGGCGTCCAGGCGATCGCCGAGAAGGCCGAGACCACCAAGATGGCGATCTACCGGCACTTCGAGACCAAGGACGCGCTGGTCGCGGAGTGGATGCGGATCGTCGCCGCGGACTACCAGGCGGCCTTCGACCGGGTCGAGACGGAACACCCCGGTCGGCCCGGGGAGCAGATCCTTGGGCTGGCCCGCTTCATCGCCGAGGGGTTGCCCGGCATCTCGCACCGGGGCTGCCCGTTCATCAACTCCCTCGCCGAACTGCCCGACCGCTCCCATCCCGCACGCCAGGTGATCGAGAAGCACAAGGCCGACCAGATGCGCAGGCTGGTCGGCCTGTGCGCCGAGGCGGGGCTGCCCGACCCCGAGCAGGCCGCGGCCGAGATCACCTTCGTCCTCGAAGGCGCGCAGGTCAGCACGCAGAACGGCAGCGTCGACCAGGTGGGGGACCGCCTGATGCGGATCGTCGAGGGGATCGTGGAGCGGCACCGCGCCCCCGCCGGCGCGTCCCGGCCGGCCGCCGGCTGACGGTCGGCGCGGCCGAGGACACCGCCGGTTCGCCGGCTTGTCGGCCCAGCCGGTTCACCGGATCAGCCGGTTCACCGGTTCACCGGCCCGGTTCCGTGTACATCGCCTGGGTACCCACGACCGTCAGCAGCGCGAGCTTCTCCGCGGTGTCGGTCCCGGCGCGCGGGGCGAACCAGAGCAGCCGCTGCCGGCCGTCCTCGCTGAAGAGGCTGAGGCAGTGGAGGTCGAGCATGCCGACGGTGGGGTGGACGATCCGTTTCCGCTCGTCCCTGCGCACCTCCACGTCCTGCTCGGCCCACATCGCCTCGAACTCCGGTGACAGCTGCCGCAGTTCGGCCAGCAGCCTGGCCGCCTCGGCGTCCCCGGGGCTGCGCCGTCCGACCGCCGCGCGCAGGTCCGCGACGAACGAGCGCGACTGCGCGGTGAGGTCCTCGGGCGGGTAGACCTGCCGCGCGGCCGGCTCGGCGAACCACCGGTGGATGAAGCTGCCCGCACGGCCGGGGCGGGTGGACAGGTCGCCGAGCATCGCCACGCACAGCGGGTTCTGCACCAGCACGGCGTGCAGGTCGGTGCAGACCATCGCCGGGGTCCGGTCGATGCGCGTCAGCAGGTCGAGCAGCGCGGGGTGGACGTGCGACGCCGTGCCGCCCTGGTCCGGGAGCGGGCGGTTCGCCAGCCGGTACAGGTGGTCGCGTTCGTCGTGGCTCAGGCGCAGGGCGCGGGCGAGGGCGGCGAGCATCTGGTCGGAGGGCTGCGAGCCGGCGCCGCGTTCGAGCTCGGTGTAGTACTCCACCGAGGCGCCCGCCAGCACGGCCACCTCGCCGCGCCGCAGACCGGGAACGCGGCGCCGCGGCCCGGGCACGAGCCCGACGTCCTCGGGGCGGATGCGCTCGCGCCGCGAACGCAGGAAGTCCCCGAGCTCGGCGTACCTCGTGGTCGACATGCCCCCAGCCTCCCCGAGCGGCGCCCTCCGTGCCAGGGGATGCCGTCCCCACCTTCCGGAGCAACTGTCGCGGTCCCGCGCCGCCCCGCAGAGTGGAGGCCATGAACACCTCACCCCACGACACGCGTACCGGCTCCGGCGCCTCGCCGGCCACCGGGAAGACGGTCCTGATCACCGGCGGCACCAGCGGGATCGGCGCCGCGACCGCCCGCCTCCTGCTCGGGCGCGGCCACCAGGTCGCCGTCACCGGGCGCGACCCCGGCCGGCTGGAGTCCTTCCTCGACGAGGTCGGCCACGCCGACCGCGTCCTGGGCCTGGTGGCCGAGGCCGCCGACTGGGACGCCACGAACGCGGCGGTCGCCGCCACGGTGGACCGCTTCGGGGCACTCGACGCGGCGATCGCGAACGCGGGCTACGCGTCCGCGGACCACTTCCGCGCGGACAGCGACAGCGTCTTCGACGACGGCGACCCGGAGCTGTGGGCGCCGATGGTGCTCGCCAATGTGCTCGGCCCGGCACTGCTGGCCAAGGCTGCCCTGCCCCACCTCGAACGGTCCCACGGCCGGGTGGTGCTCCTGGGCAGCGTGGTCGGCGTCAAGAACAGCCCGGGCAACCTCTACTCCGCCACGAAGTGGGCCGTGGTCGGCCTCGCCGAGAACCTCCGCCTGCACGTCACGACCCGCGGCATCGGTGTCACGCTCGTCAACCCCGGCCTGATCGACACCGCGTTCTGGGAGGGCGGGGCGCCGCCTGTCGCGATGGGCCCGGAGGCGGTGGCCGAGGCGATCGGCTTCGCGCTCGACCAGCCGGCGGGCGTCGACCTCAACACGGTCACGATCCGCCCCATCGGCCAGACGCTCTGACGCTCTGACGCCCGGATGCCCTGATGCTCTGACGGTCCGCGCTTGCCGGGTGCGCCCGCCTGCGGCGCACCCGGCCGCCCCGCCCCGCCCCGCGCCGCGCTCAGTGGGGCGGGGCGGCGAGGACGGTCCGGACGAGGGCGGCGACGTCGTGGCGGATGTCGTCGGGGGTGCGGCCGGAGGCGAGGAGTTCGTCCACGAGGTCGGCGCGGAGGGCGCCGAGGAGGACGTGGGCGGTGTAGGCGGGTGAGGCGGCGGCGGGGGAGTCGGTGCGGGCGATGAGCGCGCGCAGGACGTCGTGCGTCCAGACGTAGTGGGGGGCGCGCAGGAGCCCGGCGCCGCTGAGTTCGCGGGCGGCGGTGAGGTGGCGGTGGGTGAGTTTGAAGGTGACCAGTTCGTCGAACAGGGCGAGGACGCGGGTCAGCGGGGGCGCGGCGGAGCCGAGGGGCGGGTCGGGCTGTTCGAGCGCGGACCGCAGGGGTGCCGCGTGCGCGGCGAAGAGCGCGTCGAGCAGGCCGTCGCGGCTGCCGAACGCGCGGAAGAGGGTGCCCTTGCCGACGCCCGCCGCCGCGGCGATGTCGTCCATGGAGACGGACCTGGGCGCGTCGGTGTCGGCGAACAGCGCGGCGGCGGCCTCGAGGACGAGTTCACGGGGGAACGCGGGCCGCCCGGGCCGCCGGGCCGCCGTCGGCGACGCCTTCGTCGTCTCCGTTTCGGACTGGCGGTCCGAAACGGTGCTACGGTGTTTGGGACTCACAGTCCGTAATTGTAGTGGAGGCTCCCGTGGAGACCCCTGTGCAGACCCCGGAGAACGGTTCCCCGCAGGACGACGACCTGCCCCCGTGGCTGGCCGCCGCCCTGCTGGGCCTGGCCTCCGGCGACACCGCCGCCTGGACGGACGTGTTCGCCGAGGACGCCGTCCACGAGTTCCCGTTCGCGGCGCCGGGCGCGCCGCAGCGCCTCGAGGGCAGGGCGGAGATCGCCACCTTCGTCGCCGGGCTCTCCGGCCGTATCCGCTTCGGCGCCCTCACCGACGTACGGGTCCACGAAGCGGTGGACGGGACCGTCGTCATCGAGGCCGAGGGCCACCACCAGGACGCCGCCTCCGGCGCCCCGTTCGACCTCCGCTACGTCTGGGTCGTCACCCGCGGCGCCGACGGCCGGATCACGCGGCTGCGCGACTACATGGGCCCGCGCCGCCCGCGCACCGAGGAGGACTGATGCGCGTCTTCGTCACCGGCGGTACCGGCTTCATCGGCGCCGCGCTCGTACGGGACCTGCTCGCCGCCGGGCACGACGTCCTCGGGCTCGCCCGCTCCGACGCCTCCGCCGCACGCCTGGCAGCCGCCGGCGCCACCCCGCACCGCGGCTCGCTTGAGGACCTCGACGCCCTGCGCGATGCGGCCGCCCGCACCGACGGCGTCATCCACACCGCCTTCGACAACTCCGACCTCGCCCGTTTCGCCGACAACAGCCGTACGGAGCAAGCCGCGTTGGAGGCGATCGGGGGCGTGCTCGCCGGCAGCGGCCGACCGCTGGTCGTCACGGCCGGGTTCGCCTTCCTCGCCCCCGGCACCCTGGCCACCGAGAACGACGTGCGCCCGCCCGGCGCGTCCCCCCTCGGCCGCACCGCCGAAGCCACCGCGGCGGCGCTGGCCGCGTCCGGCGTACGCACCTGCGTCGTACGCCTGCCGTGCGTCCACGGCGACGGCGACCGCTTCACCATCCCGCAGTTCACCGCGATCGCCGAACGCACCGGGGTCTCCGCGTACGTCGGCGACGGCCTCAACCGGTGGGCGGCCGTGCACCACGTCGACGCCGCCCGCGTCTACCGGCTCGCCTTCGAACGAGCCGCCGAACAGGGCGAGCCCTGCGCCCGTTACCACGCCGTCGCCGAGGAGGGCGTACCCGTCAAGGCCATCGCCGAGGTGATCGGCCGCCGCCTGGGCATCCCCGTCCGCAGCCTCACCCCCGAGGCCGCCGCCCAACACTTCGGCGCCCACGTCCACTTCGTACAGTCCGACGCTCCCGCCTCCAGCGCCCTCACCCGCGAACGTCTCGGCTGGCACCCCCAAGGCCCCGCCCTCCTCGCGGACATCGCCCGCCCGAACTACGGCGCCACGTGAGCGGAACCGCCCGGGGCGTTCACGGGGCTGGCCGCGCACCCCAGGAGGGTGGTGGGCCAGCGACCGTCGAGGGGGTCGAGGCGGGCGGCGGCTTCAAGGCGGCCGGACAAGTCGTCGGAGTCGAGATCCGGCAGCGGTCGGTGGACAAGTTCGATCCCGGACAGCGTCCGGCACCGAGGCATCGGCACGATGCTGATCAGCGTCGGTGGCGGTGATCGGATTCCAGTTCTCCTCGGGGACGATTGCGCCGTCGTCGTAACCGGGCTCGCTGGCGGTCTGTCGGACCGGTGAGGTGTCGCACCGGTCGCGTATGTCGTCGAAGGCGTGGAAGAGGAGCCGTGGGCCCATGGCCGTGCCTCCCCAGGGCGGGTGCGGGGCTACTTGTCTTCGAGGTCTTCACCGAAGGTGACGTCCAGCTCGGTGGCGAGGGCCTCGGCGAGTTGGAGTGTCTGGGCCTGGTCGATGACGATCTGCTTGAGCGAGGCCAGGCCGCGGAGCTGGGAGAGGTCGTTGCCACGGAGGTCGAGGCAGCGGTACTTCCCGCCGTCGAACTCGGTCAGCCGTAGATCGCAGTCATCGATCAGGGCGGCGCCGAGGTCAGCGGCGGCGAGGGTGGCCTCGCGAAGAGAGCACACGGAGAAGATCACGGGTCCGGTGGCTCGGACGCGGGTGAGGGTGCTGTAGTCGAGCTTGCAGTTCTCGAACAGGACGTTGTCGAGCGTGACGTCTTCGAAGGCGGCGCCCATGAGCTTGCAGTCGCGGAAGACGGCTCGGGAGAGCTTGCTGTCGGTCCACTGCAGGGAGGACAGGCTGCATCCGGTGAACTCCACGGAGTCGGCGCGGAGCTTCTCGAAGCGGGTGCGCTGGGTCTTGAGGCCGGTGATCCGCCCGTCCATCAGGTGGGTGTCGGCCAGGTCGAGGTCCCGCAGGTCGGCGTCGGCGTAGTGGAACTCCGCCACCCGGCCACGCCCGCCCTCCAGCGAGGTGACGTTGGAGAGGCAGCGGCCCGGCTCGTTCAGGGCGGGGAGCGTGACGCTCGTACGGCGGATCGTGCGGGTGTCCATCAACAGCCTTTCAGCGCGGCGGCTCGGCTCAGTGGCCGCCGTCGACCTTTGAGGCAACTGCCCGTCGGTGGCGGAGCGCAGGACGTGGCGGGTGTTGAGGACAGCGTAGGCCGCGTCGCCGTCTTCCGGCCCTTATGTCAACTCGTCGGCCATCGCGGCGCGGACTCGGGCAGTGGACACCAGGCCGAATACCTCGACGGCGGGCGACCGTACACGGTGTGGCCGTGCTCACGGCACATGGCGCAGTGCAGCAGCAGGCCGGGGTCCGCGCTGGGGTCGGCTCCGGGGACGACCAGGAGCCCTGTCGAGCCGGTGCGGATGTGGACCTCGAACGGGCGCCTGCAATGGGCCGCGGTCGCTGACATGGCCTCGCCCATGACGAGTTGGCCGGACCTGCCGACGGGCCCGCTGACGATGGCCAGTACGTCCACGTCGCTCCGCGCGGCGCGGAACCCGTTCAGCGCGGCGGAACCATGGACGTAGATCCGGACCCGGTCGGGTCGTGCCGCGGAGAGCGCTGGACGCCACCTCGGAGGCGTGACGGACGGCCTCGGCGGCGGGGGCGGCAGCCAGGCGGTCGGGCCCATCGACGACGGTCGGGCGAGCGGAACTCGCCGGATGCGAGGCTCACGACAAAGGGGGGAGGGAGGAGACCGGCCCCCCGCGCGGTGCTCAGGAGGGCAGGGCTGTGTTCAGGTATGCCTGGACCGGCTCGGACAGGCCGTAGGGCACGTGCTCCGGGATGTCGCCGTGGGCGACCCAGGCCACTGCGGCCACTTCCTCGGGGGCCGCGACATGGGCGGTGCCGCTCAGTATCCGGCAGGCGGTGTACGACATGAGGCGGCCCGTCTTCGGGTGGACACGCTCGCCGAGCGACTTGGCCGGTGTCACGGTCAGCCCGGTCTCCTCCTGGGTCTCCCGTACGGCGGCGTCCGCGCGTTCCTCGCCGGGCTCGACCTTTCCGGCCGGGAACTGCCAGGACAGCTCTCCCTCGCGCACACGGCGGCGGACCATGAGGACCCGGCCCTCGTGAACGATGACGGCGGCGGCGACGCTTGGCCGCTCGTCCTTGCTCTGCTGCGTCAACGCTGCTCCGTAAGGTGTCAGGCGGCCCGCGGGAGGGCCGGGCGTCGCTGCCATACTCGCCGGATGCCGCTGACGGACGTGATACCCGAGCCGATAACGGCCGACGCTCCTCGCGAGGTGGGCGCCACCCTGCTCACCCAGTCATGGCTCGACCTGGCCTTCCTCCACTGGGCCGCCGACCCGGAGGTCGTGGCGCCGCTGCTGCCGTCCGGTACGCGGCCGGACACGCTGAACGGCGCCACATACGTCGGGCTCATCGCCTTCCGGATGCACCGCGTGGGATGGTTCCGGCTTCCCGGCATCCCCTACCTCGGCTCCTTCCCGGAGACCAACGTCCGCCTGTACTCGGTGGACGCGGCCGGGCGGCGCGGCGTCGTCTTCCGCACCCTGGAGGCGTCCCGCCTGATCCCCGCGACCGTCGGCCGGGGCGCGTTCCGCCTGCCCTACGCCTGGTCGCAGATGGACCTGCGGCGCGAAGGGGACACGGTCACCTACACGAGCCGCCGGCGGTGGCCCGGCCCCCGAGGCGCGTACAGCAGCATCGCGATACGGGTAGGAGCCCGCCTTGAGCAACCTACTGAGCTCGAACAGTTTCTGACCGCCCGCTGGGGCGTGCACAACGCATTCCTCGGACGCCCGGTGTACCTCCCGAACGTCCACCCCCGCTGGCCACTTCACCAGGCCGAACTACTCCGTTGCGAAGAGAGCCTCCTCACCTCGGCAGGCGTACCGGCGCCAACCGGAGAGCCCGTCAGCGTGCTCTACTCCCCAGGCGTCCCGGTCCGCCTCGGCCGCCCGAACTACGGCATGACCCGGCTCAACTGAGCCGGAACTCGCCGGACTTGAGGCTCATGACGAAGGTTTCGGCGTCGGGGAGGGCGGGGGCGCTGTGGCCGTGGAGTTGGTGGGTCAGGGCGGCGGTGACGACCGCGCTCTCGCCGTGGCGGGCCGTGTACCAGCGGGCGCCGTCGACTTTCGAGCACAACTGCCCGTCGGTGGCGAAGCGCAGGGCACGGCAGGCGTTGAGGACCGCGTAAGTCGCATCGCCGTGTTCCAGCCCCCACGCCAACTCGTCGGCCATCGCGGCGCGGACGCGGGCGGCGGGCACCGGGCCGAACACCCCGGCGGCGGGCGGACCGTACACGGTGAGGCCGTGCTCGCGGCACACGGCGCAGTGCAGCAGCAGGTCGGGGTCCGCGCCGTGGTCGGCGCCGGGGACGACCACGGTCCCCGTCGCGCCGGTGCGGATGTGGACCTCGAACGGGCAGGCGCCGCAACGGGCCGCGGTCGCCGCGGTGATGACGCTCATCTCCAGCCCTGTGCCCGGGCACTGTGCCGCGGTCGCCACCACGGCCTCGCCCATGGCGAGTTGGCCGGACCTGTCGGCAGGCCCGCCGACGACGGCCAGTACGTCCACGTCGCTCCGCGCGGCGCGAAACCCGCCCAGCGCGGCGGAACCATGGACGTAGACGCCGACCAGGTCGGCTCGTACCGCGGAGAGCGCGGACGCCACCTCGGAGGCGTAACGGACGACCTCGGCGGGGGTGTCGGCAGCCATGCGGCCGAGCTTATCGAGCGCCCGTCAGGCGAACGGGAACTCTCCGTCCTTGAGGCTCGTGAGGAAGGAAGCGAACGCCGCTGTGCGGAAGTTCAGGGTGGGGCCGTGCGGGTCCTTGGAGTCGCGGACGGGGACGGTGCCGTGGGAGGTGGCGAGGTTGGTGGCGACTTCGACGCAGTTGCCGCCGTTGCCGCTGTAGGAGGACGTGAACCATTGCGGGGTTGCGGTCGTCATGGGGTGCCCCTTTTGTCGGTGACGGCACGTCGATGCGTACCCGGGGGCGCGGGTGGTGACACCTTGCGGGGGTGCGGCACGGCCCCGTTGCGGGGGAGGCGACGGGGCCGTGGGGAAGTGTTGCTGGTGGGGCGGGCGGTCAGGTGAGGGGGAACTCGCCGGACTTGACGCTCGCCACGAAGGAAGCGAACGAGGCGGCCGGGAAGTCCAGGGCCGGGCCGTTCGGGTCCTTGGAGTCACGGACGGGGACCACACCGCGCGAGGCGATGAGGTTGGCAGCGACCTCGACGCACTGGCCGCCGTTGGAGCTGTACGAAGACTTGAACCAACGGGGGGATTCGGTCGTCACGACGTGCCCTTTCTTAGCTGGTTGATCATGGCCACGGATGCCGCCTGCGACAGCGCTTCAGCCTGTAGTTGATGGTAGGCCGTCAGTTTGGGCAGTACAAACGTGCTTTCTTTGTCGAGGTGGCCTTGTACCTGTGACTCGGCGTACGCGGCAACGGACCTGTCGGCAAGGGTCAGCAGCGTGAGTGGGAGGTCGAACGCGCGCCGGGCACCCACCGAGAAGGGCGAGACCTGGATGATCCAGTTGGGTAGGGCCGCAAGCTCAACCAGCCGCTTGAGCTGGGCGTCCATGACGTCGGCGCCGCCGACGGCCTGGCGAATGCAGCTCTCGTCCAAGACGACGAGCATCACTGGCGGGTGGACCCGTACCAGAGCGGCTTGCCTGTCCATGAGCAGAAGGACTCGCTCGGCGGCCTGATCGGTGGTGATGGTGCCGCGTTGCACGTCACCGTCGGCCAGTGCTTCCGCGTACTCACGCGTCTGTAGTAGCCCAGGGATCAGGCCAACCTCGAACAGACGGATCTCCGTGGCCCGGCTCTCGTAGCCCACGAACTCCGGGAAGCCTTCCAGCAGAGAGCCGCGCCGAAGCTCGATCTGCTCGCGCTCGAACGAGTTGGGGCCGTTGGCCGTTCCGTAGGCAACGTCAAGGCCCCTCGCAAAGCCGAGAGTTGGCGGCTTGCGACCAGTTTCCACGGCCGAAATATGCTGGCTGGAACATGCCACTCGGACGGCCAACTCTTCCTGGGTCCACCCCTGTTGCTCCCGGAACCTGCGCATACGGGCGCCGAAGGCAGCGCGCGGGCTGCTCTCCGGGTTCAGCTGTTTGATGTTGACCATGCCGACCCCCGACTCTTCCTTCGTTTCTGATTAGTTGAAGGGCCCACGTCCGTAGGCCACTCTGAACGTGCTCGGCGGTGAAGCCGACACGGAGAGGAGCGAACCATGGGCATGACGCTGGCCGTGTATCGGATCGATGCGAAGTCCGGGAAACGCATTACCGTGCGGAAGCGCTACAAGGTTGCTCCGGAAAATGTGCCCGTGTGCACGAGTTCGGCATTGCCGCCGTGCGCGTGCGAGTGGTGTCGTAACGCCGGTTGCGCCGGCGTCGGTTAGCCACACCCCCTTGCGTGCAGCGGGAACCACGCGGGATGACCACATGGTTCCCGTTTCGTCGTACGGAGTGACCTTATAGCCGCGATTCGTGTTCGGACAAGGCCGCTTCTTGGCGTACTACGCACAATTACGCGTTCGCGGGTGTGGGTGTCGGGTCAACGTGAACTGATAATCGGATAAAGGAGAACCGGATGGCTGACGGGGGCGACGGGGGTAGGAAGGGAATGGACCTGAGCGGATGGGGGTGGTTCTCGGCGCGGGAGTTGTACGCGAACCAACTGGCCTTTCGGCGCGAGCAGTCGGGGATGAGCCTGGTGCAGCTCGGGGAGAAGTGCCGGTACGAGCAGTCGTATCTGCACCGTTTGGAGACGGGCGGGCGGCTCGGCACCGTACAGGCGGCGCGGGCGCTGGACTTGGTGTACGGGACCGGGGACCTGCTGGAGCGGCTGTGGTGGCTGGCGAAGCGCGAGACGAAGGACCGGCTGGTGCTGGGGCTGGCGCCGTTCGAGGCGAACGCGGCCAGCATTCAGGAGTACGCGGTGAGCACGGTGCCGGATCTGCTCCAGACGCCGGCGTACGCGCGGGAGCAGTTGCACCTGGCGCAGCTCGGTGACGAGGAGGCGGAGGAGCTGGTCGCGGCGCGGCTCGGCCGGCAGGTGCGGTTGTCCGGGCCGGAGCCGGTGCACTACCGGGCGCTGATCGACGAGGCGGTGCTGTGCCGCAAGGCGCGGGACCCGAAGACGTGGGCCGCTCAGCTGGAGCACCTGATCGAGGTGGCGCAGCGGCCGGGGGTCGCGCTGCACGTGGTGCCGTTCGGGGCCGGGCCGCATCACCTGCGCAGCTCGCTGGAGTTGGTCTATCTGCGCGACGGGGCCAGCATGGCGTACACGCAGGGCAGTTGGAACGGGCATCTCACCAACGACCCGGAAGAGGTCGAGCCGTTGCGGATCGCGTTCGACTCGCTGCGGGACGCCGCGCTTGTTCCGGCGGAATCCCTCGCGTTTCTCCGTGCTTTGCTGGACGAGTGTTCCGCCGCCGACGGCGATGGCGCGGAAGGCCGTTGTCCGTGAGGCGCGGCGACGTACCCGGCCCGGGGGCCCGGCCGGGCGGAAAGCGCCGAGTCCGCCGCCGGCCCACCCGCCTCAACCACGAACCCGAGGCGGTCACGTGGGCCCGGGAGCGGGTCGGCCTCACCAAACGCGAACTCGCCACGGAGATCGGTATCTCCGAGCAGTTGATGGGCGAAATAGAATCGGGCTGGCGCAATGCCACGCCCCCGAACCTGGCGAAAATCGCCGACGCCCTCAATTGCCCCATCGTGGCCCTGGAACGCAAACGCTGAACTTCGGCCTTGATTCGGCTTGGCCCGCACCGCGGAATGCGACCAGCCGACTCTGCCGATATCGCCCGGTGCTCTTTCCGGCGGCCGGTTTGGAGAAAGGTCCCCGACGACACGTGAGTACATCGGCTCGGTTGCGGGCGGCGTTGGTGGCGGAACTTGCCGAGGAGGGCGGCCTTTTGGAGCCTGAGTGGCGTGGGGCCGCCGCCGCGGTGCCCCGGGAGTTGTTCGTCGGGTCGTACTTCCGCGCGGTGGCGGGTAGCGTGCCGACGGCGTACCGGGCCGTACGGGAGGGCGAGCCCGGGTGGCTGGAGGGGATCTACTCCGATCGGACACTGGTCACCCAACTGGACGGCCGGGTCCGGCCCGAGGACGTGACCGGGGGAGCGGTGACCGGCTCGCCGTCCTCGTCGTCCACCCTGCCGTCGCTGGTGCTGCGCATGTGGCAGCAGCTCGATGTCGGGCCCGGGCAGCGGGTGTTGGAGATCGGCACGGGCACGGGGTACTCGACCGCGATCGGCGCCCACCGGCTCGGGGAAGCCCGCCTGACCAGTGTCGAGTACGACCCGGAGGTGGGGCGTGCCGCCGCGGCGGCGCTGGCGGCGGCCGGGTTCGCGCCCCGGCTCGTCATCGGCGACGGGCTGCGGGGGGACCCGGGCGGGGGCCCGTACGACCGGCTGATCGCCACCTGTTCGGTGCGGTACGTCCCGCTGCCGTGGCTGCACCAGGTGCGGCCGGGCGGGAAGATCCTGGTCACCCTCTCCGGATGGAGCTACGCCAACGCCCTTGCGCTGCTGGACGTGACCGGGCCCGGGGAGGCGACTGGCCGGTTCCTGCCCGGGTTCACCAGCTTCATGATCGCCCGGCCGCACGACCGGCCGCCGCGCCCGGCGCTGGTGCTGCTGCCGGGGGAGGAGCGGCCGAGCCGGATCGACCCGGCGGTGCTCGACGGGTGGACCGGCGGGTGGGTCGCGCAGCTCGCGGCGCCTTCGGCCGAACGTATGGGGGCGGGAGCGGAGCAGATCCTCTGGGACGTGTCCAGCGGCTCCCAGGCGCGTACGGCCCCCGACTCCCGGGGCGGGTGGACCGTCGTCCAGCGCGGGCCGCTCCGCTTGTGGGACCGGGTCGAAGAGGCGGTGCGGCGCTGGCAGGCTGCCGGGGAGCCGCACCAGCAGGAGTTCGCCCTCACGGTCACGCCTACCGCCCAGCGCGTCCGCCTCAACCCGGCCCCGACCCCGGAACCGGACCCGGACCCCGACGCCGGCTGGGCCCTCCCGATCTGACGAACCCGTAGCCGGCCGGCTATTCCGGGCTCAGCGTCGGCGGGGCGAGGTGCGCCACCTCACGGTCGACGTAGGAGGTCACATCCTCGCCCGCCGCGTGGAGCGCCTTGATGTAGTCCGCCCAGCGCGTCACCAGATCACGGTCGGTGTAGCGGATGGCGCCGTTCGATGCGCCCGTCTCGGTGTACAGCACCTGGAACAGGACGCTGCTGCCGAGGACGACCAGTTCGGGGAGCGGATGGGCGCGCTCCGACGCGGCCACCTGATCGGCGAGGACGACTCTTCGGATTGCCCTGCTCCTCGAAGTGCTGCCCGCGTTCCAGCTTCCAGGAACTCCCGTCGCGGATCGCGTCCTCCCGTTCCCGGAACTCCTGCTTGTAGGCGCTCCGGGTGAGGCGTTCACCCTGCTCGGGAGTGAGGGCGGGGGCGATGAGATCAAGCGTCGGGGATGTCCTTCTTCGCCGCGCTGGGCATCTTCCGCAGGGGGTTGCTCCACAAGTATCCAGGCCGCGCGCTGATCGAGGCGCTGCTCGCCGTCGCCAGCCGGTGCAGGCAAGTGCGGTCGGTGTGGCTGGGGGCGATGTACGACGCGGTGGCCTCGGTGACCATGAGGCCCTCGAGGCCGGGGTGCGCCAGGCGGCCGCGGTCGTGCGTCCGCGGCCCCGGGAACTCGGCTCCACGCCGTCGCCGAGGAGGGCATCGCGCTGTGCGCGACATCGCCGACGTCCTCGCGGACCGGCTGGGCCTGCCTACGGCCGAGGTCTCTACGGGCCGCGCGGCGGAGCACTTCGGCTACCTCGCGCCCTTCGTCGCCGTCGACAGTCCCGCCGTCGGCCGTAAGGCCCGCGACCTGCTCGGCTGGTCCCTCGCGCACCCGGGGCTGCTCGCCCACCTGCGGCAGGACGCCGCCCTCGCGCCAGCTGCCGCCGGGCATGCCTTAGCGTTCCCGCGTGATCTCCGAACCCCTGCCGCGCGACTTGCACCCTCTGTTCCGCACGCAGAGCCCAGACCGGTACCGTCTCGCTACTGCTTTGCCCAGCGGCCGGACCGTACTGTCCGATGAAGGCCGAGGCGAGATCCACAGTCTGTGGCTCAGCGACGGGCCCGCCACGGTTGACCTTGTCACTTCCCTGCGCGCTGAGCACTCGCAGTCAGGCCTGTTCCCTCTGCTGCTCGACGCTCTCGACCACCAGGAACACGACTACCGGCCCTGGGGCAGCGGCGAGCTCTTTCCCGAGGCCCTCACCTCGCCCGATGCCCATCAGCCGGCTTCGCTGCTCGCCTCTTGGTGGCACGGTTACACCGACATCCACGAGGACGACGACAACCTCACGCCGGACCAACAGCTGGCGGTCACCGCCCCCTTCGGCCGAAGCTGGCCGGGCCTCGCTCGAAGCGGCAATCAGCGGTGCGATCCCGATCAGCTCGCCGACGAGTACGCAGCGGTGCTCCTTGGTCGTCGTCCCTGGCTCCGCCTCGGTCTGATCGCCGCCTCTTCCGGAGCTGCCGCCTTGACCACCGCCGGCTGGCAAGGGCCCGCCAACTACGACAACGACACGGCCGTGTTCTCCGCTGTCCTACGCGACTGGGAGCACCGCTTCGGTGCGCGTGTGGTCTGCGCCGGCTTCAGTACCCTCGAATTGAGCGTTGCCGCCCCGCCCGCCGATGTCGACGCTGCCTTGGCCATCGCCGCCGAGCACTTCGCCTTCTGCCCCGACAACGTCTGGCAGGGGTCCGGAAGTCTCACGGCATACGCCAAGCAGTTGGTCAATGCCCACGACTGGGGGTTCTGGTGGGACTGACCAACTGTCGGCGGCTTCGCGATGGCGAGTGACCTGAGCCTTTCCTGGAGGCTCAGCGGCAGCGGCTGGGCCGACTGCACCATCGCCGACCACGAGCGGGAAGCAGACCTCACAGCGTCCTCCATCAGCAATGCACCGGAAGACCTGCTGAACGCCGTCAGCCGCCGGCTGATCGGGCAGACCGAGGTCCGAACGCAGTTCGAAGCCGAGCCCACCGCCTACAGGTGGGTCTTTTACCGGCAGGACGCCACGGTGTGGATTCGCATCGTGGAGCTGAGCCACGGCGAACTGCATGACAACGCGGGCACCGAGGCAAATGGGGTGAGCACTTTCCTCGTACTGAGCTGGAAGCCCTCAGACGTCTCTGGCGTGCGATCCGTCCGGGAAATGCTCAGTACGAGCAGGGAGCATGACAGGTCACTGGCTCTGGAGCCATCAGCGAGCTCAGGCGTTCGGCTCACGGCGGGTGGCGATGTACTCCGTCCAGTCGCGCTTGGCCAAGGTGGCCCATCGCGTCGCGTTGTGCGCGCTCGTACCGGCTTTGCGGGAGCGACCACACACAGCGCACGACGCGGTCGGCTCTCGTGGCAGGTCGGGCACAGCGGCTTGCCGGGGAGGAGCGCCGCCTCTACGCGCCCGGCGGGGCCTGGTCGTTCGCCGTCTGAGTCGGGAGGTGGGTGGTGACGGCGGTGCGGAGGAGGGGGAGGTCGACGTGGGTGGGGAGGGCGGCGATGTCGGGGGGCGTGTCGCGGGAGGGGTCGACGCCGAAGAGGGCGCGGGTGAAGGGCGGGTGGACGGTGTGGGCGATGAGGTCGCGGGTGGCGGTGGCGGCGGTCTCGGGGGAGAGGGCGAGGCGGTCGGTGAGGAAGGCGGCGAGGCGGTCGTGGGCGGCGTCGAAGACCGCGTCGTAGTAGCCGGCGGCGGCCTGGGGGAGGTGGGCGGCCTCGGAGATGCCCAGGCGGCAGGTGCGCACGGTGGGGGTCCACAGCAGCATCTGGAGGAGGCGGCCGCAGTAGAGCACGGTGGCCTCGGTGGGGTCCTCGGCGTAGTCGGCGGGGGTGCCGAGCCGCTCGAGGTACAGCTCGCGCACGAGGTCCACGACGGAGAGGAAGAGGTTGTCCTTGCTCTCGAAGTGGGCGTAGACGCTGCGCTTGGAGGTCTCGGCGCGGGCGGCGACGACGTCCATGGAGGCACGCTCGAAGCCCATCTCCAGGAAGACGTCCTTCGCCGCCCACAGGATGTGCTTCCGCAGTTCCGCGCCGCGCTTGGCCATGCGCCGTCCTCTCGTGGTGCCGTTCCGGGCAGGTGGGAGAGCGGCCACGCAGGAGTCTACTTCGCGCCGGCAACGCCCCGCCCGGACCACCCGGGGAGCCCCGGCCCGGACCGCCCCGCCCAGGCCGCCCGGGCGGAGCCCCCCGCGGCTACCCCACCCTCACCACGGCAGCGTCCCGTTGGCGTCGAAGTACCCGCCGGTCGGCCCATCAGGGCCTATCCGCGCCATCCGTACGATGATCTCCGCGCCCTGTTCCACGGTCTGCGTCCCGGTACGCCCGTTCAGGTCGGTCGCGGTGAAGCCGGGCTCCACCGCGTTGATCCGGATCTCCGGGAACGCCTTCGCGTACTGCACGGTGAGCGCGTTGACCGCGGTCTTCGACACCGGGTAGGCCACGCCCGGGTAGGCGTAGCCCGGGGTGCCCGGGGTGCTGAGCCCGGTCAGCGAGGCGAGGCCGCTGCTGACGTTGACGATGACGGGTGCGGCGGAGCGGCCCAGCAGCGGCAGGAACGCGTGGGTCACGCGTACCGTCCCGAACACGTTGGTCTCGAACAGCGGCCGCATCGTGTCCACGGTGAGCTCCGCGGCGCCGATGATGCCGTTGCCCTCGGTCCGCGCCTCGATGCCCGCGTTGTTGACGAGGACGTCCAGCCCGCCGTCGGCCTCGATCGCGGCGGCGGCAGCGGCGACGGAGGCGTCGTCGGTCACGTCGATGACGACGGTCCGCGCACCCAGCTCCTCCGCGGTGCGCCGGCCGCGCTCGGGGTCGCGGCTGCCGACGTAGACGGTGTGGCCCGCGGCGAGGAGGCGGCGGGCGGTCTCCCGGCCGAGCCCCTTGTTGGCTCCGGTGATCAGTGTGGTGGTCATGGCTCCAGCCTGCGCCGGGCCGCCGCGCGCAACCAGGACCCGCTTGTCCGGGTCCCGCGGGCCCCGGGTCCTGCCGGACCGGGGGCCCGCGAGGACCCCCGCTCCCGGCTTCACGGCCGCGGCACTCCCCGCCCTGCGGCAGCACCGCCCCCGCCCCGCACGGGCCGGTCAGGGCGCGAGCTCGGGGGCCAGCCAGACCGGTACGCCGCCCAGGAGCGCGTGCAGCCGGGCCGCCTCGGCGCGCAGCCGCCCGGACTCCACGCTGTCGGACGTGACCGTGGCCAGCGAGAGCAGCGCGGGCGCGGTGCCGACCAGGTGCCCGAGCGCGACCCTGATCCGCAGGGACTCCGCGAAGCCGTGCCGGGCCTCGGCGAGGTCGCCCTCGGCCACGGCGAGCCCGGCGAGGTGGCGCCAGGTCGAGGAGGTGAGCAGGGCGTCGCCGTGCGCGACGGCTCCGGCGTGGGCGCGGCGGTAGGCGGCGCGGGCGGCGGCCGGGTTCCGCGCGATGTTCTCCGCGACGAGCCCGCGCCGGAAGTCCAGCAGCGGGCGGCCGGGCGAGCCGGGCCCCAGCAGGGCGGCGCTGCGGCCGAACGCGGACCGGGCCTCGTCGGCGCGGTCGTGCACCGAGAAGACGGTGGCGCCGTAGGCGAGGCAGCCGCGCTCGGAGGCGGCGGCGCCGCGCTCGTCGTCGGTGCCGGCCAGCGCCTCGGCGGTCCGCAGCGCGTCCTCCGCCTCCGCCCACCCGTCGACCTGGTAGAAACACGCCTCGACCAGGAGTTCCGCCCTGTGCAGCGCGGCCCCGGCGTCCTCGGCCGCGAAGGGCGCGAGCAGCGCCGCCGCCTCCGCCCAGCAGCCGCGGGCCCGCAGCCGCCGCACATCCGGTACCCCGACCACCGATTCCGACAAGGCGGTGTCCGCCACAGCATCTCCCCCAAGCGCGTCTTCGAGCCAGTGCGAGCAAGTGCGTGTGTGTGCCTGTATCTACCTGTGTTCGGTTGTCCGTACACGTATGGGCGCGTACGTCTCGATGTGGTGTGCGGGCGCGTTGCAGTACGTCGCGGGGCGCGCCCGGGGTGCGGGCGCGTGCGCGGTGGCGGAAGTCCAGCACGCGGAAGGGGCCCGCGCCAAGGGGTCGGCGATCAGTTCTTGTGAAAGGGATCACTTTCACGAGCGCACGAACGGCGCACATGGGGCGCACACCGCGCGGCACGGCGGGGGCACGGCGGGGGCCGGGAGCGGGCAGGGCGCGCGCACGCCGAGGGCTCACCGCGGGCAGGGCGCCCGCTCAGCGCATGCGCAACGCGAGGAAGAAGTCGACCTTGTCCTCCAGGCGGGACAGGTCCCGCCCGGTGAGCTGCTCGATCCGCCCGATCCGGTACCGCAGCGTGTTGACGTGCAGGTGCAGGCGGCTCGCGCACCGCGTCCACGATCCGTCGCAGTCCAGGAACGCCACCAGCGTGGGGATCAGCTCGGCGCGGTGCTTGCGGTCGTAGGCGTGCAGCGGATCGAGCAGCCGGGCGGTGAAGGCCCGGCGTACGTCGTCGGGGACGAAGGGCAGCAGCAGGACGTGGGAGGCGAGTTCGTCGTGCCCGGCGACGCTGACCGGGCCGGGTCGGGCCGCGGCCACCCGGCGGGCGTGCCGCGCCTCCTCCAGCGCGCCGCGCAGCCCCTCCGGGGAGTCCACGGCGGCGCTCACCCCGACGGTCAGGCGCCCGTCGTCGGCCAGGCCGCGGGCGAGCGGGCCGCGGACGGCGGCCAGCAGCAGGTCCGCCCGCAGTACGACGGGCCGGCCCGGGGCGGGCGAGTCGGCGGTGCCGTCCTCGCCGTCCGCGGCCGCCCGGGGCGCCGCCTCCAGCGGCACCAGCGCCACCGCCTCGTCCTCCGTGACCGCCACCGCCACCCGGTCCGCCGCGCCCGCGCCCGCCTCGGCCGGGTCCGCCAGCAGCTCTTCGAGCAGGGCCCGCGCGACCGGTCCTGGCGGTGCCGCCTCGGCGCCCGCGCCCGCCCAGTCCACCCGGGCCACCACGATCTGCCACTGCGGCACCGCACCCGCCCCCGGCAGCAGCACCGGCGTCGCGGCCCGCAGCCGCGCCCCGATCTCCGAGGCCGCCGCGCCGCTCCCGACCAGCTCGAGGACCTCCGCGGCCAGCCGCCGCCGCACCGCCCGGGCCGTGTCCCGCCGCTCCCGTTCCACCGCGATGAGCTGCGCCACCCCGTGCAGCAGGTCCAGCCGTTCGCCCGGCCAGTCCGCGGCGTCCGCCTCCACGGCCAGGAACCAGTCGGACAGCACCATGGCGCGTACGTCGGCGCCCGCGGCGGTCCGCACCGGGAACAGCGCGTAGACCCGGCCGCTCTGCGCGGCGACCCGGTACGGTGCCGGGCGCCCGGTGCGGCTCGCGGCCTGCTGGGCGCCGGCCAGTTCGGCCCGTACGGGGGCGGGCAGCGGGTGCGCGGCGCCGGCGACCTCCCGGCCGGTCGAGGAGAGCACCCACGCCCGCAGGTCCAGGTCGCTACCGAGCAGGTCGAGCACCGCCTCCGGGCCGCCGGAGCCCGGGCCCGCCGACATCAGCCGCCGGTGCCGGTCCACCACCGCGGCCAGGTCCCCGGCCCGCTCGCCGGACACCTGCCGGACCACGTACTCGGTGATCGTCGCGAACGCCACGTGCTCGCCGACCGCGAACAGCGGCAGCCGGTGCCGGGCGCACGCCGCCACGAGGTCCTGCGGGATGGTGCCGATCTCCGCGTCGCCCGCGGCCAGGGCGGCCACCCCGGCCGCGTCCAGCAGCCGGACGAAGGACTCCGAGTCGGACGGCGCGTGCCGCCAGGCCAGGCCGGTCAGCACCAGCTCGCCGCCGCTCAGGTAGCGGCTGGGGTCGCGCAGGTCGGTGGTCATCACCCCGCGGACGGTCCGGTCCAGCTCGTCACCGCCGCCGAGCAGCCGCAGGCCGAGTGCGTCGGTGTCCAGCAGTGCGCGCAGCCGCATCGTCCTCGCCTCGCCCTTGCCTCGTCGTCCGTACCGGCGGGCCGGCCGTGGTGATCACCGGCGCCGCCTCCCGCGAAGTGTGGGGCACCGGTGTTGCCGGCGGGATGCCGTGACGTTTCCGCGGCAGCCCCTTTCGGAGGAATGTACAAGACCCGCCGCCCGGCCAGCCAAACGCTTCATGTGTTCGGTGACTGCACCCGAACGGCCGCGCTGCCGTGTACTTGCGGCACCCCGTGTGTACAGCACAGGAGCGGACCCCGCCGGACCCGACGCCGGCCCGGACCCACGAGCCCGACCCGAGCCTGACCGAGCCCGACCCCGAACACGACCCGAGTCCGACCCCGAACACGACCCGAGTCCGACCCCGGACCCCGAGCCCCGCGCTCCGACAGGAGGGCCCGTATGGAATTCCTGCGCCCCGCGAGCTGGCCGGAGGCGCTCGCCGCGAAGGCCGAGCACCCCTCCGCCGTGCCCATCGCCGGCGGCACGGACGTGATGGTCGAGATCAACTTCGACCACCGCAGGCCCACCCACCTGATGGACCTCAACCGCATCGGCGAACTCCAGGAGTGGCAGACCGGCGAGCAGACCGTACGGCTCGGCGCGTCCGTCCCCTACGCGAGGATCATCGAGCACCTGCGCACCGAACTGCCCGGGCTGGCGCTGGCCGCCCACACCGTGGCCTCCCCGCAGATCCGCAACCGCGGCGGGGTCGGCGGCAACCTCGGCACCGCCTCACCGGCCGGCGACGCCCACCCCGCGCTGCTGGCCGGCGGCTGCCAGGTCGAGGCCGAGTCGGTCCGCGGCAGCCGGATGATCCCGATCGACGACTTCTACCTCGGCGTGAAGCGCAACGCCCTCGCACCCGACGAGCTGATCCGGGCCGTCCACCTGCCCCGGGCGACCGGCCCGCAGCAGTTCTCCAAGGTCGGCACCCGCAACGCGATGGTGATCGCGGTCTGCGCCCTGGGCCTGGCGCTGCACCCGGCCGACCGTACGGTCCGCACCGGTATCGGCTCGGCCGCGCCCACCCCGATCCGGGCCAGGGCCGCCGAGGAGTTCCTCGCCGCCGCGCTGGACGAGGCCGGGCTGTGGGACAGCCGCGGGCCCCTGCCGCCGTCGGTGGCGGCGCAGTTCGCGGAGCTGGTGGCCGGCGCCGCCAACCCGATCGACGACGTGCGCGGCACCGCCTCCTACCGCAGGCACGCGCTCGGCGTGATGGCCCGCCGCACCCTGGGGTGGGCCTGGCAGGAGTACCGCGGCGACCCGAGGAGCCAGTCATGCGCGTGACGTTGACCGTCAACGGCCGCCCGCAGGAGGCGGACGACGTGTGGGAGGGCGAGAGCCTGCTGTACGTGCTGCGCGAGCGGCTGGGGCTGCCGGGCGCCAAGAACGCCTGCGAACAGGGGGAGTGCGGGTCCTGCACGGTCCGGTTGGACGGGGTGCCGGTCTGTGCCTGCCTGGTGGCCGCCGGACAGGCGCAGGGCCGCGACGTGACCACCGTGGAGGGGCTGCTGCGGCCCGACGGCCGGCTCTCCACCGTGCAGCAGGCGTTCGTGGACGCCGGCGCCGTGCAGTGCGGCTTCTGCACCCCCGGACTGCTGGTCGCCGCCGACGAGTTGCTGGAGCGCACCCCGGAACCGTCCGACGGCGACATCCGCGAGGCGCTGTCGGGCAACCTGTGCCGCTGCACCGGCTACGAGAAGATCCTCGACGCGGTGCGCCTGGCGGCCGCCCGGACCGGCCAGGCGGTGTGACGATGGACGAACGACGGCAGTCCCCGGCGCACTCCCGTACCCCCGACCGGCCCCGCACCCCCGACCGGGCGCCGACCAGCCTCACCCAGGGCGCCGCCGGCACCGCGGGCGGCGTCGGCGCGTCCACGCTGCGCCCCGACGGCATCCTCAAGGTCACCGGCGAGTTCGCGTACGCCTCCGACCTGTGGCACGAGGACATGCTCTGGGGCCACACCCTGCGCAGCACCGTCGCCCACGCGAAGATCCTCGCCATCGACACCGCCGAGGCGCTGGCCACCCCCGGCGTCCACGCCGTCCTCACCTACGACGACCTGCCCACCGAGGTGCGCCACTACGGACTGGAGATCCGCGACACCCCGGTCCTCGCACACGGCAAGGTCCGCCACCACGGCGAACCGGTCGCGCTGGTGGCCGCCGACCACCCCGAGACCGCCCGCCGGGCCGCCGCGAAGATCCGCGTCGACTACGAGGAACTGCCGCTGGTCACCGACGAGGAGACCGCGACCGGGCCCGGCGCGGTGCTGGTGCACGAGGACCGCGACGACCACCACAGCGGGCACGTGCCGCACCCCAACATCGTGCACCGCCAGCCGATCGTGCGCGGCGACGCCGACGCCGCGGCCGCCCGCGCCGACGTGGTGGTGCGCGGCGAGTACGTCTTCGGCATGCAGGACCAGGCGTTCCTCGGCCCCGAGTCGGGTCTGGCGGTACCCGCCGAGGACGGCGGCGTCGACCTGTACGTGGCCACCCAGTGGCTCCACTCCGACCTGCGGCAGATCGCCCCGGTGCTCGGCCTGCCCGAACGCAAGGTCCGCATGACGCTCTCCGGGGTCGGCGGGGCCTTCGGCGGCCGCGAGGACCTGTCGATGCAGATCCACGGCTGCCTGCTGGCCCTGCGCACCGGCCGCCCGGTGAAGATCGTCTACAACCGGTTCGAGTCGTTCTTCGGCCATGTGCACCGGCACCCGGCCCGGCTGAGCTACGAGCACGGCGCCACCCGCGACGGCAAGCTCACCCACGTCCGCTGCCGGATCGTGCTGGACGGCGGCGCCTACGCCTCCTCCTCCCCGGCCGTCGTCGGCAACGCCGCCTCCCTGTCGGTCGGCCCCTACGCGGTGGACGACGTGGACATCGAGGCGCTCGCGCTCTACACCAACAACCCGCCCTGCGGCGCCATGCGCGGCTTCGGCGCGGTCCAGGCGTGCTTCGCCTACGAGGCCCAGATGGACAAGGTCGCAGGCGAACTCGGCCTGGACCCGGTGGAGTTCCGGCAGCGCAACGCCATGCGGCAGGGCACGCTCATGCCGACCGGGCAGCGCGTCGACTCGCCCGCGCCGGTCGCCGAACTGCTGCGCCGGGTCAAGGCGCGGCCGCTGCCGCCCGAGCAGCAGTGGCGCACCACCGAGGGCGCCGACATCCGCGCGCTGCCCGGCGGCCTGTCCAACACCACGCACGGCGAGGGCGTCGTGCGGGGCGTCGGCTACGCGGTCGGCATCAAGAACGTCGGCTTCTCCGAGGGGTTCGACGACTACTCCACCGCGCGGGTGCGGATCGAGGCGGTGGGCGGTGAGGCGGTCGCGACCGTGCACACCGCGATGGCCGAGGTCGGGCAGGGCGGCGTCACCGTGCACGCGCAGATCGCCCGCTCCGAACTCGGCGTCACCCAGGTGACGATCCAGCCCGCCGACACCCGCGTCGGCTCGGCCGGCTCCACCTCCGCCTCCCGGCAGACGTACATGACCGGCGGCGCGGTCAAGCACACCTGCGAGGCGGTACGGGAACAGGTGCTCCAGATCGGCCGGCGCCGGTTCGGCACCCACCATCCGGCGTGGGCCACCGCGGAGTTGCTGCTGGAGGACGGCCACGTGGTGACCGACGGGGGCGAGGTGCTGGCCGCCATCGCCGACGTGCTGGAGGGCGAAGCGGTGGACCTGGAACGGGAGTTCAGGCACCGCCCGACGCAGCCGTTCGACCTGCGCACCGGGCAGGGCGACGGGCACGTGCAGTACAGCTTCGCCGCGCACCGGGCCGTGGTCGAGGTGGACACCGAACTCGGCCTGGTCAAGGTGGTCGAACTCGCCTGCGCGCAGGACGTCGGCAAGGCGATCAACCCGCTGTCGGTGACCGGTCAGATCCAGGGCGGCAGCACCCAGGGCCTCGGGATCGCCGTCATGGAGGAGATCGTGGTCGACCCGAGGACGGCGAAGGTCCGCAACCCGTCCTTCACCGACTACCTGATCCCGACCATCCTCGACACCCCCACCATCCCCGTCGACGTGCTCGAACTCGCCGACCAGCACGCCCCGTACGGGCTGCGGGGCGTCGGCGAGGCCCCCACCCTGTCCTCGACCCCGGCGGTGCTGGCCGCCATCCGGCAGGCGACCGGGCTGGAGCTGAACCGCACACCGGTGCGGCCGGAGCACCTCACCGGCACCTGAGCCCGCGTGCCCGCAGTCGCGGGCCCCGGAGTCGCGTGCCCCCGAGTCCCGCTGTGTGAACCCGAGTTGAGCAAGGAGGCGGACCGCCATGCTGGACCTCGCGACCGAACTGCACCGGTGGTGCGCGCGCGGGCGGCCGTTCGCCGTCGCGACCGTGCTCGCCACCGGCGGCAGCGCCCCGCGGCAGCCCGGCGCCGCGCTCGCCGTGGACGAGGAGGGCGCCGCGGCCGGTAGCGTCTCCGGCGGGTGCGTCGAGGGCGCCGTCTACGAACTGTGCCGCGACGCGCTGTCCGGCGCGGGCCCGGCGACCGTGGTGCAGCGCTTCGGCTACTCCGACGAGGACGCCTTCGCCGTCGGCCTGAGCTGCGGCGGCGAGATCGACATCCTCGTCCAGCGGATCGACCCCCGCGCCCGGCCCGAGGTCGCCCGCGCGCTGGCCGACGCCGCCGCCGGAAGGGCCGCGGCGCTCGTCCGGGTCGCCGACGGCCCGGCCGAACTCCTCGGCCGCGCCCTGCTGGTACGCGCCGACGGGTCGTACGACGGCACCCTCGGCGACGGGCCGCGGGACCGTACGGCCGCCGGGCAGGCGCACGCGATGCTCGCGGCCGGGCGCACCGGCACCGTGGCCGTCGGACGCGACGGCAGCCGCTGCGGGCGGCCGCTGACGCTGCTGGTCGAGTCCAGCGTGCCGCCGCCGCGGATGCTCGTCTTCGGCGCGATCGACTTCGCCGCCGCGCTGGTGCGGGCCGGGAAGTTCCTCGGGTACGACGTGACCGTGTGCGACGCCCGGCCGGTGTTCACCACCGCGCCGCGCTTCCCAGGCGCGGACCGCGTCGTCGTGGAGTGGCCGCACCGCTACCTCGACGCCGAGGCTGCCGCCGGGCGGATCGACCCGCGCACCGCGGTGTGCGTCCTGACCCATGACGCGAAGTTCGACGTGCCCCTGCTGGAGCGGGCGCTGCGCCTGCCGCTCGCCTACGTCGGCGCCATGGGCTCGCGCCGCACCCACCTCCAACGGCTCGACCGGCTCCGCGCGGCCGGGCTGTCCGAAGCCGCCCTCGCCCGGCTGCGCTCCCCGATCGGCCTCGACCTCGGCGCCCGCACCCCCGAGGAGACCGCGCTGTCCATCGCCGCCGAGATCGTCGCCCTGCGCTACGGCGCCACCGGCCGCCCCCTCCGTGACTCGGGCCGCCCCATCCACGCGGTGGCCTGACCCGGCGTCCAGGCGGTGCGCCCGCGACGTCCCGGGGGGCTTCGCGGACGCGTCCTACGCCGGGGTGAAGCGGACCGTGCGCAGGTCGGGCGGGGTGGCGGCGTGGGCGGCGGCGAGCAGGCGCAGGCCCGCGGCCTCCAGGGTGTCGCGGTCGGCGGGGCGCAGCGGTGCGAAGGGGGTGACGGCGAGCGTGACGGTGGCCTTGTCGCGGGTGAAGCGCCAGGTGCCGGCGACGAAGCCGTCCACCAGGACGGTGCCGCTGACCAGGCCGTTGACGGAGATGACCCGGGACTTGGGCACGTCGCCGAGGATGCGGGTGCGGTCGGTGTGCGAGAGCAGGAGGTTGTCGAAGTCGGCGACGTAGCGGGCGGGGACGGGCGTGTCGGGGTCGGTGAGCGCGGCGTCGGGCAGGTCGTACAGCAGCCGGCCGTCCTCGGTGCGGTAGGTGCGCAGGTCGAGTGCGGTGAAGAGCTGCTTGAGGCCGGTGCGCCCGGACCACTTCTGCATGTCGGCCGCGTCGGCGGGCCCGAAGGCCGCGAGGTAGCGGCGCACCAGACCGGCCGGGTCCGGGTCGGCGTCGAGCGGTGCGCCGAGCCAGTCGTCGGCGAAGGCGTACCGCAGCCCGCCGGGTACCCCCCACACGCCGCGCGGCGGCACCTGGACCAGGGGCGCCCAGCAGCGCAGCGCGGTGACGAGCGAGGCGGGGTCGGCGGCCGGGAAGCGCGGCCCGAGCAGTTCCTTCAACTCGCCAGGCCCGAGCGGCTGTTCGGCCAGCGCCGAGCGCCCGGCGGCGATCAGCTCGGCCCGGTCCACCCCGGTGAGCCCGGCGACCCAGGGGGCGGAGCGCGGCCCGCGGTCGAGGGCCGGTTGCAGCCAGGGCCGCAACCGCAGGGCGTCCGCAGCCGTCACCAGATGCACGGTGTCGCGCATCAACGCGAGCCGTACGACGCGGCGTTCGGTGAGCAGGCGGCCGAGCGCGGCGAAGTCGAAGGCGGCCAGGCGGGTCCACAGCCCCGGATAGGCGGAGGAGGCGTTCTGCGACTGGAGGCCCAGCAGGTGGGAGACGACGTCCTCCGGGCCCATGTCGGCCGGCTCCAGGAGGAGTTGGCGGGACAGGAGGGTCCGGTTGAGGGTGCGCCGGCTGACCGGTTCGGTGACCATGGGCGCCACGGTACGGGGGCTTGCGGACGGAAACGGTCCGCGAGGCGGTGTGGCGCGGGGGATGCGGGAGCGGGGCGCACAGGGGAAGGCGCAGACCCGGGCGAGGGCGATGACCCGGGCGAAGGGGAAGACCCGGGCGGAGACGAAGGCGAGGGCGAGCGGTGATCTGGCGGCGCGGCGAACTCCCGTACGAAGGAAGGCTCTTCCCGCGGACCTTGCACGGCAAGCCGCAGGACCCGCTGCGGCCGGCCCGGCTAGCGCGCGCCCTGCTCAAGGCGGCCGGGAAGGACGAGCGGGCGAACCGGCGGCAGCCGGACCGGGCGAAGGGCGGCGCGCCGCCCTTCGACCACTGCGCGGCGCTCGTGGCCCGGCTGCCCGCGCACGAACGGCGCCGTGTCGCCCTGCGGTTGCAGCAGGAGCGCGGCGGGCTGGGCGCGGCCGACGCCGAGTGGTACGTCGGCCAGGCGCTCGCGGCGGCGCAGTGCGGGTGGCGGCCCGCGCAGGTGCACGAGCTGTTCCGCGCCGCGCTGTCCGGCACCCTCCAGGGACCGCGGCCGGCGGGCACCTGGACGGACGGCGAGCGCTCCCTCCAACTGCCGCTGGCCGCACTGGAGGAGCTGCCCGAGCAGGCGCGCGCGCCGTTCGTGTCGTATCTGCGCACCGCGCTCACCGTGCGGATGGGCTGCCGCACCGCGGCCTGGACCCCGGGCGAGGCCCCTGGACCCGCCGACGGCCGCGCACCGGAGGCTCCGGTGTCCGACCCGGCCGCGCCAGGCGCCTTCCTGGACCGGCTGCGGGCCCTGCTCGGCCTGCCCTACGACGTGGACGCCCTCCTGCCGCACGGCGACCCCTTCGCCGCCGCGGCCCGCTGCGAGCTCGGCACCGACCTCTACCGGCCGCCCGCGCTCGACCTGCTGGAGCGGCTCAGCCGCGTGACGAGCGTGCGGCCCTCCTACACCTGGCTCGGCGGCATGGGGGAGTTGCTGCACGACTCGCCCGAAACCCGCCGCGCCGTACGGCGGTTGCTGCGGGCCGCCCGTGGCGAGCCCGCCGACTGCGAGCACGCCGCACAGCTCCACCGCGGGCTGATCGGCGAGCGCACCGGGTGGCTGCTGGCCGGGCTCGCCTGGGCCGCCTGCGTCAGCAACGACCCGGAGGCCGTACGGGAGTTGGGTGAGGCCCTGCTCGCGGTGGACCGCGGGCCGAGCGGCGCGGGCCCCGCGCTCTTCCTGCGCGGGGGCCTGGCCGCACTCGCCGCGCTGGCCCGCGACCCGGCGCCCGGCCGGCACCGCCGCCTGCTGACGGGCGCGCCCGCCTCGGCGGTCCGCGCCGCCACCGAGGCCAAGGCCCGCCTCGCGCACCTGCCGCCGGCCGACGGCCGCCGCACGCTCCAGGTGCCGGCCGGCCCGTACACCGCCGTCTTCCGGGTCCGCGCCGACGGAGACGTGCGGCTGGAGTTCCGCAACCCGCACGGCCGCCACCTGGCCCACCCCCCGTCGAAGATCCGCCACGGCGACCCGGCGCTGCACACCGCCTTGCAGACCCAACTCGCCGCCCTGCGCGCCGACATGGCCGCCCACCTGGGCCTGCTCGCCGAGCTGCGGCACGCCGACCCCGGCCGGCCCATGGCCCGCTGGATCGCCGCCCACCTCGACGACCCGCTCTTCGAACCGCTCACCCGCGCGCTGGTCTGGCAGGCCGACACCCCCAACGGCCCCGTCGTCGGCATGCCGGTACGGCCCAAGCGCTCCACCGTGTGGGTGCTGCGCGACCTGCGCGGCCGCGTCCACGAACTCCCCGGCGACCTCACCGTCCGCCTCTGGGACCCCGCGTGCGCCGACGCGGCCGAGACCGCCGCCTGGACCCGGGCGGCGACCCGCCGCGCCCTCCTCCAGCCCGTCCCCCAACTCCGGCCGCACCCCTGACCCTTCGCCCCTCCCGCCGAACGCCCACCGCGGTACGGCCCGCAGCGCCGCGTCGGTCACCACCAGCCGCCGCGTGAACACCGGCATCGGCCGCCGGAACGCCCGGCCGGCCGGCCACGCACGATACGGTCCGGGCAGCACCCGCTCCGGTCCGGCGGACGCCATGCCGGTCAGCCTCGTGCCTCAAGCGGACTTGACGTCGAGTGCCGCCGCAGGCACCGGGGGAGCGGCGGGCTTTTCACCGTGGGCGCGGGAAAGTTTTTGTTATCGGGGGCGGGCGGTGGCGGTCTCCTGTGGTGCGGGCACCCAGCCCGGTCCAACGACGGAACACCGGAACACCGGACCAGCGGAACAGCAGAACGGCGGAACGCATGCGTGCAGGCGATCGGAGCGGGCCCGACCCGGCGATGGTGTCCGCGGCGCGGGACGGGGACGAGCGGGCGCTGGAGCGGCTCGTGGCGCAGTGTCTGCCGCTGGTCTACAACATCGTCGGCCGGGCGCTGGACGGCCACGACGACGTGGACGACGTGGTGCAGGAGACGCTGCTGCGGGTGGTGCGGGGCCTGGCGGACCTGCGCGACCCGGCGGCCTTCCGGTCCTGGCTGGTGGCGATCGCGGTGCGGCAGGTGCGCGACCGGGAGCAGGCCAGGAAGGCGTCCTGGCACCAGCGGACCGACCTGGACGCGGCCGAGCTGGTGGCCGACCCCGCCTCGGACTTCGCGTCGGTGACGATCCTGCGGCTGGGCCTGACCGACCAGCGCCGGGAGATCGCCGAGGCGACCCGCTGGCTGGACCACGACGACCGTACGCTGCTGGCGCTGTGGTGGCTGGAGGAGACCGGCGACATCGGCCGGGCCGAACTGGCCGACGCGCTCGGGCTCACCCGGCAGCACGCCGCGGTGAAGGTCCAGCGGATGAAGGAGCAACTGGAGACCTCGCGGATCGTGGTGCGGGCGCTGGGCGCGGCCGAACCCTGCCCGGACCTGCGCGAGATGACCGGCTCCTGGGACGGCGTGCCGAGCCCGCTGTGGCGCAAGCGGTTCGCCCGGCACATCCGGCGCTGCCCGGTGTGCGGGCGGCCCGGCTCCGCGCTGCTGCCGATGGAGCGCCTGCTCAGCGGGCTGCCGCTGCTGCCGCTGCCGGTCTCGCTCGCCGCTGTGCACGCCGGCCCGCCGCCGCTGCCCGCAACAGCCCCCGCGGCCCCAGCGACCCCCGCGAGCCCCGAACCCCCCACACCCCCCACCCAGCGCACCGCTCCGCACCCCCACCCCCCACAGCGGAGCGGTGCGCACCGGGGAGCCCACCGGCTGCGGCCGCGCCTGCTGCACGGGCCCGTCGCCGTCCCGGCCGCCGCCGTCACCGCGGTCGCGGCCGTCGCGGCGGGCGCCCTGCTCGCGGTGCATCTGGCCACCGACTCGGCGGCGCCCGCCGCCCACGCCGCGCCCGCCCCTGCCGCCACCACGGCGCGGGCCACCGCGACCCGCACCCCCACCACCTCGGCACCGACCACGCCGCCGAAGGCGACCCCCACGACCACCGCCCCCGCCACCCGTACACCCACCCCGAAGGCCGCCACCCGCGCCCCGGCTCCCGCGGCGCCGCCCGCCGCGCCCGCCACGTCCTCCCGCAAGGGCGTGGGCGTGTGGACCTTCGACGGCGTCGACGCCGCGCTCGCCCGGTCCGGCGCGAGCTGGTACTACACCTGGTCCACCGCCCACGACGGGATCAGCGGCCCCGGCTTCGTCCCGATGATCTGGGGCGCGGACAGCGCGACCTCCACGGCGCTGGCGCAGGCGAAGGCGGCCGGACCCTACCTGCTGGGCTTCAACGAACCCGACATGTCAGGCCAGTCGAACATGACCGTCGACCAGGCCCTGGCGCTGTGGCCGAAGCTGGAGTCCGCCGGGAAAGTGCTCGGCAGCCCGGCGGTCGCCTACGGCGCGGACACCGCCGGCGGCTGGCTGGACCGCTTCATGACCGGCGCGCGGCAGAAGGGCTACCGCGTCGACTTCATCACCCTGCACTGGTACGGCGGGGACTTCACCACGCCCGACGCCGTCGCCCAGCTGAAGTCCTACCTCCAGGCCGTCCACGACCGCTACCACAAGCCGATCTGGCTCACCGAGTTCGCGCTCACCGACTTCTCCGGCGGCAGCGCGCGCTACCCGAGCGACCAGCAGCAGGCCGCCTTCCTGACCGCCGCCACGACCATGCTCGACGGCCTGCCCTACCTCCAGCGCTACGCCTGGTTCGGCCTGCCGGCCAAGGACGGCGCCCCCAGCACCGGCCTGTTCCACACCGGCCCCGTCATCACCGACGAGGGCCGGGCGTTCCAGCGCGCCCGCTGACCCTGCCCCGCCGCTGACCCCCCGCGCACCCGGCCCGCCCCGAGGGGTTCCTGTGTGCTGCCTATTGTGCGGCCATGAAGCCGCTCTTATTGTTCGACTCCGGTTGGTTCTGTTGGGAGTTGACTCTTCCGAGAGCGTGGAGGCCGCAGTGCGAAGTCACCCGGGCGACGCAGGTTCCGGCAGATCAGGGCGGCGCAGGACAGGGCGCTGGTGGGCCGGGCTCGCCGCGGCCATGGCGATCGCCCTGTCCGCGGGCACCACCGCACCCGCCATGGCGGCGGGAGCCGCGCACACGGCCGCCGCCGCGAGCGCCGACCGCGCCGGCGCCGTACCCGCTGCTGCCAAGGGCGCCGCGGCGACACCCCACACCGTCACCTTCGACGGCTACTCCTTCCTCGTCGACGGCACCCGCACCTACCTGTGGTCCGGCGAGTTCCACTACTTCCGGCTGCCCAGCCCCGACCTGTGGCTGGACATCTTCCAGAAGATGAAGGCCGCCGGGTTCAACGCCACCTCCCTGTACTTCGACTGGGGCTACCACTCGCCCGCGCCGGGCGTGTACGACTTCACCGGCGTGCGAGACGTCGACAAGCTGCTCGACATGGCGCAGCAGGCCGGCCTCTACGTGATCGCCCGCCCGGCGCCGTACATCAACGCCGAGGTCGACGGCGGCGGGCTGCCCGGCTGGCTGACCACCAAGGACGAGAAGAACCGCACGGACGACCCGCAGTTCCTGAAGTACGCCGACGAGTGGCTGACGCAGATCGACCGCATCCTCGCCCGGCACCAGCTCACCAACGGCACCGGCACGGTCATCGCGTACCAGGTCGAGAACGAGTACTACGACGGGTCCGCGACGGCCCGCGCCTACATGCAGCACCTGGAGGACAAGGCCCGCGCCGACGGCATCACGGTGCCGCTCACCGGCAACAACAACGGCACCTTCAACTCCGGGACCGGCGCCCTGGACGTGGACGGCCCCGACTCCTACCCGCAGGGCTTCAACTGCTCCAACCCGGCGAAGTGGAACGGCGTCCCCGACATCAGCTACGACCACCCGGCCGGAAAGCCGCTCTACACCCCGGAGTTCCAGGGCGGCGCCTTCGACCCGTGGGGCGGCCCGGGCTACGACAAGTGCGCCCAGCTCATCGACGACAAGTTCGCCGACGTGTTCTACAAGCAGAACATCGCCGTCGGCGCCACCGCCCAGAGCTTCTACATGACCTACGGCGGCACCAACTGGGGCTGGCTCGGCGAACCGGAGAACTACACCTCCTACGACTACGGCGCCGCGATCCGCGAGACCCGCCAGCTCGACCCGAAGTACGACGAGGACAAGCTCATCGGGTACTTCACCCAGTCCGTGGCCCCGCTGACGAAGACCGACCCGATCAAGGCCGCACCACCGGACGACACCTCGGTCGTGGACACCGCCCGGCGCAACCCCGACACCGGCACCCAGTTCCATGTGCTGCGGCACGCCGACTCCACGTCCACCGCCGTCGACACCACGCACATCGCGCTGGACTTCAACGCCAAGCCCGTCACGGACACCAGCTACACCTGGGACGACCCCGACTCCGCACTTCAGTACACCGGCAGCTGGTCGCACGTGGCGAACCAGAGCTACACCGGCGGCGACTACAAGAACACCGAGACGTTCTCCCGCACCGCCGGCGACTCGGTCACCGTGCCCTTCGACGGCACCGCGGTCCGCTGGATCGGGTCGAAGACCGACAACCACGGCTACGCCGACGTCTACCTCGACGGCGCCAAGGTCGCGACCGTCGACGACTCCGGCAGCGAGAACCAGGCGGTGGTCTTCCAGAAGACGGGACTGGCCGCCGGCGCGCACACGCTGAAGATCGTGGTGGCAGGCAGCCACGCCGCGGGCTCCACCGACGACTTCGTCTCCATCGACGCCATCGACGTGCCCACCGCCGCCACCGCCGTGCCGACCTACCCGGTGGTCCCGCAGCAGCCCGGCACCGCGATCACCCTGGACGGCCGCGACTCGCACGTCATCGTCGCCGACTACCGGCTCGGCGACTCCCGGCTCCAGTACTCCACCTCCGAGATCATGACCACCGCGACCATCGGCGGCCGGGACGTCTCGGTGCTGTACGGCGACGCGGGCAGCGACGGCGAGACGGTGCTGCGCTACACCTCCCGGCCGACCGTGACCAGCACCGGCGGCAAGGTCACCACGACCTGGGACGCCGCCACCGGTGACCTGCGGCTGAACTACACGCACCAGGGCCTGATCCGGATCGGCATCAGCGGCGGCGGCTCCCGGCCGAGCCTGCTGCTCGTCGGCGACAAGCCGACCGCGGAGACCTTCTGGCGGCAGGACACCGCCACCGGGCCGGTCCTGGTCCGCGGCAGCCACCTGCTGCGCACCGCGACCAGCCAGGACGGCGGCCGCACGGTCGCCCTGACCGGCGACAACGGCGACGACAAGGACATCGAGGTCTTCACCTCCGCCGACCGCGTCACCTGGAACGGCCGCCCGCTGGGCGGCGCCACGGCCACCGCGGGCGCCGCCGGCCGCAGCGGCACCATCCCCGTCGCCGCCCCGGTGAAGCTGCCGGAGCTGACCAACTGGAAGCACGCCGAGGAGTCCCCGGAGTCGGCGCCCGGCTTCGACGACTCCAGCTGGCAGACGGCCGACAAGTCGACCACCACCAGCTCCTCCGGTATCACCTCGCTCCCGGTGCTCTACGCCGACGACTACGGCTTCCACACCGGCAACACCTGGTACCGCGGCCGGTTCCACACCGCCGACGGTGAGAAGGGCATCCACCTGGTCTCCGACTCCGGCGGCGGGGCGCAGGCGTTCTCCGCCTGGCTCAACGGCACCTTCCTCGGCAGCTCCACCACCGGCAGCGCCGACTTCACCTTCCCGGCCGGGGCGCTGAAACCCACCGGCGACAACGTCGTGTCCGTGCTGACGGTGAACATGGGCCACGAGGAGGACTACAACTCGTCCAACGGCAACAAGTCCGCGCGCGGCCTGACCAGCGCCGCCCTCATCGGCGCGCCGCTGACCCCCGTCACCTGGCGGCTCCAGGGCGTGCGGGGCGGGGAGGACCTGATCGACCCGGTGCGCGGCACCCTGTCGACCGGCGGCCTCTACGGCGAGCGGGCCGGCTGGTCGCTGCCGGGCTACCCGGACGCGTCGTGGTCGAACACCACCCTGCCGGCGACCGACACCCGGCCCGGCGTCTCCTGGTACCGCACCGACGCCCGGCTGAACCTGCCCAAGGGCCAGGACACCTCGCTCGGGCTGACCTTCACCGACGACCCGTCGCGCAAGTACCGCGCCACGATCTTCGTCAACGGCTGGCAGGTCGGCAACTACGTCAACTACCTCGGCCCGCAGCACTCGTTCCCGGTGCCGAACGGCATCCTGAACCCCGACGGCGACAACTCCATCGCCATCGCGGTGTGGAACCTGGACGGCAGCACCGGCGGCCTGGGCAAGGTCGCGCTCACCGACTACGGCAGCTACGCCTCGTCGCTGAAGGTCCGGCAGAACACCAGCCCCGGCTACGACCCGGCGAAGTACGCGATGCCGGCCGTCCCCGGCCTCACCACCGCGCTCGACGTGCCCGACGACGTGAAGTCCGGTACGGCGTTCGCCGCCACCACGACGGTGCGCGTGCCGGCCGGGCAGCCGGCGGCCACGGGCCTCACCGCCTCGCTGGGTGTGCCCGACGGGTGGAGCGCGACGGCCGTCGGCGCCGGGCTGCCCGCGCGCCTCGCGCCGGGCCGGTCGGCGACCGTCACCTGGCAGGTCCGGCCGCCGGACGGCACCCTGCCCTCCGCCGCGGTGCTCACCGCCACCACGCACTACGTCCAGCGCGGACGCGAGGCGGCCAGTTCCGACGAGCGGGTCGTCGCCGCGGTCCCGGCGGCCCCGCCGGCCGGGACGAGCGCCGTGAGCGACCTGGTGTTCCTGTCGTCCACCAACGGCTGGGGGCCGGTGGAGCGCGACACCAGCGTCGGCGAGCAGGCGGCCGGGGACGGCCGTCCGATCAGCATCGACGGCGTCGCCTCCGCCAAGGGCCTGGGCACCAACGCGGTCAGCGACGTGCAGCTCTACCTCGCCGGCCGCTGCACCCGCCTCACCGCGGACGTCGGGGTCGACGACGAGACGGGCGGTGCGGGCACGGTCACCTTCTCGGTGGTCGCCGACGGGAAGACCCTGGTCACCACGCCGACCCTGCGCGGAAAGCAGGCAGCCGTGCCGATCGACGTGGACGTCACCGGCGCCGAAGTGGTCGACCTGGTGGTGGGCGACGCCGGTGACGGGAACGGCAACGACCACGGCGACTGGGCAGCGCCGACCCTGACCTGCACCTGACCTGGGCCCGGCCCTCGGCCCGGCCCGCCCAGGGCCGGGCCCGGGGGCGCCGGGTGCCGGGTCAGGCGGGGGAGACGGGGCGGGTGCCGCGGGCGGAGTGCGGCGCCGTGCGCGGCCCGGCCGGGTCGGGCGCGCCCCAGGAGGCCGGGGGCCGCGCGGTGAGGACCGGGTCGATCGTGACGTGCCGGGCGCCGAGCGGCTCGGCCAGGCGGCGCAGCGCGGACTCCGAGAGCCGAATCCAGGGCTGGGTCGGCCCGAGGACCGAGCGCAGCCGCCGGTCGGTGGTGAAGGCGACCGCGGTGCGGGTGCCGAAGGGCGTACGCCACAGCCGTACGACGGCGCCGGCCGGACCGCGCCGGATCGGTACGTAGAGCGCTCGGCCGGTCGCCCCGTCGGACTCCTCGGCGCCACCGGCGACGGACGGCTGGTGCTGGCTCACGTGCATGGCTTCACGGTAACCCGGCGCGGCCGCCGCGTCCCCGCCGGACCGGCGGGCGCCGGCGGCGCGGACGGGCGGCGGGGTGGAGCCGGACAGGTGTACGACCCGGGGGCGCCCACGGCCGGTGACCAGGCAGGAACCCGCCGGCGCCGGCCGCCCGTGGCCGCCCCGGTGGGCGGCGGCGGTCCGAACGGGTGAACTGCGCGGCTCGGCGGTGACGGGTCGGACGTGCGCAACGTCACTGCGCGGAGCGTCCGGACCGTCCGCCCCGCGGGCTGCCGGACGCCGGATCGGCCGGGGCAACACCGCGGTCCGGCAACGTATTTGACGGCGGCGCAGGCACCTCATTAGGGTGCTGGCGTTACGAGTGGACGCTCGTAAGTGGACTGGCGGCAGTGTGGGCACGGCCCGCCCGCACCTGCGGCCGAGCGGTCTCCCGGCTCTCGCGGTGCCGTCACACCCCGTACGTGGCAGCCCCCGGAGCCGGACGTGGCGGGCGCCTGCTCAGCGCCGTACGCCGGGATCGCTCCTATGGATACGGCCCCGCCCCGCCTCTACGTGAGGCAGGGGCGGGGCCGTAGCCGTATGAGCAGGCCACCGCCCCGGCGGTGCGCACGGGGGTGCCGCACGGGCGGGGCGGTGGTCGGCGTCGGGGGGCTCGGCGGCCGGGTGTCCCGTCCCCACGATGACCCGGTCGTCGGCCCCCCGGCTTCCCCGGCTGCTTCCGCTCGGTTCGCGCCGGGGTGTCGGGGGTGCCGCGGCTACATGTGCACGGCCACGGCGTCGCCTTCGGTCGACAGGTCCGCGCGGCCGCTGCGGAACATCAGCGCCGCGAGCACGGTGCCGGCCGCGAAGAACGCCGCGGACCACCAGTAGGCCGTCGAGTAGCTGTGCAGCTGGGCGTGGGCCAGGACCAGGTTGCTCGGCGGGTTGCTGGTCGCGTGGTCCGTGACGTAGGCGGTCGCGGCGCTGGCGGCCAGCGTGTTCAGCAGCGCGGTGCCGATCGAGCCGCCGACCTGCTGCATGGTGTTGACCGCCGCGGAGGCGACACCGGCGTCGTCGGCGCGCACTCCGGAGGTGGCCACGCTCATCACGGTCGGCATCGCCAGGCCGATACCGAAGCCGATCACGATCAGCGGCGGCAGGACGTTCGCCGCGTAGGTGCTGCTCAGGTCGAGCTGGGTGAGCCAGGCCATGCCGACCGCGCCCAAGGCCATGCCCACCGGCACGATCGGCCGCGGGCCGAACTTCGGCAGCAGCGTGTTCGTCGCGAGCTGGGCGGCGACCATCAGCGAGCCGATCATCGGCAGGAAGCCCAGACCGGTCTTCACCGGGGTGTAGTGCAGCGACAGCTGGAGGTAGTAGGTCAGGAAGAGGAAGACGCCGAACATCCCGATACCGGCGATACCGAGGATGGCGAACGACGCGCCGCGGTTGCGGTCGAGCACCACACGCAGCGGCAGCAGCGGGTGCGCGGCGCGGGTCTGCGACCAGCTGAAGGCGGCCAGCAGTACCACGCCCAGGGCGAGGAAGCCCCAGGTCAGCGGGGAGCCCCAGTCGTGGCTGTCGGCGTTGGAGAAGCCGTAGACGACGCTGAACAGGCCGGTGGTGACCAGGACGGTGCCGGGCACGTCCAGCCGCGGGCGGATCGCCGGGGCGCCCTTGCGGAGCAGCGCCATGCCGCCGAAGAAGGCGACGACGGCGAAGATCAGGTTGACGTAGAGCGTCCAGCGCCAGCTGAGGTGCTCGGTGAGCACGCCGCCGAGCAGCAGGCCGATGCCGCCGCCCGCGCCGGCGATGGCGCCGTAGATGCCGAACGCCTTGGCGCGCTCCTTGGCGTCGGTGAACGTGGTGTTCAGCAGGGCCAGGGCGGCCGGGGCGAGCAGGGCGCCGAACAGGCCCTGGAGGGCGCGGCCGCTGACCAGCACCGCGAAGTTCGGGGCGGCGCCGGCCAGTGCGGAGGCGGCGGCGAAGCCGACGACACCGGTGAGGAAGACGATCTTCCGGCCGATCAGGTCCGCGAGCCGGCCGCCGAGCAGCAGCAGGCTGCCGAAGGACAGCGAGTAGGCGGTGACGATCCACTGGCGGTTGCCGTCGCTGAAGTGGAGCGCCTCCTGCGCGGAGGGCAGCGCGATGTTGACGACGGTCGCGTCGAGCACCACCATGAGCTGCGCGATCGCGATCACCGCGAGGACCCACCAGCGGTGTGACGAGGGTGCCCCTGGAGTCGGCTTGTCCAGGGCGACCGGGCTGCCCGGTGCCGGGTCGCCGACGTTCAGGTCGGCCGGGGAATGAGTCGACATGGCAAGTGACTCCTGGAAGAGGGACGGGCGGCGAACCGCGAGGAGGAACGAAACGGTTTCGTACTCTGACGTACTCGATCGACCGTACGACGCGAAATATCGAAACGCAAACGTTTCGCTGCCTGCCGGGGTGTGCGACTGCTCACAGCTTCCCGGCTCAACCCCGGCCCGGAGCCGCGGCGTCTGACTGTCAGCGTGCTGTGCGCTCCGCCGGGCCCCGGGCTCGCCGCCGTGCCCTGGGCGCGGCTCTGCGGCGTACGGCTCAGGAGTCCGCGCGGCCGGTCGCCGCGACCGCCACGCCCAGCCCGATCATCGCCAGGCCCCCAGTGCCGCCGATGGCCGCCATGCGGCGCGGCGAGCGGGCGAACCAGGTGCGGGCCGCCGACGCGGTCAGCGCCCACGCGCTGTCGCAGACCAGGGCGAGCACGGTGAAGACCAGCCCGAGCAGCAGCATCTGCTCGTGCACGCCGCCCGCCTCCCGGTTCACGAACTGCGGGAGCACAGCGGCGAAGAAGATGCAGGTCTTCGGGTTCGTCACGCCCACGACGAAGCCCTCCCACAGGGTGCGCGCGTCACTGCGGGCCCGCCCCGGCACCCTCGCCGCACCGGCCTGCACACCGGCAGCCGCGCCCGCGCCCGGTTCCGGCTCCGCGCCCGGTTCCGGCTCCGCGCCCGCCTGCGGCACGGCCGTCGCCGTCGCCGTCGCCAGGTCCGCGCGGTGGCGCCACGCCTTGACGCCCAGGAAGACCAGGTAGACCGCGCCCACCAGCTTCACGCCCGTGAAGACCGCCGCCGAGGTCGCCATCACCTCGCCCAGGCCCAGCGACACGGCCGCCGCCAGCAGGTACGCGCCGATCGCGTTGCCCACGACGCTGCCGAGCGCGGTGCGGCGGCCGTGCGCCAGTGCCCGGCCGAGGACGAACAGCACACTGGGGCCGGGGATCAGCACCAGCACCAGGGATATCCCGGCGAAGCCGAGCAGACGGTCGACGGACACGGCGAACTCCATTCAGGGCAGGGGGCCTTCCGCGTGAGCGTAGGCCGTCAGCGGCGCCGCGTCCGGTGGGTTTTCGGGGTCGCGGCCGCCCGCTTCCCCCGCCGCGGGGGAAGTACGCGCCGCCCTTACGGCAGGAGGCCCGCGCGCCGCGCGGCGACCACCGCTTCCAGGCGGGTGTGCGCGCCCAGTTTGCGCATCGCGGAGCGCAGATAGCTCTTGACGGTCTCCGGCCGCAGCCGCAACCGGGCGGCAGCCGCCGCGTTCGTCGCGCCGGAGGAGATCGCACTGAGGACGTCGAGTTCGCGCGGGGTCAACCGGGGGGCGCCGGGCGCCGGCCCGGTCCGCGCGGCCGGCGGCGCCGCGCCGGCCGCCGCGAGCCGGGTGCACGCCCCCAGCAGCTCGTCCCGCAGGCGCGGGTCCGGCACCTTCCCCGCCAGCGCCCGCAACTCCGCGTGCGCCTCCCGCACTTCCTCCCACGCCCGCGGGTCCGCGGACACCGGCGCCTGCGCGAGGGACAGCAGCCGCTGCGCCTCGTCCCTTATCACCAGCGCCTGTTCCAGCTCCCGCGCCGCGTCCACCGCCACGTTCAGCGGCCGGTCGCCCAGCGCGAACGGCTGCCGCAGCGCCCCGTAGAGCACCCCGCGCACCCGCCGCTGCACCACGATCGGCACCGCGAGCACCGACCGCAGGCCCTCACTGGCCACCGCCGCGTCGTACTCGTGGCTGATCACCCGCGACTCGCGGTACTCGGTGACCGCGTACGGGCGGCCCATCGCCAGCGTCTTGCCGCCCAGGCCGTTGCCGGTGGTGATCGCGAGGCCGCGCAGCGACTCGGTGGCCGTGCCCGCCAGCTCGCTGATCCGGAACTGCCGCGCCCCGTACCCGGCCGGCAGCCCGCCGCCGCCCGGCACCAGCCCGCCGAACGACACCGGAAGCAGCCCCGACCTGCGCATCCGCAGCAGCGCAGCACGCACCTCGACCGACTCGCCGCGTCCGTTCACCCGCATTCACCCCCTCACCCCCTTACGGGGGTAGTGAGACCCACGTCACTACCCGACGATGCTACTCAGGGGTCCGTCGACGAGGAGGACACATGGCGGCATCGGACGCGACCGGAACCTTCCGGGAGGCCCGGGACTTCCTGCTGCGGCACCGCACGGACTACCGGGCCGCGTACGACGGCTACACCGCGCCGCGGCCGGACCGCTTCAACTGGGCGCTGGACTGGTTCGACGAGATCGCCGCCGATCCCGCGCGCGCCGACCGCCCCGCGCTGTGGATCGTCGAGGAGGACGGCAGCCAGGCGCGCACCACGTTCCGCGAGATGTCCGCCCGGACCGACCGGGTGGCGAACTGGCTGCGCGAACGCGGCGTACGCGCCGGCGACCGGGTGCTGGTCATGCTCGGGAACCAGACCGAGCAGTGGGAGACCGCGCTGGCGCTGATGAAGCTGCGGGCGGTCGCCATCCCGGCCACCCCGCTGCTCGGCCCCGCCGACCTGCGCGACCGGATCGACCGCGGCCGGGCCCGGCACGCGGTGGTCCGCGCCGCCGACACCGCCAAGTTCGCCGACGTGCCCGGCGACTACACGCGGATCGCGGTCGGCGGCGCCCCCGAGGGCTGGCACGCCTTCGAGGACGGCTACCGCGCCGACCCGCTCTTCCTGCCCGACGGGCCGACCCGCGGCGACGACCCGCTGATGCTGTACTTCACCTCCGGCACCACCGCCCGGCCCAAGCTCGTCCAGCACACCCACCTGTCGTACCCGGTCGGGCACCTGTCCACCATGTACTGGATCGGGCTGCGCCCGGGCGACGTGCACCTGAACATCTCCTCGCCGGGCTGGGCCAAGCACGCCTGGTCCAGCCTGTTCGCGCCGTGGAACGCCGAGGCGACGGTCTTCGTGCACAACTACACCCGGTTCGACGCGGCCCGGCTGATGGCCGAGATGGACCGGGCCGAGGTGACCAGCTTCTGCGCGCCGCCCACGGTGTGGCGGATGCTCATCCAGGCCGACCTGCGGGCGCTGGCGAACCCGCCGCGGGAGGCCGTCGCGGCCGGCGAACCGCTCAACCCCGAGGTGATCGAGCACGTCCGCCGGCTGTGGGGCGTGGTGATCCGGGACGGCTTCGGGCAGACCGAGACCGCCGTGCAGGTCGCCAACCCGCCCGGGCAACTGGTGAAGGCCGGCTCGATGGGCCGGCCCACCCCCGGGTACGCGGTGGCCCTGGTCGACCCGCAGACCGGCGAGCCCGGCGACGACGGCGAGATCTGCCTCGACCTGTCCACCCGCCCGGTCGGCCTGATGACCGGCTACGCGGGCGACGAGGAGCGCACCGCCGAGGCGATGGCCGGCGGCTACTACCACACCGGCGACATCGGCCACCGCGACGCGGACGGCTACATCACGTACGTGGGCCGAAGCGACGACGTCTTCAAGTCCTCGGACTACAAGATCTCGCCGTTCGAGCTGGAGAGCGCGCTGCTGGAGCACGAGGCCGTCGCCGAGGCCGCGGTGGTGCCCGCCCCCGACGACCTGCGGCTGTCGGTGCCCAAGGCGTACGTGGTGCTCGCGGCCGGCTGGGCGGCGGACGGCGAGACCGCCAAGGCGATCTTCGCGCACTCCCGCGCGGTGCTCGCCCCCTACAAACGGGTGCGGCGGCTGGAGTTCGCCGACCTGCCCAAGACCGTCTCGGGCAAGATCCGCCGGATCGAGCTGCGCGAGGCGACCGCACGCGACGGCAGCCGCGAATACCGCGAGGAGGACCACCGGTGAGCGACACCGACACGCCCGTCGCCGACACCACGCCCGCCCAGCCGTCGTACGCCCACGGCACCGGCGGCACACCGCTGCTCGGCGACACGATAGGGCGCAACCTCGACCGGGCGCTGGCCGCGCACCCCGACCGCGACGCGCTGGTGGACGTCGCCGGCGGCCGGCGCTGGACCTACCGCGAGTTCGGCCGCGACGTGGACGCGCTGGCCCGGGGCCTGGCCGCACACGGCGTGGACAAGGGCGACCGGGTCGGCATCTGGGCGGTCAACTGCCCGGAGTGGGTGCTGGTGCAGTACGCCACCGCCCGGCTCGGCGCGATCATGGTGAACATCAACCCCTCCTACCGGCTGCACGAGTTGGCGTTCGTGCTGGGGCAGTCCGGCGTCGAGGTGCTGATCGCCTCCACCGAGTACCGCACCAGCGACTACCGGGCGATGGCCGCCGAAGTCCGCGCCGACTGCCCGCGGTTGCGCGAGGTGGTGCACATCGGCGACCCGCAGTGGGCGGAGCTGATGGCCGCCGGCGCCGACCTGCCCGCCGACTTCCTCGCCGTGCGGGAGGCGTCGCTCAGCTGCGACGAACCGGTCAACATCCAGTACACCTCCGGCACCACCGGCTTCCCCAAGGGCGCCACCCTCTCCCACCACAACATCCTCAACAACGGCTACTTCGTGGGCGGCACGGTCGGCTACACCGAACAGGACCGGGTCTGCCTGCCGGTGCCCTTCTACCACTGCTTCGGCATGGTGATGGGCAACCTCGGCATCACCTCGCACGCGGCGTGCATCGTGATCCCCGCCCCGGTCTTCGACCCGGCCGCGACCCTGCGCGCGGTCGAACAGGAGCGCTGCACCTCGCTCTACGGGGTGCCCACGATGTTCATCGCCGAGCTGGGCCTGCCCGACTTCGCCTCCTACGACCTCAGTTCGCTGCGCACCGGGATCATGGCCGGCTCGCCGTGCCCGACCGAGGTGATGAAGCGGGTGATGTCGGAGATGCACATGGCCGAGGTGTCGATCTGCTACGGCATGACCGAGACCTCGCCGGTGTCCACCCAGACCCGCCGGGACGACGACCTGGAACACCGCACCGAGACGGTCGGCCGGGTCCTGCCGCACCTGGAGGTGAAGGTCGTGGACCCTTCCTCGGGCATCACCCTTCCCCGCGGCACCCCGGGTGAGCTGTGCACCCGGGGCTACTCGGTGATGCTCGGGTACTGGGACGAGCCGCAACGCACCGCCGAAGCCGTGGACGAGGGGCGCTGGATGCACACCGGCGACCTCGCGGTGATGCGGGAGGACGGCTACGTCGCCGTCGTGGGCCGGATCAAGGACGTGATCATCCGCGGCGGCGAGAACGTCTACCCGCGCGAGGTCGAGGAGTTCCTCTACACCCACCCGAAGGTCTCCGACGTGCAGGTGGTCGGCGTACCCGACGCGCGCTACGGCGAGGAGGTCCTCGCCTGCGTGATACCGCGCGACCCGGCCGACCCGCCCACCCTCGACGAGATCGCCGGCTTCTGCGCCGGGCGGCTCGCGCACTACAAGGTGCCGCGCCACCTGCGGGTGCTCGACGCGTTCCCGATGACGGTCAGCGGCAAGGTGCGCAAGGTGCAGCTGCGCGAGGAGTTCACCGCGCCCCCGGCGGCGCACCAGTGATACCTCAGCCGCGCCGCACCGGCCCGGGCCGCCGTCACACGGGCCGGTGCGGACCGGAGCGGGTGAGCTGGTCGGCGGCGTCGTTGACCGGCTGGGGCGTGCCGGTCAGGTCCAGCACGAACAGCGGCACCCCGAGCTGGTCGGCCCGCAGCCGCGCGTCGTGGGCGTATCCGGCCAGCGAGAAGAACGCGCCGGTGGCGTCCTCGTGCAGGCAGTTGAGCCACAGGCACTCCACGTCCCGCAGCGGTGTCGGCAGCGTCGCCGGGTCCACCTGGGCCACCAGGTCGTCGCCGCGCAGGTCGATGCCGTTGGCGGTGCGGTCCCCGGCCAGCCGGACGTTCCCGAAGCCCAGCCACTTCAGGTACTGGGCGGCGGCGCTCAGCGCGTCCCGGGCGGTGCGGATGGTGACCGGGCGGAAGGGCGGCCGGCGGGTGGTCGGCGGCGGCACCTGCCCGGTCGGCTCCGGCGCCGCCTCATGCGGCACCGGCACCCGCACCTCGCCCTGCTCGGCGGCGCAGCCCGCGACCGGCAGCCGCACCAGCGCCCCGCACACGCAGTCGAACTCCGGCTGCGGCCACTGGTCGGAGCGCCCGCACTCCGGGCAGCGCAGCCGGACCCAGGAGTCGTCCCAGGACCGGTGCACCACCTGCACGGGCGCGCCGCCGGCCAGCACCGGCGGGGCGAGCGGCTTGCCGCAGGCGCACGGAAACGTCGGGGCGGTGTAGCCGTGCTCCTGCCCGCAGGCGGGGCAGCGCACCGGCACGCTCTCAGCCATCGCTCGCAACTCCTGTCCGGCCCCGGCGGGTTCGGGGGCCGGGGCGTCGTGCACCCATAGTGCAGGAAGCCGGCGCCGCTGGGACCCTTCCTTCGCAACCAGTGAGCGGATGGAGTAGGCGCGGCGGTACGCCGGGGGCGGGGTCCGTTAGGGTCGCCTGCGGGCCGCCTCCGCGGTGGAGGGCCCAAGGAGCCGCAGATACCGTGGGGGCCGCCGTGCGCATGAGACTGGAGTTCACCACCGAGCCGTTCGACCTGGCGGAGCCGCCCGCGCACGCGCTGACCGCGCGCGAGGTGCTGTGGGACGCGGAGTCCGGCGGGGCGCTGGCGGCGGTCGAGGTCGGCCCGTTCGGCAACACCGCGGAGGGCGAGCGGGACGCGGTGGTCGCGGCGGTCGGCGAGCTGCTGCGGCGGACCACGGAGGCGGGCGCCACCCGGATATCACTCCAGGTCAGCGTGGTGGACGGGGCGGAGCGGTGAGCGACACCGACGGGCGGCTCGCCTTCGCCGCCGCCGTGCAGCCGCTGGTGGACGCCATCGGCGGGCAGGCGCTGCCGCCCGGTGAGGCCGGGGCCGACGACGTGGTGCTGAGCTGGGCGGGCGCGCCGGCGCTCGCGGTGCGGCTGCCGCACCTGGCCGACTCCCTGGACCACCTGCTCGCCGACCTGCGGCGCCGGCACGGCCCGCTGGACGAGTTGGGCCGCCGGGAGAAGCAGGCGGTGGTGCGGGTGCTGGAGGAGCGCGGTGCGTTCGCGCTGCGGCACGGCGTGGAGACGGCGGCCTCCGCGCTGGGGGTCAGCCGCTTCACCGTCTACAACTACCTGAACCGGCAGGACGCGGCCCACGACGCGAAGTAGCCGCGGTACGCCGGGGTATGCCGTGGATCGGCCATCCGCGGACGGGTTCAACAAACTGTTGACGCGCCCGTGCGGGTGCTCGTAGTTTGCGAGGGTGACGACCAGCGCTTCGCCGGGTCTGGCCCGGTTCAACGCGGACCGCGACCGCGCCGCCGAACTGCTGCACGAGGTGTGCGCCGCCCGGGCGTGGGCCGCCGCGGTCGCGGCCGGGCGCCCGTACGCCCGGTTGGAGGACCTGCTCGCCGCGAGCGACGCGGCCATGGCGGCGCTGACCGCCGCCGACCTGCGCGAGGCCGTGGCCGGCCATCCGCCGATCGGCCGCCCCACCCCGGGTGACGCGCAGTCCGCGCGCGAGCAGGGCGGTGTCGGCGGCGGCGAGCGGGCCGAGTTGCGCCGGCTCAACCTCGCCTACGAGCAGGCGCACGGCCAGGTCTTCCTGATCTGCGCCACCGGCCGCACCGGCGCCGAGATGCTGGCGGCGCTGAAGGAGCGGATCGGCAACAGCGCGGCGGCCGAACGCGAGATCGTCCGGGCCGAACTGGGAAGGATCAACCGGATCAGGCTCACCCGCCGCATCGAGGAGGACCCCGTATGACGGCAGTGCCGCAGGACCCGCTGCCCGGCCAGGCTGCTCCGGCCTCGGTCTCCACCCACGTGCTGGACACCAGCGCCGGGCACCCCGCGGCCGGCGTCGGCGTCGAACTGGCGGTCAGGACCGGGCCGCGGGCGCCCTGGCAAGCGCACGCCGCCTCGGCCACCGACGCCGACGGCCGCTGCGCGGACCTGCCCGCCCTGCCCGCGCACGCCGTGCAGGCGCGGCTCAGCTTCGCCGTCGCGCCCTACCTCACCGGACCGGCCGGTCAGGACCCGGCGGGCGCGGCCCGCGCCGCGTTCTTCCCCGAGGTGGCGGCCGTCTTCGCGGTCGCGCCCGGCGAGCACCACCATGTACCGCTGCTGCTCAGCCCGTACGGCTACTCCGTATACCGAGGGAGCTAGCACCATGACCGCACCGGACACCGGCCCCGCGCCGGACGCCGGAACCGCACCGGATACCGGCCCCGCGCCCGCCCGCCTGACCCGCCTCGGCCAGAACCAGTACGGCAAGGCCGAGGTGCGGGTGGTGCGGGTGGTCCGCGACGGCGCCACCCACCACCTGAAGGACCTCAACGTGTCGATCGCGCTGTCCGGCGCGATGGACGACGTCCACCTGTCCGGCTCCAACGCCAACGTGCTGACCACCGACGCCACCAAGAACACCGTCTACGCCTTCGCGCAGAAGTACGGCGTGGCGTCCGCGGAGGCGTTCGCGATCCGGCTGGCCCGGCACTTCGTCAGCAGCCAGGACGCCGTCCACCGCGCCCGGGTCCGCGTCGAGGAGTACGCCTGGGACCGGATCGGGCCGCAGGACAGCGGCCACTCCTTCGTCCGCGACGCCCGCGAGACCCGCACCGCCGAGGCCGCTTACGACGGCGAGCGCTGGCAGGTCGTGTCCGGGCTGAAGGACCTGGTGGTGCTGAACACCACCGACTCGGAGTTCCACGGCTTCGTCCGGGACGAGTTCACCACCCTGGCCGAGACCCGCGACCGCATCCTCGCCACCGAGGTCCACGCCCGCTGGCGGCACGCCTGGAGCAGCGACGACCAGCCGGTGCCCGCCTGGGAGGAGCAGTACCCGCGGGTGCGCGGCCACCTGCTGGCGGCCTTCGCCCGGACCTACTCCTTCTCCCTCCAGCAGACCCTGTACGCGATGGGCGCCCGCGTCATCGAGCAGACCCCCGGCGTGGACGAGATACGGCTGTCGCTGCCGAACAAGCACCACTTCCTGGTCGACCTCGCCCCCTTCGGCCTGCCCAACGACAACGAGGTGTACTACGCGGCCGACCGCCCGTACGGGCTCATCGAGGGCACCGTGCTGCGCGAGGGCGCGCAGGCCGCGATCCCGGTGACGGACTGAGAGGGCACGAGGCATGGCAGAGCAGATCCCGACCGGTACGGCGGGGGGCGCGGCGCAGCCGCGCCTGGTGATCGAGAACTGCGCGATCGCCACCGTGGACGCCGCCGGCACCGAGTACGCCTCCGGGCACGTCGTGGTGGCCGGCCGCACCATCGAAGCGGTCGGCGCCGGGCCCGCGCCCGCCGATCTCGCCGGAGTCGCCCGCCGGATCGACGGCACCGGGCACCTGGCCACCCCCGGCCTGGTCAACACCCACCACCACTTCTACCAGTGGCTCACCCGGGGCCTGGCCCAGGACAGCAACCTCTTCGACTGGCTGGTGGAGCTCTACCCGACCTGGGCCCGGATCGACGAGCCCATGGTGTACGCGGGCGCCGCCGGGTCGCTGGCAATGATGGTCCGCGGCGGCGTCACCACCGCCATGGACCACCACTACGTCTTCCCGCGCGGCACCGGCGACCTGCTCGGCGCGGAGATCCGGGCCGCCGCCGAGATCGGGGTGCGCTTCACCGCCGCCCGCGGCTCGATGGACCGCGGGAAGTCCGACGGCGGGCTGCCGCCGGACTTCGCGGTGGAGGCCACCAAGGAGGCGCTGGCGGCCACCGAGGCCGCGATCGACACCCACCACGACGCGTCCTTCGGGTCGATGCTGCACATCGCCGTCGCGCCCTGCTCGCCCTTCTCCGTCTCCACCGAACTGATGCGGGAGGCGGCGGCGCTGGCCCGCCGCAAGGGGGTGCGGCTGCACACCCACGGCAGCGAGACCCTGGAGGAGGAGAAGTTCTGCCACGAGCTGTTCGGGATGGGCCCCACGGACTACTTCGAGTCCACCGGGTGGCTGGGCGGCGATGTGTGGATGGCGCACTGCGTGCACATGAATGACGCCGACATCGCGGCCTTCGCCCGCACCGGCACCGGCGTCGCGCACTGCCCGTCCTCCAACGCGCGCCTGGCCGCGGGGATCGCGCGGGTGCCGGACCTGCTCACTGCCGGCGTCCCGGTCGGCCTCGGCGTCGACGGCACCGCCTCCAACGAGTCCGGCGAACTGCACACCGAACTGCGCAACGCGCTGCTGGTCAACCGGCTGCGCGGCGGCGAGAAGGCGCTCACCGCGCGGCAGGCGCTGCGCCTGGGCACCTACGGCGGCGCCCAAGTGCTCGGCCGCGAGCGGGAGATCGGCTCCCTGGAGCCCGGCAAGCTCGCCGACCTGGTGCTGTGGCGGCTCGACGGCGTCGGGCACGCCTCGATCGCCGACCCGGTCGCGGCGCTGGTGCTGGGCGCGGCCGCCCCGGTCACCCTGTCGCTGGTGGGCGGCCGCCCGGTGGTGGAGGACGGCCGGCTCACCCGGGTCGACGAGGAGGCCGTCGCGAAGCTCACCCGCGCCGAGGCCCGCCGCCTGGCCCGGATCGCCGGCCTGGTCTGAACCGCCGAAGAACCGCCGCACGACTGCCGCCCGGTGACCCTTGCCGCCGGGCGGCGGCCCTGGCGCTAGAGCGACTTGTACATGATGTGCAGCCCCACGTAGCCCAGCCGCGGGTGCCGGAAGCCGTCGGGCACGGTGCCGACCACCTCGAAGCCCAGCGACCGGTAGAGCGCCACCGCGTGGGTGTTGGACGCCACCACCGCGTTGAACTGCATCCCGCGGTAGCCTTCCGCGGCCGCCCAGCGCAGCGCCTCCGTGCACAGCGCCCGCCCCACGCCCCGCCCGGCGTGCGCGGGGTCGACCATGAAGCTGGCGCTCGCGACGTGGCCGGCGTTGCCCATCTGGTTCGGGTTCATCTTCGCGGTGCCCAGCACCCGGCCGCCGGCGTCGGCGGCCACGACCGTACGGCCCGGCGGCGGGAGCATCCAGTAGCCGCGGCCCACCTCCTGCGTGAGGTCCACCGGATAGCTGAACGTCTCGCCCTCGGCGCAGATCCGCTGCAGGAACGGCCAGATCAGCGGCCGATCCGCGGCCGTCGCGTCGCGCAGCACCGGCGCCGCCACCGCGCTCACCCCACCAGGTGCTGGTAGGCGGGCAGGGTGAGGAAGTCGACGTACTCCGCGTCGAGCGCGGTGCGGATCAGCAGGTCGTGCGCCTCGGCCCACCTGCCCGCCATGAACGCGTCCTCGCCGATCTCGTCCCGGATCGCGAGGAGTTCGTCGGCGGCGACCTGCCGGACCAGCTCCGCGGTGGCCTGGCGGCCGCCCTCGAAGACCACCCCGGCGTTGGTCCACTGCCAGATCTGCGAGCGGGAGATCTCCGCGGTGGCCGCGTCCTCCATCAGGTTGAAGATCGCCACCGCGCCCGAGCCGCGCAGCCACGCCTCGATGTAGCGGATGCCGACCTGCACCGCGTTGCGCAGGCCCTCGTAGGTGGGGCGGGCGTCCAGGGAGGCGATGTCGATCAGCTCGGCGGCGGTGACGTGCACGTCCTCGCGCAGCCGGTCCTTCTGGTGCGGGCGCTCGCCCAGCACCGCGTCGAAGGAGGCGCGGGCGATCGGCACCAGGTCGGGGTGGGCCACCCAGGAGCCGTCGAAGCCGTCGGCGGCCTCGCGGTCCTTGTCCGCCTTGACCTTCTCGAAGGCCAGCTTGTTGACGTCGGGGTCGCGGCGGGAGGGGATGAAGGCGGCCATGCCGCCGATCGCGTGCGCGCCGCGCTTGTGGCAGGTGCGCACCAGCAGTTCGGTGTAGGCGCGCATGAACGGCGCGGTCATCGTCACCGCGTTGCGGTCCGGCAGCACGAACTTCTCGCCGGCGTCCCGGAAGTTCTTCACGATCGAGAACAGGTAGTCCCAGCGGCCCGCGTTCAGGCCCGAGGCGTGCTCGCGCAGCTCGTAGAGGATCTCCTCCATCTCGTACGCGGCGGTGATCGTCTCGATCAGCACGGTGGCGCGGACGGTGCCGCGCGGGATGCCGGTGTACTCCTGGGCGAAGACGAACACGTCGTTCCACAGCCGCGCTTCGAGGTGCGACTCGGTCTTCGGCAGGTAGAAGTAGGGGCCCTTGCCGAGGTCCAGCAGGCGCTGCGCGTTGTGGAAGAAGTACAGGCCGAAGTCGACGAGGGCGCCGGCGACCGGCTCGCCGTCGACGGTCAGGTGCCGCTCGTCGAGGTGCCAGCCGCGCGGGCGCACCACCACCGTCGCCAGCTCGGCGGCGTCCTTGAGGGCGTAGCTCCTGCCCTCGGGCGAGGTGAAGTCGATCCGGCGCTCGTAGGCGTCGGTCAGGTTGAGCTGGCCGCTGACGACGTTGTGCCAGGTGGGGGCGGAGGCGTCCTCGAAGTCGGCGAGCCAGATGCGGGCGCCGGAGTTGAGCGCGTTGACCGTCATCTTGCGGTCGGTCGGCCCGGTGATCTCCACCCGGCGGTCCTGGAGCGCGGGCGGCGCGTCGGCCACCCGCCAGTCGCCCGCGCGGATGTGCGCGGTCTGCGGCAGGAAGTCCAGGGTGGCGGTGCGGGCGATCTCGGCGCGGCGCTCCCTGCGCAGTGCCAGCAGCTCGTCGCGGCGGGCGGCGAAGCGCCGGTGCAGCTCGGCGACGAAGGTCAGCGCCTCGGGAGTCAGCACCTCCTGCGAGCGGGGTACGGGACCGGCGGCCGCGGAGACGGCGGCCGGGGACGGCGCGCTTGCTGACATGCGGGTCACTCCTCCGGGAGGCGGGGGTGGCACGGGGCCGGGGCACACCCGGGGCGCGCGCTCACTTCTGCACAGCGGATCATAGTTTTCGCAGTGCGGAAGTTCAACGTTCTGTGGTGCGGGTGGCCCGCCGTTCAGCCGAGCAGCCGCAGGTCGGCCGGAGTGTCGATGTCGGCCGGGTCGCCGAGGTCCCCGCACTCCACCGCCACGGTCTGCCCGGCGTGCGCGCGCAGATACGTCCGCGCCCCGCGGTCCCCTTCCGCGCTGCCCGCCACCCCCGCCCAGCGGCTCGCGCCGAACAGCACCGGATGCCCCCGCCGGCCGCCGTACACCGCCGCGGCCAGCCCCGACGGCAGGTCCCCGGAGGCCCGGGCCGCCGCGACCACCCGCGCCACCGCCGCGCCCGGCACCCCCGGCTGGTCCACCAGGCAGACCACCGCCGCGACCGGCCCGCCCGGCTCCGCCGCCGCGGCGGCCAGCGACGCCAGCCCCGCGCGCAGCGAGGAGCCCATGCCGCCGGCCCAGTGCGGGTTGTCCACCAGCACGCAGCCGGCCAACTCGGCGTGCTCGCGCACCTCCCGCGCCGCCGCGCCCAGCACCACGTGCACCGGCCCGCAGCCGCCCGCCCGCAGCACCGCGACCGCGTGCTCCACCAGCGGCCGCCCCCGGTAGGCCAGCAGCGCCTTCGGCCGCCCGCCGAGCCGCCGCCCGCCACCGGCCGCCAGCAGCAGTCCGGCCACCTCGCCCTGTGTGTTCATCCGTCCTGCATACCCCGCGTGTCACGGCCGCGGAACAGGGCGCCTTCGGCGCGGCGTGTTCCGGTATCGTCTGGCCCTGTTGCGGGTGGGGGCGGTTGCCAGGTGAAGAACGGGGACTGAGGGGACTGATGGGGCCAGCGCACACCGGTCCGGACTTCGGTCAGGACCTCGGGCCGGACTTCCGCGGCCCGGTCTTCGCACCTCTCGCCGACGAGGACCCGGCGAGCGTGTCCGGGCACCGCATCGGCGCGCGCCTCGGCGCGGACGGGCCGGGCGCCGCGGGCGTCACCTACCTCGCCTACGAGCCCGGCGGGCAGCCGGTCGCGCTCACCGTGATCCGCCCCGAACTCACCACCGCCGACGGCTTCGCCGCCCGCTTCCACCAGGACGCGCAGGCCGCGGCGCGGGTGCCCGGGCCGCGGGCGGTGCCGGTGGTCGGCAGCGGGCGGGAGGGCGAGCGGTACTGGATCGCCACCGGCTACGTGCCGTCGCTGTCGCTGCGTGCCGCCGTCGAGGGCGCGGGGCCGCTGCCCACCGGGGTGGTGCTGCGGCTGGTCGCCGCGCTCGCCGAGGGGCTCCAGGCGATGCACCACGCCGGCGTGGTGCACGGCGGGCTGCGGCCGGCGCATGTGCTGCTCGCCGGCGACGGTCCCCGGGTGAAGGGCCACGGGCTGGCGTGGGTCGCGGAAGGCGCCGATCCGGCGGGCGCGAGCACGGGTACGGGTGCCGGTGCCGGTGCCGGTGCCGGTGCCGGTGCCGCTGCCGGTACGGGCACGGGCGAGGGCGCGGACGCCGCTGCGGCGCGCGAACAGGCCGCGGGCACAGGTACGGAGCCGGGGACCGGTACGGAGCCGGGCGCGGGTGCGGCCGCGGGCTCTTCCGGCGCGGCGGACGGACCCGCCGCGGTCGGTGAGGCGACCGCTTTCCGCTCACCCGAGCAGGCCGCCGGCCAGCCCGCCCGGCCCGCCACCGACGTCTTCGCACTCGGGCAGATAGCCGCGTACGCCTCGATCGGCGCCGCGCCCTTCGGCGACGGCTCCCGGGTGCAGAGCGCGGAGCCGGACCTCAACGAACTCCCGGGCCAGCTGCGGGAGATCGTCACCCGCTGCCTGATCAAGGACCCCGCGCTGCGGCCCTCGCTGGCCCAGATCACCACGATGTGCGCGCAGGCCGCGCCCGAGTCCCGCCCGGTGTCCTGGCTGCCCGCACCGCTGCTCGCCGCGATCCTCCCGGCGATACCCCCGCCGCACTTCTCCCCGCCCCCGGCCGGGCCGCCGTCCCAGGCCGCGCGCCCGCAGCCGGTACGGCCCGACGCCGCAGCTCCCGCGCCCGTACCGGCACCGGCGCCCGTACCGGCACCGGCTCCCGTACCGGCGCCCGCGCCCCCCGCCGGTCCGCCGGGCACCTACCTGTGGCACCCGCAGCAGTGGCCGCGCGCCCCGTACGTCCATGTGCCGCTGCCTCTGCCGCGCAAGCGGCGCAAGGCGGTCGGCGTGGTGGCCGCGGTCGCCTGTGTCGCGGTCGCGGCCACCGCCGCGGTCGCGCTGTCCTCGGGCGGCGGGCAGCCGTCCGTCGGGTCCCAGGAGCCGCAGGGCGGCCTTCCGCAGCCCTCGCCCACGACGACGCCGCCCGCCCAGGGGGTGCCGTCGCCCGGGGCGACCTCGCCGCCGCCCGGTGGCGGCGCCACCGGTTCACCGCCCGAAACCGGCCTGGTCTACCAGCAGTTGAAGCTGCCGCCCGGCCACGGGGTGTCGCTGCGCTCCGACCCGCCGACCGTCGGCTCCGGCACCTACAGCGGCGACTTCGGGCTGACCGCGGACGCCGGCGCCTTCACCGTGGACCGCTCCCGGGACACCCTCGCCCTGATCGACGCCGGCCGCGCCGGGACCGCCGCCACCTGCCAGTCCTCGAACGCCGTGGACTCCGTCCAAGCGGCCACGCTCGGCGCGGGCACCCGGCTGTGCGTGCGCTCCGCCGACGGCACCGTCACCGCACTGGTGACGTTCCGTCAGCTGCCGACCCGTCAGAACCCGGACACCGCAGCCGTGTTCGACGTCACCGTCTGGCACGAGGTGGCCGGCCGTTCCGCCCCGGGTACGGGAATCAGCGCAGATTTCGTCAACTCAGTGGCGGAATAACGCCGGTTGGCGAATACTGATCGGCCCCGGGGCGCCCCTTGCCGGACGGCGCCCGGGCGCAGTTCGACGCAAGGGTGGGTCATACGTGGCGGTGGGGGAGACGCGCGTGCTCGACAACGGGTGCGGCGGTGCGGACACGGGCCCGGCCGGGAGCGGGCTGGGCGCCGGCCTGGCGGCCGCGGTCGGCCGGATGCGCCGGGAGCTGATCGCCTACCGGCGGCCGCTGCCGGACCGGGCCGTCGCCGAGGACGAACTCGACGCGCTGGCACGGACGGCCGCGGCCATGGACCAGGTGCCGGACCCGGCGGACTGCGAGCGGATGCGCCACTCCTTACTCCTGGTGGTGGCCGTGATCGGCTCGGTGAGCGCGCTCGCCGCCCCGCTCGACGCCCTGCGCGAGGCCGTCGAGTTGCTGGCCCCACCACGCCCCTGAATCGTGCGCCCGCGTGCACCTGTTGACGCGCTCCATGGGCACGCGCTCCATGGGCACGCGCTCCATCGGCACGGGCTCCCCGCGCGGACGCGCCTTCGCGCCTCACGTCGTCAGCGCGAGCGCCAACTTCCCGGCCACGTCCCGCAGCACCGGCACGATCGCGGCCGTGGCCGCCTCGGTCACCCGCCCGGCCGGGCCGGAGATCGAGATCGCCGTGGCGGTCGGCGCACCGGGCACACTGACCGCCAGGCACCGCACCCCGGCCTCCTGCTCATTGTCGTCGACGGCGTAGCCCTGTGCCCGGACCCGCTCCAGCGCGGTGAGGAAGACGTCCGGGTCGGTGAGGGTGTGCTCGGTCGCGGCCGGCATCCCCGTCCGCCCGAGCAGCGCCCGCACCTGCTCGTCCGGGAGCTGCGCCAGCAGTGCCTTGCCGACGCCCGTGGAGTGCGGCAGCACCCGCCGCCCGACCTCGGTGAACATCCGCATCGAGTGCCGCGAGGGCACCTGCGCGACGTAGACCGCCTCGTCGCCGTCGAGCAGCGCCATGTTCGCGGTCTCGCCGGTGGCGTCGACGAGTTCGGCGAGGTACGGGCGGGCCCAGGTGCCCAGCAGCCGGGACGCGCTCTCGCCGAGCCGGATCAGCCGGGGGCCCAGGGCGTACCGCCGGTTCGGCTGCTGGCGGACGTAGCCGCAGTCCAGCAGGGTGCGCATCAGGCGGTGGATGGTCGGCAGCGGCAGCCCGCTGCCGGCCGACAGCTCGCTCAGCCCGACCTCGCCGCCCGCGTCGGCCATCCGCTCCAGCAGGTCGAAGGCGCGTGCGAGCGACTGCACGCCTCCGGCGCGGTCAGCAGGCACCTGCGTTCCCCTCGTTCGTGGCGGACCTGTGGCGGACCACTGTGACGGACCTGTGGCGGACCTCGCGGCGGGCCGCGCCCGGGGGTGCCGCACCTCCTGCGCGGAAGGAGGTTTTCGCTTCGCGGAATCCTACCGCCCTTGACGTCCCGGGGCGCGCTGCCCACCATGTCCGTCAACAGAACGTTGAAGCGGGCCGGACGGCGGAGGTCGCATGGTGGAGGAGCAGGTGCTGCGCTCGACGCGGGTGGTCACCCCGGAGGGCGAACGGCCCGCAGCGGTGCTCGTCGCCGGCGGCACGATCACCGCGGTGCTGCCGCACGACGCGGTGCCGCCCCCCGGCGCCCGCTGCACCGACCTCGGCGACGACGTGCTGCTGCCCGGCCTGGTGGACACCCATGTACACATCAACGACCCCGGCCGCGCGGAGTGGGAGGGCTTCGCCACCGCCACCGCGGCCGCCGTGGCCGGCGGCGTCACCACCCTGGTGGACATGCCGCTCAACAGCCTGCCGCCCACCACCACCGCGGCCCACCTCGAGGTCAAGCGCGCCGCCGCCGTGGGCCGGGTGCACACCGACACCGGCTTCTGGGGCGGCGCGGTGCCCGGCAACACCGCCGGCCTCGAGGCGCTCCACGACGCGGGCGTCTTCGGCTTCAAGTGCTTCCTGGTGCCCTCGGGCGTCGAGGAGTTCCCGCACCTGGACCGGCCCGGACTGGCGGAGGCGATGGACGAGTTGGCGCGCTTCGACGGCCTGCTCATCGTGCACGCCGAGGACCGGGCGCTGATCGAGGGCGCCCCGCAGCGCGGCGGCCGCCGCTACGCGGACTTCCTCGCCTCCCGCCCGCCGGCCGCCGAGGACCACGCGATCGCCGGGCTGATCGAACTGGCCGCCGCACGCGGCACCCGGGTGCATGTCCTGCACCTGTCCTCCGCCGGCGCGGTCCCGCTGATCTCCGCCGCCCGCCGGGAGGGGGTCCGGCTGACCGTGGAGACCTGCCCGCACTTCCTCACCCTCACCGCCGAGGAAGTCCCCGACGGCGCGACGGAGTTCAAGTGCTGCCCGCCGATCAGGCAGGCCGCCAACCAGGACGTGCTGTGGCAGGCGCTCGCCGACGGCGTCATCGACTGCGTCGTCTCCGACCACTCGCCGTCCACCATCGACCTCAAGCACCAGGACACCGGGGACTTCGCCACCGCCTGGGGCGGCATCTCCTCCCTCCAGCTCGGCCTGCCCGCGGTGTGGACCGAGGCCCGCCGGCGCGGGCACACCCTCGCCGACGTGGCCGGCTGGATGTCGGCCGGTCCGGCCCGGCTGGCCGGGCTCGACGCGGTCAAGGGTGCGATCGCCCCGGGCCGCGACGCGGACTTCGCGGTGCTCGACCCGGAGCGGACCTTCACCGTGGACCCCGCCCGGCTGCACCACCGCAACCCGATCACCGCCTACGCCGGCCGCACCCTGCACGGCGTGGTCCGCGCCACCTACCTGCGCGGCCGCCTCGTCGCCGGGCAGGTGGGCGGCGCCGGCCCGGCCCGCGCGACGGGCGAGCCGGCCGGCCGCCTCATCACCCGCCCGGCCGCCCGGAACTGAGCCGCGGACAGCAGCGGACCCGGCGGCACGCCCCTGGAGCGGGACACGCCGCCGGGTCCACCGGTCGCGCGGGTCAGGCCGCGCGACGCCCCTTCCTGCGGTGCCCGGCAACGATGTCGGCGTAGCGCCGCCCGCTGCCCTTGATGGTGCGCTGCTGCGTGGCGTAGTCGACGTGCACCAGGCCGAAGCGCTTGTCGTAGCCGTATGCCCACTCGAAGTTGTCCAGCAGCGACCAGGCGAAGTAGCCGGCCAGCGGCACCCCGCGCCGTACCGCTCGGGCGCAGGCGGCGAGGTGGTCCTCCAGGTACCGCGTGCGCTCCGGGTCGTCCACCTGGCCGTCCGGGCCGACCACGTCGCGGTAGGCGGAGCCGTTCTCCGTGACGAAGATCTTGTGCGGCCCGTACTCCTCCTTGAGCCGGACCAGCAGCGACTCCAGGCCGTCCGCGTCGACCTCCCAGTCCATCGCGGTGCGCGGCACCCCCGGGCGGTAGGCCATCTTCGCCCACGGTGCCGGGCCGGTCGGGTCGTCCGTGATGTACTGCGGGAAGTAGTAGTTCAGCCCCAGCCAGTCCAGCGGCGCCGCGATCAGCTCCATGTCGCCGTCCCGGACCGGGAGTTCGACGCCGTACAGGTCCACCATGTCCTGCGGGTAGCCGCGGCCGTGGATCGGGTCGAGCCACCAGCGGTTGGTGTGGCCGTCGGCGCGCCGGGCGGCGGCCACGTCCGCCGCGCGGTCGCTGGCCGGCAGGCACGGGCTGAGGTTGTTGACGATGCCGATCTGCAGTCCGCTGTGCGCGGCCCGCAGCGCCTGTACCGCGAGCCCGTGGCCCAGGTGCAGGTGGTAGGAGGTGCGGACCGCGGCGGTCAGGTCGGTCCAGCCCGGGGCCATGGTGCCTTCGAGGTGGCCGATCCAGGCCGAGCACAGCGGCTCGTTGAGGGTCGCCCAGTACGTGACGCGGTCGCCGAGCGCCTGCCCGACCACGGCCGCGTACTCGGCGAACCGCTCGGCGGTCTCCCGCTCCGGCCAGCCGCCGCGGTCCTGCTGCGCCTGCGGCAGGTCCCAGTGGTAGAGCGTCGCGTTCGGGGTGATGCCCGCCTCCAGCAGGCCGTCCACCAGTCGGTCGTAGAAGTCCAGGCCCGCCTGGTTGACCGCGCCGCCGCCCGCGGGCACGATCCGCGGCCAGGCGATGGAGAACCGGTAGGCGTCCAGGCCAAGGGACTTCATCAGCCCCAGGTCCTCGCTCCAGCGGTGGTAGTGGTCGCAGGCGACGTCGCCGGTGTCGCCGCCCGCGACCTTGCCGGGGGTGTGGGAGAAGGTGTCCCAGATGGACGGGGCCCGGCCGTCCTCGTCCACCGCGCCCTCGACCTGGTAGGCGGCGGTGGCCGCCCCCCAGAGGAAATCCGCGGGAAGAGCGCTCAGGTCGTTCACGAGTTGCCTTTCGCTGGGGGTCACTTGACGGCGCCGGCGGTCAGCCCGGCCACCAAGTAACGCTGAAGAAGCAGGAATCCGGCGACCACGGGGACGCTCACCACGAGCGAGGCGGCCATGACCTGGTTCCAGTACACGTCGTTCTGGGTGGCGTACTCGCGCAGGCCCACCGCGAGCGTGCGGGTGCCCTCGTTGGTCATCACCGACGCGAAGAGCACCTCGCCCCAGGCGGTCATGAAGGCGTAGACGCTCACCGCCACGATGCCGGGGATCGCGGCCGGCACCACCACGCGGAACAGCGCGCCCATCGGCCCGCAGCCGTCGACCTTCGCCGCCTCGTCCAGGTCCCGGGGGATCGAGTCGAAGTACCCGACGAGCATCCAGATGGAGAACGGCAGGGAGAAGGTGAGGTAGGTGATGACCAGCCCGAGCCGGCTGCCGTTGAGCGTGATGCCGGTGTCGTTCCCGATGTTGACGAAGATCAGGTACAGCGGCAGCAGGAAGAGGATGCCGGGGAACATCTGGGTGGACAGCACCGTGACGGTGAACAGCCGGCGGCCCACGAAGCGGTACCGGCTGACACCGTAGGACGCGAAGATCGCCACCGCGACCGACAGCACCGTCGCGCTCACCGACACGATCAGCGAGTTCGCGAAGTAGTGCGCCAGTGGGATGGTGTGCCAGATGTCGACGTACGGCTTGACCGTGACGTGCCGGGGAATCCACTGGAACGAACCCTGCACGTCCGACAGGCTCTTCAGCGAGGAGCTGAGCATCACGTAGACCGGCACGAGCACGAACAGCAGCAGCAGGGTCAGCACGACGCGCCGGGTCCAGACGAACGACCTGGGCTGCGCCATCGGGGACCGCGGTACTGAGGTCCTAGGCATCGGCGTCGCCTCGCTTCCGGGACGTGAGCAGCAGGTAGACCGCCGTGACCAGCAGCAGGAACAGCAGCAGGAGCACCGACATCGCCGAGCCCTCGCCGAAGTTCCAGGTGATGAACGACGACTGGTAGATGTGCAGGGAGATCAGGTCCGCCTGGTGCGGCGGCGCCGAACCGAACAGCACGTACGGCGTGTTGAAGTCGTTGAAGGTCCACAGGAACAGCACCAGCACCATTACCTGGTTGACCGGGCGCAGCGAGGGCAGCGTGATCTTCCGGATCTGCTGCCACACCCCGGCGCCGTCCATGGCGGCGGCCTCGTACAGTTCGCGCGGGATGTTCTGCAGGCCGGCCATCAGCGCCAGGAACGCGAACGGCCAGGACTTCCAGACCGAGACGATCAGCAGCGCCCAGAAGCTGTTGCCGCCGATCAGCCAGAACGACTTGTCCGACGTCAGGTGCAGCTGGTCGTGGAGCACGTGGTTCACCAGGCCGGTGTTCTGCTGGAACATGAAGGTCCAGGTGATCACCGTCGCGTACACCGGCAGGGCGTACGGCACCAGGAAGATCGCGCGCATCACCGCCCGGCCGCGGAAGGTCTCCTGCATCAGGATCGCCGCCGCGGTGCCGATCAGCCAGGACAGGCCGACCGACAGCACCGTGAACTCCAGCGTCACCCGGAACGAGTGCAGCAGCGCCTCGCCGATCGGCTGGTGGAACTTGACCGAGATCTTGTAGTTGTCGAAGCCCGTCCAGGGGGCGGTGCTCCAGTTGCGGATGTAGAAGAGCGTCAGGCCCTTGAAGCTGATCAGGATGCCGAAGAGCATCGGCACGATGTGGATCAGCAGTTCCAGCAGGATCGCGGGCAGCAACAGCAGGTAGGGCAGGCCGCCTTGGCGCAGCCGTGCCGTGACGCGCCGCCGGAGCCGGCCCCGGCCAGCGGGCTTGCCGCTGTCGGGACCGGCCTCGGGGGCGCTTTCCAGGGGTGTGGTGGCAGTCATGGGGGAGAGCCGATCCTCAGGACGCGGGCATCTGCGACTGCGCCTTGACCAGTGCGGCCTTGACGTCGGCGGTGGTGACCGACTTGCCGCCGGCGGCGTCGGCGAACAGGTCCTTGATGGCGGTGCCGACGGTGGTCTCGAACTGGCTCTCGTTGGGCACCTGCGGCAGCGGCGCGGCCGACTTGGACAGCACGCTCGCCAGCGTCTTCAGGTCGGGCGTCTGGAACGCCGGGTCGCTCTGCGCCGCGGTGACCGGCGGCAGCGTGCCGTAGGTGGAGTTGAGGATCTTCTGCTCGGCCGGGCTGGTCATGAAGTTCACGAACTTCAGCGCCGCGGACTGGTGCTTGGTGCTCTTGAACACCGCGATGTTGATGCCCGCCACCATGGAGGTGATCCCGGCGTCACCGGTCGCGCCGGCGGTCTGGGTCGGCACCGGCACCACGCCGTACTGGTCCTGCGACATGCCGTGCGCCTTGATCGTGGCGGCGGCGGACTGCCACATCATCATCGCCGCCTTGCCGGTGGCGAAGTCGGTGATGGTCTGGTTCTGGTCGTACTCCGCGTCGCCCTTGGCGGCCTCGCCGCTGGCGATGAAGTCGACGTACTGCTTGACCGCGGCCACGTTGGCGTCGCCGGTGAAGGTGGGCTTGCCGGAGGAGTCGAACCAGTCGGCGCCGCGCTGCTTGGCGAGCACGAACGCGTGGTGGATGTTCTCGGCGCCGTTGCTGCCCTCGACGGCTATGCCGTGCACGCCGCCCTTGGTCAGCTTCTTCGCGTCGGCGTCCAGTTCGGCCCAGGTCGTCGGCGGCTGGAGGCCGGCGTCGGCGAACATCTTCTTGTTGTAGTACAGGCCGTACGACTCGGAGTACAGCGGCACCGCGGCCGGGTCCTGGCCGGCCGCGCCGGAGGCGGCGATGGCCGAGGCGGCGAAGCGGTCCTTGCCGCCGATGGCGGTGAAGTTGGCGCTGTCGAACGGCAGCAGGGCGCCGGTGGCCTGGAGGGAGGCCGACCAGGTGTTGCCGATGTTCAGCACGTCCGGGCCCTGGCCGGAGGTGGCCGCCGCGAGGATGCGGTTGAGCAGGTCGGCCCAGCCGATCACCTCCAGCTTGACCTTGATGCCGGTCTGCTGCTCGAACTTCTTGAGTTCCGGGGTGAGCACCTGCTTGTCGTTGCCGAGGCTGGTGCCCTGGTTGCTCGCCCAGTACGTCAGGGTGACGCCCTTGTCGCTGCCGTTCTTGCCGCTGCTGCTGTCGCTCGAACCACCGCCGCACGCGGCTGCGGTGAGGCCCAGCGCGGCCACGAGGGCGGTGGCCGCGAAGACTCTGTTGGTGCGCATAACGGTTCCCTCTCAGGGGTGGGGTCGCTTCAGGAAGTGAACAGCGCCTGTGACTTAATTCAGGCCGTGATTTAACTTGTGAGAAAAGGTGGCGTCAAGACCCCGTGCAGCGATAGGTTCCAGCGGGGCGGAGCAGAGGGGAGCCCAGATGGCTGAGCGGGCCAAGCGCACGGTGCGTGACCTGCGGCGCGGCAACCGTGCCTCGCTTCTGCGTCATTTGTATTTCGAAGGCCCCCTCAGCCGGCAGGAGCTGGGCCGGGACACCGGCCTGAGCGCCGGCTCGATCAGCAACGTCGTTGGAGAGTTGATCGCGGACGGCATGGTCGAGGAGGCGGGCGCCGTCGACTCCGACGGCGGGCGCCCGCGCACCCTGCTCCAGGTCGCCCCCGGCTACGGCCACGTGATCGGCGTGGACGTCGGCGAGACCCGGGTGCGGGTCGAGCTGTTCGACCTCGCCCTGACCGAACGGGCGTCGGCGGACCTGCCGTTGTCCGACAGCGGGCACGACGTGGACCTGGTGGTCCGGCTCGCCCTGGAGGGCATCGCCGCCGTGGTCGGCGAGGCCGGCGTCGACGAGCGGGAGGTGCTGGGCGTCGGCATCGGCGTGCCCGGCATCGTGGCGCAGGGCGAGCCGCCGGACGCCGCCGCCGGGATCGGCGACGGCATCGTGGTGCACGGCCAGACCATCGGCTGGGACGCGGTGCCGCTCGGCCGCCTGCTGCGGGCCGGCACCGACCTGCCGCTGTTCATCGACAACGGCGCCAAGACCCTCGGCCAGGCCGAGATGTGGTTCGGCGGCGGCCGCGGCTTCCGCAACGTGGTGATCGCCCTGATCGGCTCCGGCGTCGGCGCCTGCGTGGTCGCCGACGGCAGCCCCTACCGCGGCGCCAGCAGCAGCGCGGGGGAGTGGGGGCACACCACCCTGCGGGTCGGCGGCCGCGCCTGCCGCTGCGGCTCGCGCGGCTGCCTGGAGGCGTACGTCGGCGCCGAGGCGCTGCTCCGCCGCTGGCCGCACGCGCCGCGCGGGGTCAGCGAGGAGACCGCGCTCGCCGCGCTGCTGGCCGCCGCCGACCACGACCCGCAGGTCGCCGAGGTGCTCGCCGAGGCCGCGGAGTACCTCGGCGCGGGCATCGCCGACCTGATCAACCTCTTCAACCCGCAGCGGATCGTGATCGGCGGCTGGGCCGGGCTGCTGCTGGGCCCCCGGCTGCTGCCCGCCGTACGCGAGGTGGCCGCCGCGTACGCGCTGCGCCACCCCTGCGCGCAGACCTCGATCGAACTCGGCCGGCTCGGCGCGGACGCCGTCACCGTCGGCGCCGCGACGCTGCCGCTGGCCCGCTTCCTCGACACCGGCGGCGAGCGGCCGGTGCGGCTGCCCGCGCAGGACCGGGGCCCCTCGCCCCAGGCGGCGGGCCGCGGGTCACGTTCGGGTGGCGTTCCCGGCGCTCCGGTACGGAACCGATCCGCCCGGACGGTACGTTGACACGTCGGTGCGGGGCGCACCGCGGGCACCGCGGAACGCCCGCCTTCGCACCGTATTGTCGCGTTTTGCCGAGCATGCCCCCAGGAGCCCGCCCATGACCCTTCGACAGCAGATCGTCGGCAACGCCATGCAGATGGCCGTCTGCAGCCTCGACCCCGGGCAGACCGTGTACTGCGAGGCGGGCAAGTTCCTCTTCAAGACCGCCAACGTCAGCATGGAGACCCGGCTCGGCGGCCCCGGCGGCGGCAACCGCCAGGGCGGCGGCCCCGGCGGGCAGGGCGGCGGCATGGGCGGGCTGCTGCGCCAGGCGATGGGCACCGCGATGCAGGTCGGCCAGCGCGCCCTGGCCGGCGAGTCGCTGGCCTTCCAGTACTTCACCGCCGCCGGCGGCGAGGGCACCGTCGGCTTCGCCGGGGTGCTGCCCGGCGAGATGCGCGCCCTGGAACTCAACGGCTCGCGCGCCTGGTTCGCCGAGAAGGACGCCTTCGTCGCGGCCGAGGAGAGCGTCCGCTTCGGCATCGCCTTCGCCGGCGGGCGGCAGGGCATGAGCGGCGGCGAGGGCTTCATCCTGGAGAAGTTCACCGGCACCGGCACCGTGATCATCGCCGGCGCCGGCAACTTCATCGACCTCAACCCGGCCGACTTCGGCGGCCGGATCGAGGTGGACACCGGCTGCATCGTCGCCTTCGAGGAGGGCATCCAGTACGGCGTGCAGCGCATCGGCGGGCTCAACCGGCAGGGCATCATGAACGCCGTCTTCGGCGGCGAGGGCCTGTCGCTGGCCACGCTGGAGGGCAACGGGCAGGTCATCCTCCAGTCCATGACGATCGAGGGGCTGGCCAACGCGCTGAAGAAGGCGCAGGGCGGCGACAAGCAGGGGCCGACCGGCGGGCTGTTCTCCACGCACGCCGGCTGAGCGGTTCCGCTTCCCCGGTGCGGGCCGCCTTGACCGGCCCGCACCTCGGGTCTCATGCTCCTCTCATGTCACGGTGCGGTGACAGCTCCTCCGCCGGGGTCCAAGGCGGTACCGCCCGGCAGGTAGCGTCTGATCACGTGCATCCCGCAGCCCCGCATGACCCGCGCGTGGCATCCGCGCAGGAAGGTGGACCGACAGCCGTGTACCGCTGGGAGATCACCCGGGCCGCGCTGGCCCAGCGGGTATTCGCCACGATCCGCAGCGAGAGCTACGACCAGGCCGCCGCCACCGCGGACACGCTGCTGTCGGCCGGCCTGACGACGTTGGAGATCTCCCTGACCACGCCGTTCGCGCTGGAAGCCGTCACCACGCTGGTGCGCGAGGTCGGCGACGACGCGGTGATCGGCGCGGGCACCGTGCTCGACGAGGTCTCCGCGCGGATGGCGATCGACGCGGGCGCCCGCTTCCTGCTGTCGCCCAACCTCGAGGAGTCGGTGCTGCGCACCGGGCACCGCTACGGGATTCCGGTCTTCCCCGGGGTCGCCACGCCCACCGAGGCGGTCCGGGCGATGGAGCTCGGGGCCGACGCGCTCACGCTCTACCCGGCGACCGCGTTCACCCCCGCCTGGGTCGGGGACGTCCGCGCGATCATCCCCCAGGCCGCGCTGCTGCCCATCGGCGGCATCACCGTCAGCCAGGCGCCCGACTGGGTCGCCGCGGGTGCGGTCGCCGTCGGCATGGGCTCCGCCCTCACCGACGGTGACCGCTCCACGGTCACCAAGCGCCTCACCGAACTCCTCGACCGCCTGGCCGACTCCTCCTGACGGTTCCCCGCCGGGGGCTCAGCCGCTCGCCGCCGGCCGCAGGCCGGCGGCCCCGCCTCCCCGCCGTGGGGGTACGTGTCGTCGGCCGGGTGCGGTGCGGTGGGTTTTGCGGTTCCCCGCCGTGGGGGTGCCTCTAGTCGGCCGGGTGCCGCCCGGTGGGTGGTTGCGCGCGCAGTTCCCCGCGCCCCTGTTGTGGTTGCTCGCCGTGGTCCGGTGCTGTGCGCTGCGGAGCAGCCGCACGTACGCCAGGGGCAGGGCGCACCCGCGGCCCGCCACAACGCGCCCGCAGACCGCGACGCACCAGAAGGGGCAGGGCGCACCCGCGGCCCGCCACGACGCAGCCGCGGACCGCGACGCACCCGGGAGGGGCAGGGCGCACCCGCGGCCCGCCACGACGCACCCGCAGGGAACCGTAGAATCGGCGGGTGACCGTGATGGGTGTGCCTGGTTCGAAGTCCGTGACCGCGCGGGCGTTGTTTTTGGCGGCGGCGGCCGACGGGACGACGGTGCTGCGCGGCCCGTTGGTATCGGACGACACGGAGGGCTTCGCCGAGGGCCTGACCCGGCTCGGGTACGAGGTGGAGCGGCGCGAGGGCGAGTGGCGGGTGACCGGCCGCCCGGCCGGCCCCCCGGCGGACCGGGCCGAGGTGTTCACGCGGGACGCGGCGACCGCCGCCCGCTTCCTGCCGGCACTCGCCGCCGCCGGCCACGGCACCTTCCGCTTCGACGCGTCGGCGCAGATGCGCCGCCGCCCGGTCGCCCCGCTCACCGAAGCGCTCCGCACCCTGGGCGTGGACCTGGCGTACGAGGAGCAGGAGGGCCACCTCCCGCTGCGGCTGGCGGCAGCCAGCCTCAAGGGCGGCGCGATCGACCTGGACGCGAGCCTGTCCTCGCAGTTCCTCACCGCCCTGCTGCTGGTCGGCCCGCTCACCGCCGAGGGCCTGCGGATCAGGGTGACCGGCATCGTGTCGGTGCCGTACGTGGAGATCACGCTCGCGATGATGCGCCGCTTCGGCGTCGACGTGACCCGCGAGGGTGACACCTTCGTGGTCCCGCCGGGCGGCTACCGCGCCCAGGACTACCCGATCGAGCCGGACGCCTCCACCGCCAGTTACGTCTTCGCCGCGGCCGCGCTGGCCGGGCGCACGGCCACCGTTCCGGGGCTGGGCCGCGACGCCCTCCAGGGCGACCTGCGCTTCGTGGAGGTGCTGCGCCGGATGGGCGCGCACGTGGAGACGACGGCCGACGCCACCACGGTCACCGGCACCGGCACCCTGCACGGCCTGACCGCCAACATGCGGGACATCTCCGACACGATGCCGACCCTCGCGGCCATCGCGCCTTTCGCGGACGGCCCGGTCCGGATCGAGGACGTCTACAACACCCGCGTCAAGGAGTGCGACCGGCTGGAGGCGTGCGCGCTGAACCTGCGCGCGCAGGGCATCGAGGTCGCCACCGGCCGGGACTGGATCGAGATCCGCCCGGGCACACCGCGGCCGGTGGAGATCGCCTGCCACGGTGACCACCGCATCGCGATGAGCTTCGCCGTCGCGGGGCTGCGCACCCCGGGCACCACCTTCGATGACCCGGGGTGCGTGAAGAAGACGTTCCCGCAGTTCCACTCCTTCTTCGCGGACCTGCGCCGCACCTGGGACGTCTGACCCGCCCCCGGGGCGGGCACGGAGCTCGACGCCCTGGAGGCCCGTCCGGCGGCTGAGCGCCCGCCGTCCGGGCCGGCCTAGGCCGTGTCTGACAAATCCCGCCCCCATGCCTCCTGGCCATGGGGGCGGGGCCTGGCACGCACGCTCTCCCCCTGCCTTCGGCGGGAGGTGCCCCCAGCGTTGTCGGTCGTCGGCGCAGCCCGCTGCGCTCTCTCCCCCAGAGCTTCGCCTGGGAGGGACCCCCACCCTCCGCCTTGCGATCAGGGGGCACCGCCCATGCCGTAGGCCATGGGGGAGCACCAGGCCCCGTCGGCCCCCGCCCTTTGGGCGGGACGACGCTATTTGTCAGACACGGCCTAGCGCGCGCCCTTCGCCGCGTCGTAGGCCGCGCGGGCGGCGACGGCCGCCGGGCGGGTGGCGGTCTCGGCCACGGGGACGTTCCACCAGGCCTGCGCGGGCAGGCCCGGGCGGTCCGGGTCGGTGGTGACATGGACGGCGGTGGGGCGCGGCGAGGCGCGGGCGGCGGCCAGCGCGGCGCGCAACTCCTCGGCGGTGCGGGCGGTGTGGACCTCCAGGCCGAGGCTGGCGGCGTTGGCCGCGAGGTCGACGGGCAGCGGCGCGCCGGTGAAGGAGCCGTCGGGGGCGCGGAAGCGGTAGGCGGTGCCGAAGCGTTCGGCGCCGACCTGCTCGGACAGCCCGCCGATCGACGCGTAGCCGTGGTTCTGCACGATGACCACGTTGATCGGGATGCCCTCCTGCACGGCCGTGACGATCTCGGTGGGCAGCATCAGGTAGGTGCCGTCGCCGACCAGCGCGAACACCTCGCGGTCGGGGGCGGCCAGCTTCACGCCGATCGCGGCGGGGATCTCGTACCCCATGCAGGAGTAGCCGTACTCCAGGTGGTACTGCCCGGGGTCGCGGGCCCGCCACAGCCGGTGCAGGTCGCCGGGGAGCGAGCCGGCCGCGTTGACCAGCACGTCGCGGTCGTGCAGCACCGCGTCGAGCGCGCCGATCACCTCGCCCTGCGACAGGCCCCCCGCCGGTCCGCTGTCCGGGCCCGCGCCGGTGAACACCGCGTCCGTACGGGCCCGCCAGTCGGCGACGGCCGCCGCCTGGTCCTCGGGCACCGGGAACCGGTGGCCGCCCAACTCCGCGGCCAGCGCCTCGATCCCGGCCCGGGCGTCACCGGTCAGCGCCAGCCCCGCCATCTTGTGGCCGTCGAACGCGGCCGCGTTGAGGTTCACGAACCGGGTCCGCGGGCCGAACAGCGAGCCGGACGCGGTGGTGAAGTCCGTCCAGCGGGTGCCGATGCCGAGCACCACGTCGGCGGCGCGCGCGGCGGTGTCCGCCGGCGCCGTACCGGTGTGGCCCAGACCCCCGAGGCTGCCGGGGTGGTCCCAGCGCACGGCGCCCTTGCCGGCCTGCGTCTCGGCCACCGGAATCCCCGTCGCCGTGGCGAAGGCGGCCAGCGCCGCGCCCGCCTCGGAGTGCCGCACCCCGCCGCCGGCCACGACCAGCGGCCGCCGCGCGCCGCGCAGCAGCGCCGCCGCCTCGGCGACCGCCCCGGCGTCGGGCACCGGCCGCCGCACCGGCCACACCCGGGTCCGGAACAGCTCGTCGGGGAAGTCGTACGCCTCGGCCTGCACGTCCTGCGGCAGGGCGAGCGTGACCGCGCCGGTGTCGGCCGGGTCGGCCAGCACCCGCATCGCCTGGAGCAGCGAGGGCGCCAGCATCTCCGGCCGCCAGATCCGGTCGAAGAAGCGGGAGACCGGCCGCAGCGCGTCGTTCACCGACACGTCGTACGCCCAGGGCACTTCGAGCTGCTGGAGCACCGGGTCGGCGGGGCGGGTGGCGAAGACGTCGCCGGGCAGCAGCAGCACCGGCACGCGGTTGACGGTGGCCAGCGCGGCGCCGGTGACGAGGTTGGTCGCTCCGGGGCCGATCGAGGTGGTGCAGGCCATCGCGGACAGCCGGTGCGTGGTGCGCGCGTAGCCGACCGCGGCGTGCACCATCGCCTGTTCGTTGCGGCCCTGGTGGAAGGGCATCGCCTCCGGCCCGGCCTCCAGCAGCGCCTGGCCGACGCCCGCGACGTTGCCGTGGCCGAAGATCCCCCACATGCCCGCGACCAGCCGGTGCCGTACGCCGTCGCGTTCGGTGTACTGCGCGGACAGGAAGCGGACCAGCGCCTGCGCGACGGTGAGCCTCATACGTCCTCCTCTTCCTCCTCGGCGGCGCGCGGCGCCCGGTACAGCGGCAGCCGCGGGTCGGGCCGCTGGTCGCGCCAGGTCTCCCGCACCCAGGCGTGCGCCGGGTCGTCGCTGATCAGCCAGGCCCGCACCGGCCCCGGCCCGGCCATGACGTTCAGGTAGTACATGTCGTAGCCGGGCACGGCCATGCTCGGGCCGTGCCAGCCGTCGGGGATCAGCACCGCGTCGCCGCCGCGCACCTCGGCGAGCACGTCGCCACTGCCCGTCGGCGAGGGGTAGACGCGCTGGTAGCCGATCGCGGCCGGGCCGCCGCGCAGCTCGTAGTAGTAGATCTCCTCCAGGCGGGTCTCGTGCGGCCCGTCCTCGTCGTGCTTGTGCGGCGGGTACGACGACCAGTTGCCGCCCGGGGTCAGCACCTCGACGGCGATGAGCCGGTCGCAGTCCAGCACGTCGGCCGCCGCGAAGTTGTTCACCTGGCGGCTCGCGCTGCCCGCGCCGCGCAGCTCCACCGGCACCGCGGACGCCGGGACCCGGCGTGCGGGCAGCCGCCGCGCGCAGCGCGCGCCCGCCAGCGCGAACCGGCCGCCGTCCGTACTGCCGATCACCGCGCGGCTGTCGCGCGGCAGGTAGCAGAAGTCGGTGGTGCCGGAGAAGACGTCGGCGCGGCCGCGCAGGGTGAACGAGCGCGGCCGCGCGCCGGGCCCGGCCTCCTGCACGTCCACGGTGCAGCCCCCGCCCAGCGGCAGCACCACCCACTCGCTGCCGCCCGCCGCGAAGTCCGCCGAGCCGCCGGGCGCCAGCGTCAGCACCCGCAGCGCGGAGTGCTCCCAGCCGGCCGACCGCGGGTCCACCCACAGGTCGTAGCCGTCCCGTGCCGTGCTTCCGGCCGGCACATGCCGGGCCCGTGTCCGGGGCCGGTCGCAGTCCGTCGTGCCCGTACCGGCTCCTTCCGTGCCCGCACCGGCTTCTTCCGTGCTCACACCGGCTCCTTCCGCAGCGCCGCGTCGATCTCCGCGCGGGTCGGCATCGCGTCCGCGCACGCCAGCCGCGACGCCACCAGCGCGCCCGCCGCGTTCGCCGCCCGCAGCACGTCCCGCAGCCCTTCGCCCGCCAGCAGCCCGGCGCACAGCGCGCCGCCGAACGCGTCGCCGGCGCCGAGCCCGTTGACCGCCCGGACCGGCACCGGCGGGACCGTGATGGACTCGGTGGCGGTACGGCCCAGCACGCCGGCCGGGCCCTGCTTCACCACGGCCGTGCGCACCCCTCGGCGCAGCAGCAGTTCCGCGGCCCGCGCCGGGTCGCGGCTGCCGGTGGCGACCTCCGCCTCGGCGACGTTGCCGACCGCGAGCGTCGCGTACGACAGCGCGCGGGCGTACAGGGCCGGGGCGTCGGCGGGGTCGGCCCAGAACACCGGGCGCCAGTCCAGGTCGAACCAGACCTCCGTGCCCTCCTCCCGGGCGTCCAGCGCCGCGAACAGCGTGCTGCGGGTCGGCTCGACGGCCAGTGCGGAGCCGGTGATCCACAGCACCCGCGCGGCCCGTACCGCGGCCAGGTCCAGGTCCTGCGGGGTCAGGCACTGGTCGGGGGCGATCGGGCGGCGGTAGAAGTGGATCGGGAAGCGGTCGGGCGGGAAGAGCTCGCAGAACACCACCGGGGTCTGGGTGCCCGGCACGGTGCGCACGAAGGAGTCGTCGACGCCGAAGCCGCGCAGCGCGGTGCGGACGTAACCGCCGAAGGGGTCGGCGCCCACGCCGGTGATGGTCGCGGTGCGCAGGCCGAGGCGGGCGCCGGCCACCGCCACGTTGGCGGCGGTGCCGCCGAGGGACTTGGCGAACGTCTCGACCTCGGCGAGGCCGACGCCGCTCTGCTGGGGGTAGAGGTCGACGCCGGCCCGCCCGAGGGTCAGCACGTCGTGCGGGCGCCGGGGGCGGTCGGCCGCAGCCGTGTCGGGGGCCGTGCCGGGGGCGGTGCCAAGTGCCGTGTCGGGGGCGGGGTCGGGGGCCGTCACTGCGCGGCCAGCCAGGTCAGACAGGTGCGGACGTCGTCGACCGGGCCCCGGGACGGGGGCGGTTCTGCGGTGAGGACGGTGTCCTGCTCCATCACGTACCAGCCGTCGTAGCCGGCGGCCTCGAGGGTGGCGAGGAGCGCGGCCAGGTCGAGGTCGCCGGTGCCGAGCGGCCGGTACAGGCCCGCGGCGACGGCGGCGGTGTAGGTGGCGGCGCCGTCGCGGACGGCCGCGGCGCGGGCGGCGTCGACGTCCTTGAGGTGGACGTGGGTGACGCGGTCGGCGGCGCGGCGGGCGAGGGCGACGGGGTCGGTGCCGCCGACGAGCAGGTGCCCGGTGTCCAGGCACAGCCCGGTGCGGCTGCCGTCCAGGACGCGGTCCACGTCGGCGGGGCCCTCGACCATGGTGCCGACGTGCGGGTGCAGGGCGGTGGTCACACCGAGGCCGGCCGCGAGGTCGGTGGCGGCGTCGAGGCGGGCGAGGAGCGTGCGCCAGCCGGCCGCGTCGAGCGCGGGCCGGGCGTTGTAGCCGTCCTGCCCGGTCGCGGCGGCCAGCACGAGGGTGCGGGCACCGGCGGCGGTGAAGGAGTCCAGGGCCGCGCGGATGCCGGGCAGCGGGTCCCGGCCGGGGTCGTGCAGGACGGCGGGCACGAAGCCGCCGACCGCGGTGACGCCGTGCTCGGCGAGCAGCGGCCCGGGCAGGAAGCCGTCCGGGCCGAACTCGCTCGCGCCGATGCCGAGTCCGGCCAGCTCCGCCAGCACGCGGTCCGGGGTGAGCTGGTGGCCCCAGCCGGGCACCTCGCACACCCCCCAGGAAATCGGTGCCCCGGCGATCCGCTCGCGCCTCATGCCACCACCACTCCCTTCGGCTCGCCCGCCGGCCCGCCGCTCGGCCCGGCGCCTGCTGCTCCGGTCTCGTCCGGTCCCGTCCGTCTCGTCCGTGTCCGCGTCGTGTCCCCGTCCGAGGACCTACCCGCGTCCTACCCGCCCGGACGGCTCTGCCGCCCTCAGTCCCCCGGCGCCGCCGGTGCGGCCGCCGCCCACTCCTCGGTGAGCCGGTCCGGTGCGGCCGGCCGCACCGGGCGGTGCTCGGCGCGGGAGCGCTCGCACGCCTCGGCGACCAGCAGCGCGCGCAGCGCGTCCCGCGGCGGGCAGGGGTTGGCGGCCTCGCCGCGCACGACCCGCAGGAAGACGGCGAGTTCGGCCGCGTACGCGGTGGCGAAGCGGTCGAGGAAGCCGGACCAGGGCGGTGGTGGCGGGGCCGGCCGCCGCGGGCCGGGCCCGGGCGGCGGCGGCAGGGCAGCGCCGAGCGGCGCGCGCGGCCCGGTGCCCACGGTCACCTGCCCGTCCGTGCCCGCCAGTTCCATCCGTACGTCGTAGCCCGCGGCGTGGTACCGCGTCGCGGTCGCCGTCGCCAGCACCCCGCCCTCCAGGGTGAGCAGCACCGCGCCGGTGTCCACGTCGGACGCGGCCCGGAAGTAGTCGGCGCCGACATTGGCGCCGGCCGCGTAGACCTCGGTGACCTCCAGGCCGGTCACCCACCGCAGCGCGTCGAAGTCGTGGATCAGGCAGTCCCGGTACAGGCCCCCGGAGAGCGGGACATAGGACGCCGGGGGCGGCACCGCGTCGGAGCTCACCGTGCGGACGGTGTGCAGCCGGCCCACCTTCCCCGCGCGCACCGCCTCGCGCGCGGCGGCGTACTCCGGGTCGAAGCGCCGCTGGAACCCGACCTGGAGCAGCGTGCCGGCCCGCTCGGCCGCCCGCACCGCCGCCACGGTGCCCGCCAGGTCCCTCGCGAGCGGCTTCTCGCAGAACACCGGGACCCCCAGCCGCGCGGCCCGCGCCAGCAGCTCCGCGTGGGTCCCGGTCGCCGCCGCGATCACCACCGCGTCCGGGCGCGCCGCGAACAGCTCCGCCACCGGCAGCGCCCGCCCGCCGTGCCGGGCCGCCACCTCCCCGGCCCGCACCGGGTCGGCGTCCGCCACCAGCAGCTCCGCCACGTCGGGGTGCGCCGCCAGCGTCCCGGCGTGAAAAGCGCCGATCCGCCCGGCCCCCACCAGTCCGATCCGCATCATGGCCCCCTCCGCGTCGTCCCCCACCTGCCCGGTCGCCCACACGATCTCCCGCCATCATGCCCCCTCCACCCCCTCCCAACAGCCCTCCCGCCCCGCCGCCACCCGTGCGAGCGTCAGACCGCGCCCGCCGCCGGGCCGCGCGCGTCACCCGGAGGCGGTAGTCGGCAGGTGCGGAGGGTTGACGGATACTGGGGCCGCCGGGAGGGTCTCACGCAGCACTCTCATCCCGGCGGCACCACTGAACGTGAAGGAAAGGCAGGGCCACGTGGCTCAGGCAAGGGCGGGACGCGACCGCGGTGATCGCGGGGGGAAGCGCAGGACGCGCCGGCTGGCCGGCGGCCTGCTCGCGGTGGCGCTGTGCGCCGCGGCGCTGGCCGGGTGCAGCGCCACCGGCGGGAAGCGCGCGGAGGACCGGGCCAAGCAGCTGGCCGCGAACGGCTCCGCGGTGAACACCCCGCACTGGACCTTCGCGATGGTGACGCACTCCGGCGCGGGCGACACGTTCTGGGACATCGTGCAGAGCGGCGCGAAGCAGGCCGCGCAGAAGGACAACATCAAGTTCCTGTACTCCAACAGCGACCAGGGCGACCAGCAGGCCCAGCTCGTGCAGGCCGCGATCGACCAGCACGTGGACGGCCTGATCGTCACCCTCGCCAAGCCGGACGCGATGAAGGCCGCGGTGACGAAGGCCGTCAAGGCGGGCATTCCGGTGATCACCGTCAACTCCGGCGCCGAGCAGTCCGAGCAGTTCGGCGCGCTGACCCACATTGGGCAGGACGAGACGGTCGCCGGCAACGCCGTCGGCGACGAGCTGAACACGCGCGGCCGCAAGCACGCCCTGTGCGTCCTGCACGAGCAGGGCAACGTCGGCCTGGAGCAGCGCTGCGCCGGGGTGAAGGCGCACTTCCACGGCCGCATGGACAAGCTCTACGTGGACGGCACGAACATGCCCGACGTGCAGTCCGCGATCGAGGCGAAGCTCCAGTCCGACCCGTCGATCGACTCCGTGGTGACGCTCGGCGCGCCCTTCGCCCCGACCGCCGCCAAGGCCAAGCAGCAGGCGGGCTCGAAGGCGGAGATCGACACCTTCGACCTCAACGCCCAGGTCGCCGCCGCCCTGAAGGACGGCACCCTCGGCTTCGCCGTCGACCAGCAGCCCTACCTCCAGGGCTACGAGGCGGTCGACCTGCTGTGGCTGTACCGCTACAACAAGGACACCCTCGGCGGCGGCCAGCCGGTCCTGACCGGCCCGCAGATCGTCACCAAGGACGACGCGGACGCGCTGCTGGAGTACACCAAGCGGGGCACCCGGTGAGCACTGACGTCCTCGACGTGATCGGTGCGGGCGACGAGCGCCTGGCGCCCAGATCGGTGCTGCGGCGGCTGCTGGGACGGCCCGAACTGGGCGCGGTGGTCGGCGCGGCGGCGGTCTTCCTGTTCTTCTCGGTCGTCGCCGACTCCTTCCTGCGCGCCTCCAGCATGGGCACCGTGCTGTACGCGTCGTCCACGATCGGCATCATGGCGGTGCCGGTGGCGCTGCTGATGATCGGCGGCGAGTTCGACCTGTCGGCCGGCGTGATGGTCACCAGCTCCGCGCTGGTCTCCTCGATGTTCAGCTTCCAGATGACCGCGAACACCTGGGTCGGCGTCGGGGTGTCGCTGCTGGTGACGCTGGCGCTCGGCGCGTTCAACGGCATCATGCTGGTGCGCACCAGGCTGCCGAGCTTCATCATCACGCTCGGCACCTTCCTGATGCTCACCGGCCTCAACCTCGGCCTGACCAAGCTGATCAGCGGCACTGTGGCGACCAAGTCGATCGGCGACATGCAGGGCTTCCCCAGCTGCCGCGACCTGTTCGCCTCGCACTGGACGATCGGCTCGGTCGACCTCCAGGTGACCATCCTGTGGTGGCTGGGCCTGGTCGCCGTGGCGACCTGGGTGCTGCTGCGCACCCGCGCCGGCAACTGGATCTTCGCGGCCGGCGGCAACGCGGACGCCGCCCGCGCGGTCGGCGTGCCGGTGGCCCGCACCAAGGTCGGCCTGTACATGGCGGTGGCCTTCTGCGCCTGGATCTCCGGGCAGCACCTGCTCTTCTCGTTCGACGTGGTGCAGTCCGGCGAGGGCGTCGGCAACGAGTTCCTGTACATCATCGCGGCGGTCATCGGCGGCTGCCTGATGACCGGCGGCTACGGCAGCGCGATCGGCTCGGCGGTCGGCGCGTTCATCTTCGGCATGGCGAGCAAGGGCATCGTGTACGCGCAGTGGAACCCCGACTGGTTCCAGTTCTTCCTGGGGGCGATGCTGCTGCTCGCCACCCTGCTCAACGCGTGGGTGCGCAGGCGGGCGGAGGCGAGCAAGTGATCACGGTCGACGACGGCAAGGCCCCCGGCCCCTCCGGCGCCGCGCCCGGCGCCCTGGTGGCGCTCACCGGCGTCAGCAAGTCCTACGGCAACGTACGGGCGCTGCGCGAGGTGTCCCTGGAAGTGCACGCCGGGCAGATCACCTGCGTGCTGGGCGACAACGGCGCCGGCAAGTCCACCCTCATCAAGATCATCGCGGGCCTGCACCCCCACGACACCGGCACGTACACGATCGCCGGCGAACCGGTCCGGCACGGTTCGCCCCGGCAGGCGCTGGATCGCGGCATCGCCACCGTCTACCAGGACCTCGCCGTGGTCCCCCTGATGCCGGTGTGGCGGAACTTCTTCCTCGGCTCCGAGCCCACCAGGGGCCGCGGCCCGCTGCGCCGCCTGGACACCGCCCTGATGCGCGCCACCACCCGCCAGGCGCTGCTGCGCATGGGCATCGACCTGCGCGACGTGGACCAGCCGATCGGCACCCTGTCGGGCGGCGAACGCCAGTGCGTGGCGATCGCCCGTGCGGTGCACTTCGGCGCGAAGGTGCTGGTGCTCGACGAGCCGACCGCCGCGCTCGGCGTGAAGCAGTCCGGGATGGTGCTCCGCTATGTGGCCGCCGCACGCGACGCGGGGCTCGGTGTGGTGCTCATCACGCACAACCCGCACCACGCCTACCTGGTCGGCGACCGCTTCGTGCTGCTCAAGCGCGGCACCATGTCCGGCAGCCACCTCAAGAAGGACATTACGCTGGACGAGCTGACGCGGGAGATGGCCGGCGGCAGCGAGCTGGACGAACTGACCCACGAGCTGAACCGGACGCGGCGAGGCGGCACAATGGCAACGGACGCCGCCCCGTCCGCCCCGTCCGCGGAACAGGCGCCCGAGACACCGAAGACGCCGAAGCCACTGCCCGCCACCGACCCAGCCGACCCGGAGACCAGCGCTTGAGTGCCAATCGAGAACGTGTCTACCGCGGCGGCGCAGCGCGCGCCACGGTGTGGCAGAGCGTCGGGATGCGCGACCGCCGGGAGCGCCGCTCCCACCTGACCGCGCCCCGCGTGCCCACCGTCGGCATCGACATCGGCGGCACCAAGGTGATGGCGGGGGTGGTGGACGCGGACGGGCAGATCCTGGAGACGCTGCGCACCGAGACCCCCGACAAGTCCAAGAGCCCCAAGGTGGTCGAGGACACCATCGTGGAGCTGGTGCTCGACCTGTCCGAGCGGCACGACGTGCACGCCGTCGGCATCGGCGCCGCCGGCTGGGTGGACGCCGACCGCTCCCGGGTGCTGTTCGCCCCGCACCTGGCCTGGCGGGACGAGCCGCTGCGGGACCGGCTCTCCGAACGGCTGCTGGTGCCCGTCATGGTCGACAACGACGCCAACACCGCCGCCTGGGCGGAGTGGCGCTTCGGCGCCGGGCGCGGCGAGGCCGACCTGGTGATGATCACCCTGGGCACCGGCATCGGCGGCGCCATCCTGGAGGACGGCCACGTCAAGCGCGGCCGCTACGGGGTGGCCGGCGAGTTCGGCCACATGCAGGTGGTGCCCGGCGGGCACCGCTGCGCCTGCGGCAACCGCGGCTGCTGGGAGCAGTACAGCTCCGGCAACGCCCTGGTCCGCGAGGCCCGCGAGATGGCCGCCGCCGACTCCCCGGTGGCGTACGGCATCAACGACCGGGTCGGCGGCAGCGTCCGCGACATCACCGGGCCGCTCATCACCGAACTGGCCCGCGAGGGCGACCCGATGTGCGTGGAGCTGTTCCAGGACATCGGCCAGTGGCTCGGCGTCGGCATCGCCAACCTCGCCGCCGCCCTCGACCCGTCCTGCTTCGTCATCGGCGGTGGTGTCAGCGCCGCCGACGACCTGCTGATCGCCCCGGCCCGGGAGGCGTTCCGGCGTACCCTGACCGGCCGCGGCTACCGGCCCGAGGCGCGCATCGCCAAGGCCGAACTCGGCCCGGAGGCGGGCATGGTGGGCGCCGCGGACCTCGCGCGGCTGGTCGCCCGCCGGTTCCGCCGCGCCAACCGGCGCCGGGTCGAGCGCTACGAACGGTACGGACGCACCCTCGGAAGGCAGGCGGCCCAGCCGTGACCCCACCGCAGCACAGCGGCGGCCCGCAACCGGCCGTCGCGGACGAACTCGCCGAGGCCGAGGCGGAGTTCGCGGCCGCCGGACCCCGGCCGCCGCGCACCCCGCCGCGCTGGGTGCGCTGGACCGTGGTGCCGCTGCTGGTGCTGGTGCCGATGGGCTACGTAGGGGTGTCCGCCGCACAGAGCCGCGGCAGCGGCGAGGACGCCCGGCAGGAGGCGGCCGGCCGCGCGCTGACCCAGGTGTACCCCACCCAGCTCCAGCAGCGGATCTACCAGGTGACCATCCCGCGCGGCTCGCGCTACGTCCGCTACCTGGAGACCAACTCCTGGGACAACAGCGAGCTGTACGCCGAGTTCGTCACCACCGCCGGCGGCCTGGACACCTTCCTCGCCCGGATCGGCACCAGCCGCGCCGCGCTGCGCACCGGCACGGTGGCCATGTCCGCCGCCCAGTGCAAGGCGGCGGGCTGGAACTTCGCCATCCCCCGCACCTGGGCGGGGGAGAGCCTGCACCAGCCGGGTGACAAGCCCGACCACGACATCACGGTCGACATGACCAACCCCGACCGTCCCCGGGTCTACGTCGTGTCGACCGTCAACTTCCAGCACGGGTTCGGGGGCGGCTGAGCGCCACCCGCGAGTCAGGCCCCTGCCATGTCCCGCCCTTTTACTCGATAGCGTGAGGCGATGAGCGACGCGACCGACGAGACCGACCGGCTCGGCACGTACGCCGCGGCCGCGTACCCCCCGTACGGCGACCGGGGCGGCGCGCTGACCGGCGACGACGACTCCGCGACCGACCCGGACGACGAACGCGACGACCTGCAACCCCCGTTGCAGTACCGGTTCGACGGCCCCGACGACGCCCCCGTGCTGGTCCTGGGACCCGCGCTCGGCTCGACCTGGCACATGTGGGACCGGCAGCTGCCCGAACTCACCAAGCAGTGGCGGGTGCTGCGGTACGAACTGCCCGGGCACGGCGGCGCGCCCGCCGAGCCCGCCTCCACCGTGGACAACCTCGCCCGGCGGCTGCTGGCCGTCCTCGACGACGAGGAGGTCGACACCTTCGGGTACGCCGGCTGCGAGTTGGGCGCGGCGGTCGGGGCCCGGCTGGCGCTGCTGCGGCCCGACCGGCTGGCCGCGCTGGCCCTGGTGTCGGCCGCGGCCCGGTTCGGCAGCGCGGACACCTGGCGGCAGCGCGGTGTGGTGGTCCGCGCCAACGGCCTGGACCGCACCGCCGTCAACACCCCCGAGCGCTGGTTCACCGGGCCGTTCCGCGCCACCCAGCCGGCGATCACCCAGTGGGCCGTGCAGATGGTCAAGACCACCGACAGCTCCTGCTACGTCGCCGCGTGCGAGGCGCTCGCCGGGTTCGACATCCGCGAGCAGCTCGGCAGCATCACCGTGCCCACCCTGGTGGTGGCCGGCGCCGACGACACCGAGACGCCCCCGGCCGACGCCCGGCTGCTCGTCGCGGGCATCCACGACGCGCGGCTCGCGGTGGTGCCCGCCACCGGGCACCTCGCGCCGGTCGAGGAGCCGGCCGCCGTCGGCACCCTGCTGGTCCGGCACTTCGAGACCGCCTGGACGGCCGACCGCACCTCCGGCACCGTCCCGTACGCGCCCGCGCCGCCCCCGGTCGCGCCCCGGCTGCCCGCGCCCGCCGCCCCGCCGCCCGGGCCCGACGCCTACGAGGAGGGCCTGCGCATCCGCCGGGAGATGATCGGCGAGGCCGAGGTGGACGCCGCGGTCGCCCGGGCGAAGACGTTCGGCAGCGGCTTCGACTCCTACGCCACCCGCTGGGGGTGGGGCGAGACCTGGACCCGCCCGGGCCTGGACCGGCGCACCCGCAACTTCGTCGCGCTGACCGCCCTGACGGTGCTCGGGCAGCTGGAGGAGCTGGCCGACCACACCCGGGCGGCGCTGCGCGGCGGCCTGACCCCCACCGAGATAGAGGAGACGCTCCTGCAGACCTCCGTCTACTGCGGCCTGCCCGCCGCCCGCGCCGCCGTCGACCGCGCCCGCAGCGTCATCGCCGAGGAGACCGCCACCGGCAAGGGGTGACGGGCGGGCCGGAGCGGGGCCGGGCAGGATGGGCACATGGAGCTGACCAAGAAATCACATGCGTGCGTGCGGCTGGAGCGGGAGGGCCGGACCCTCGTCATCGACCCGGGCGCGTTCACCGAGCCGGACGCGGTCGCCGGGGTCGACGCGATCCTGGTGACCCACGAGCACGCGGACCACTTCAGCGAGGACCGGCTGCGGGCGGGGCTGGAGGCCAACCCGGCCGCCGAGCTGTGGACACTGGCGAGCGTCGCGGACGCGATGTCCGCGGCCTTCCCCGGCCGGGTGCACACCGTCGGCCACGGCGACAGCTTCACCGCCGCCGGATTCGACGTGCAGGTGCACGGCGAGCTGCACGCCGTGATCCACCCGGACATCCCGCGGATCAAAAACATCGGCTTCCTGATCGACCGCGCGGTCTTCCACCCGGGCGACGCGCTGACCCTGCCCGGCCACGCCGTGGACACGCTGCTGCTGCCGGTCCAGGCGCCCTGGAGCAAGATCTCCGAGGTGATCGACTACGTCCGCGAGGTCAGGCCGCGCCGCTCGGTCGACGTGCACGACGCCCTGCTGACCGACCTCGCCCGGCCGATCTACGACATGCAGATCGGCAACCTCGGCGGCGCCGACCACCTGCGGCTGGCCCCGGGGGAGGCCCTCGCCGTCTGAGGCGCGCGGGGTCTGTCGTACCCAGCGGCTAGGTTGGGGGGCATGCGTATCGCGACCTGGAACGTCAACTCGATCACCGCGCGGCTGCCCCGGCTGCTGGCCTGGCTGGAGAGCAGCGGCACCGACGTGCTGTGCCTCCAGGAGACCAAGTGCACCGCCGAGCAGTTCCCGCACGAGGAGCTGCGCGCGATCGGTTACGAGGCCGCCGTCGAGGCCACCGGCCGGTGGAACGGCGTGGCGGTGCTCTCCCGGGTCGGCCTGGCCGACGTGGTGCACGGCCTGCCCGACGGCCCGCAGTACGAAGAACTCGCCGAGCCCCGCGCGCTGGCCGCGACCTGCGGCCCGGTCCGCGTCTGGTCGGTCTACGTGCCGAACGGCCGGGAGGTCGACCACCCGCACTTCGCCTACAAGCTGCGCTGGTTCGAGGCGCTGACCGCCGCCGTCGCCGGGGACGCGGCGGGGCAGCGCCCCTTCGCCGTCCTCGGCGACTACAACGTGGCGCCGACCGACGCCGACGTGTACGACCCGGCCGCGTTCGAGGGCGCCACCCATGTCACCCCCGCCGAGCGTGCCGCCCTGGCCGCCCTGCGCGGCACCGGCCTGAGCGACGTGGTCCCCCGCCCGCTGAAGTACGACCACCCGTACACGTACTGGGACTACCGCCAGCTCGCCTTCCCCAAGAACCGCGGCATGCGCATCGACCTCGTCTACGGCAACGCGCCGTTCGCGACCGCCGTCTCCGACGCCTATGTGGACCGCGAGGAGCGCAAGGGCAAGGGTGCCTCCGACCACGCGCCGGTGGTGGTCGACCTCCAGGTGTGACCGGAGGTAGGGGTGGTGGCGCGGGAGGCGGGCCGTGCGGCGTGCGGCCCACCGGGGTCATCAGCGCGGGGGACCGCCACGGGCGTGTCCGCCGCGGATCGGGCGAAGGCGCGTGCCGCGCGTGCATGATGGCGCCAACGGACACCGGAGCGTCCCCCGACGGTTTCTGACGCTCCCTCAGCTTTCAGACCACCTTCACCACCGGCTTGTACGGAGGAATGACGTGGACTCCCTTCAGCAACTGCCGAACATCGGAGCGGTGCTCGCCGACCGGCTGCGCCGCGCGGGCGTGGGCGACGCCGGCGAACTGCGCCGGCTCGGCTCGGGCCGCGCCTTCGAGAAGATCCGCCCGGAGCTTCCCGAGGACGCCCGCACCCACACCCTGCTGGCGCTCGAAGGGGCGCTGCGCGGCATGCGGTGGACCGCGATCCCGCAGACCGAGCGGGACACCCTGGTCGACCGCGTGCTGGGCGCCCCCGAACTCACGGGAGCGCCCAGCACCGCGGCATCCGGCCGGGTCGACTGAGGGTCTGTCGTTCGGATCTCCGCGGGAGAAGGAGCGGGGCCGAACGACAGACACTAATCGACGTTGGGGCCGCTGTGGCGGCGCGGGTGGCTCGGCACCCGGCCCGCGCGCACGCCGGAGTCGTGCACCTCGTGCGGGAACCGCCGCCGCCCGTCCTGCGGCATCTCGTCGGCCTCGATCTTCCGCGCGTCGTGGGTGCGCCGGCCGTCGCCCTGGTGCCCGGGACCGTGGTCCGGCGGCGCGCCCTGGTCGTGCTCCTGGCGGGTCGCCCACGCGCCCGAACGCGGCCGGGTACCGGTCGGCACCCGGGGGTCGCGGCCCATCCGCCGCATCCCGAACACCACGGCCGCGATCAGGACGATCACGATGCAGATTCCGATCACCAAGGGGCCGATCGAACCGGCCGGTAGCGCGAGCTGGACCATGTGCTGCTCGGAAAGAGACATTTCGGCACCTCCTCACACCACGCATGCCCGCGATCAACACCGGCACACGGGCGGCGGCCGGGAAAAGCGGAACCCGCACCGGCCGGTCACCGGGCGTGACCCGCCGGGGCCCGCCCCGGGCCCGCCCCCGGGCCGCCGGCCGCGCCGCTCGGGACGCCCGCGCACTTCGCGCCTGGTCCGCGCGCCGGCCGGCACCCTGTCAAGCCGACCCGGATTCGCCACCGCGGACGCCGTCCTGGATCATTACCGCATGCCGGTCCTGATAGCCATGTGCGCCTTCGTGATGACCCTGGTCGGCGGCGTCGTCGCGCAGCACATCGGGGACCGCCGCCATCTCGTGCTGGGGCTCGCCGCCGGGCTCATGCTGGGCGTCGTCGGCTTCGACCTGCTGCCGGAGGCGCTGGAGAACCAGCCCCGGCACGTCTTCGGGGTGCCCGCGGGCCTGCTGATGTTCGTGGCCGGCTTCCTGGCGCTGCACGTCGTGGAGCGCGCGGTCGCCATCCACCGCGCCCACGAGGGCGAGTACGCCTCGCACACCCACGGCCACAGCCACGCGCACGACCCGGTCAAGGGGGTGGGCGTCGCCGCGGCGTGCGCCCTGGTCGGGCACAGCGTGATGGACGGCTTCGCGATCGGCGCCGCCTTCCAGGCCGGGGACACCGTCGGCATCGTCGTGGCCATCGCGGTCGTCGCGCACGACTTCGCCGACGGCTTCAACACGTACACGATCACCCGGCTCTACGGGAACGGCCGGCGCCGGGCGCAGGTGCTGCTGACCGCCGACGCGCTGGCCCCGGTGGCCGGCGCCGCGATCACCCTGGCGTTCACCATCCCGGCCGGGGTGCTCGGCCTCTACCTCGGTTTCTTCGCCGGCTTCCTGCTCTACCTGGCCACCTCCGACATCCTCCCCGAGGCCCACAGCCCGCACCCGTCCACCTCCACGCTGCTGTGCACGGTGGGCGGCGCCGGGATCATGTGGATGGTGATCGGCCTCGCCAACTAGGCCGGGCCCGACCGCTACCGTCCTCCCGCCCAAGGGGCGGCGGCCGACGGAGGCGGAACCCCCAGGTCAGCGCGTTCTTTGACTTCAAGCACTCGAAGTTTCTACCGTCGATGGGGTGACAGCAGGAATCGGCGAGCGAACGTACACGATCAAGGAAGCCGCGGCCCTCGCGGGGCTGCCCGCCAGCACGCTGCGCTACTACGAGTCGATCGGCGTGACCGCGCCGGTCGCCCGCGGCGAGAGCAGCGGGCACCGCGTCTACACGGACGCGGACGTGGAGCTGCTGACCGCGGTCGCGTGCATGGCGGCGACCGGCATGCCGGTAAGCGACATGCGGCACTACGTCGAGAACGGCCGGCTCGGCCCGGCCGCGGCGGCGCAGCAGATCGCGTTGCTCAGCGAGCGCGCCGAGCGGCTGGCCGAAGAAGCCCGGCTGGTCAGGGCCCGGCGCAAGTACGTCACGATCAAGATCGATTACTGGCACGCCGTGGCCGCCGGCGACGAGGCCGAGGCCGAACGACTGGCCGCCGAGGCGCGCGCGCTGGTCGGGCAACTCAAGCCGGCCAGGTGAAACGATCAGCTCGCGAAGCGCCCTCCCGGCCTTCGCCCGCTGATCCGCGCTGCCCGGAAGCAACTGCAAGTGAGACGGAGCTTTCATGCGTCAAGTAGTGATGACCCGGCCCGGTGAGATCGTCGTCGAGGACCGCCCCGACCCGAGGATCGAGGAGCCCACGGACGCGGTCATCCGGTTGGCCGCCACCTGCGTCTGCGGCTCGGACCTGTGGCCGTACCGCGGTGTGCAGCAGGTCGACCACCAGGTCATGGGGCACGAGTACGTCGGTGTGGTGGAGGAGGTGGGCCCGCAGGTCAGGACGGTCAAGGCCGGTGACTTCGTGGTCGGCTCGTTCTGGACCTCGGACAACACCTGCGAGATCTGCCGGGCGGGCTACCAGTCCCACTGTGTGCACCGCACCGTCATGGGCTCGATCGGCACGCAGGCCCAGCGGGCGCGCGTCCCGCTGGCCGACGGCACGCTGGTGGCCACCCCGGGCCTGCCCGACGCCGATCTCGTCCCGTCCCTGCTCGCCGCCTCCGACGTCCTGGGCACGGGCTGGTTCGCCGCGGTGGCCGCGCAGGCGGGGCCCGGCAGGACCGTCGCCGTCGTCGGTGACGGCGCGGTCGGCCTGCTCGGCGTCCTGGCCGCCCGGCAACTGGGCGCGGAGCGGATCATCGCCTTCAGCCGCCACCCCGACCGGCAGCGGCTGGCCCGGGAGTTCGGGGCCACCGACATCGTCGAGGAGCGCGGCGACGAGGGAGCGGCCAAGGTCAAGGCGATGACCGGCGGCCTCGGCGCGCACGGCGTCATCGAGGCGGTCGGCACGCAGGAGGCCATGATGCAGGCGATCCACGCCGCGCGGGCGGGCGGGCACGTCGGCTTCGTCGGGGTCTCCCACGGCGTCAGCATCCCGGGCGACCTGCTCTTCAGCACCGGCGTCCACCTCCACGGCGGCCCGGCCCCGGTCCGCGAATACCTGCCCGAGCTGATCCGGCTCATCTGGGACCGCGAGATCGAACCCGGCCGGGTCTTCGACCTCACGCTCCCGCTGGAACAGGCGGCCGAGGGCTACCGGGCGATGGACGAGCGCCGCGCCGTCAAGGTGCTGCTGACGCCCTGACGCCCCGCGCCGCACCACCGGCCCGGCCGTACCGTCCCTAGCTCTTGCCCGCCTTGGGGGCGGTGGTCGCCGCCTTGGTGACGTCCGCGACGAGTTCCACCACGTCCGAGCCGTACGCCTGGGAGTTCACCACCCGCAGCAGCAGGCAGAAGGTCGAGTCCAGGCCGTACTTGCGGATCAGCCGCGGGTGGTGGCGGGCCAGGTAGCGGGTCGCGGCCTGGTTGGCTGTGCCGCGCTGGCCGGACGCCAGGAACACCGGCCGCTCGTTGCCGGAGTCGCGGGCGGACGACAGCCGGGCCAGCAGGACGTACTCCACCGCGCCCTTCTCCAGCCGGTACGTCTCGCCGGCCACGGTGATCGCGCCCTGCTCCGGGCCCTGCGCCGGGTCGGTGTCTATCTCCACGCCCGGCAGCATCGAGCGCAGGTGCGCGGCCAGCCGGAAGTTGGCGGTCGGCCCGCCGATGCAGAACTCGGTGCGGGCGCCGAAGCCCTGCCAGGCGGTGTCGTGGGCCAGCACCTCCGCGTGCGCCCCGCACTCCTTGATCACCGCGGCGAGCTCCAGCAGCGCGAAGGCGTCGTGCCGGGCCAGGCTCCAGCCGCGCGCACCCGGGTCGCGCGGCACCACCAGCAGGCACTCGGAGTCCGTCGGCAGCCCGAAGAACCGCTGCTTGCGGTGCAGCCGGCGGCGCCACAGGTAGCCGCGGACCAGCCAGCCGAGCAGACCGCCGATGACCAGACCGGCCAGGACCAGTACGAGGTTGCGCACGTCGTCGCTCATGGCGCGGCATCGTAGCGGTGTTCGAGCCGGGCCGTCGCCCCCGGTGCGGGCCCGCACGCGCGGCCGCCGCCGTACCCGGGCGGGTACGGCGGCGGCCGCGGCAGGGTTCCTGGCGGAGGTCATCGCCCCCGCCGGGCGCGGGTGCGGCTCAGTTGGCCGCGGCGGGCAGCAGCGCCAGGATCTCGTCGGTGCTGCCGGTCTCGCCGAGCCGCGGGAAGATCCGCTGCACGGAGTTGGCGTGGGCGTCCGCGTCGGTGTCGGTGACCGCGTCGGTGGCGATCGTGACGTGGTAGCCGGCCTCGAACGCGTCGCGGGCGGTGGACTCCACCCCGATGCTCGTCGAGATGCCGGCCAGCACGATCTGGGTCACCCCGCGGCGGCGCAGCTCCATGTCGAGGCCGGTGCCGTAGAACGCGCCCCACTGCTGCTTGCTGACGGTGATGTCGCCCGGCTGCTGGTCCAGCTCCTTGACCAGGTCGGCCCAGCCGTCGGGGAAGGTCACGGCGCCGCCGGGGCCGCCGTCGGTGCGGCCGGGCGCGACACCGGTGACGTTCACCAGGACCACGGGCAGCTCGCGCGCGCGGAAGGCGGCGGCCAGCCGCGCGGCGCGCTCGATCACCTCGGCGGACGGGTGGACGGTCGGCAGCGCGGTGATGCCCTGCTGGAGGTCGATGACGACGAGCGCGGTGCGGGCGTCGAGGGTGGTGGCGGTCATGGCGCAGTGCTCTCTCTCACGGGGTGGGTGGTGCTGTGCTGTTCCGTGCGGTACGGAAAGGACGGAAAGGTCGTGGGGCGGGTCACCGGGTCGTGCCCCGCAGGGAGCGGTCGGCCGCGGTGAGCAGCAGGACGGCGGCGCCGAGGACCAGCGTGGCCAGCGCCATCTCGTGCAGCCCCGCGTCGGTGGCGCGCGGGCCGTAGCACAGGCCGATCAGGCTGGCCGCGGTGATCGCGCCGAGGTACTGCGCGGTGCGCTGGAGCCCGGCGGCGCTGCCGGTCTCGCCGGGCGGCGCCTGCGCGTAGACCGCGGCCTGGTTGCCGGTGGAGGTCAGGCCCTGGGGCAGGCCGAACAGCGCGCCCGCCGCGCACAGCGCGACCGCGGGGGTGGTGTGCCCGGCCGCCAGCAGCAGCCCGCTGCCGGCCAGCAGCAGCACCGCGGCGGTGGTCAGCGGCGCCCTGATGCCCTTCGTCCGCGTGCCCAGCATCGAGGTGGCCATCGCCGCCACCGACATCGGCAGCATGAGCAGTCCGGCCGTCGCCGAGGAGTAGCCGTGGGCGTCCTCCAGCCATTGCGCGAAGCCGTACATCACGCAGTAGACGACCAGGTACGACATGCCGTGCCGCAGGTAGGTCAGGGTCAGCGGGCGGTTGCGGGCCAGCATCCGCAGGTCCAGGAAGGGCGTCTTGCGGCGCAGCTCCCACCAGGTCAGCACGCCCGCCAGCACGGCGGCCACCGGCAGCAGCGGCCACGGCGGGGCGGACAGCCGCATCAGGAACAGCATGAAGGCGGTGAGCAGCGCGGCGAACAGGGCGATGCCGACCGGGTCGATGCCGCCCTGCGGCCGTACGGGCCCGGCGGCGCCGGCCGGGGCGCCGTTCTCGGCCGGGGCGCCGCTCTCGTTCGGGGCCGGGGGAGTGCGCGGCAGCCAGAGCGCGGCCAGGACGAAGCCGAGCAGCGCCAGCGGGAGGTTCACCGCGAAGACCGCGCGCCAGCCCAGCGTCGCGGCGAGCACGCCGCCCAGCACCGGGCCGACCGCCGCGCTCGACAGGCCCGCCAGCGACAGCAGCCCCAGCACCGGGCGCGGTGTCGGCACGCCGATCCGCTGCGAGTGGGACCGCAGCAGCGCCATCGCCGCCGGGTAGGCGGAGGAGGTGCCGATGCCGAGCAGCACCCGGGAGCCGATCAGCCACCCCAGCGAGGGCGCCGCGGTGCCCACCAGCCCGGCCGCGGCCACGACCAGCAGCCCGGTCAGGAACACCCGGCGCGGCCCGAGCCGGTCGGCGAGCCGTCCCATCGTCGGCTGCGCCACGGCGCTGGCCAGGTAGAGGCTCGACACCAGCCAGGCGGTGTCGGCGGCGCCGACGTGGAAGCTGCCGCCGATCGCGACCAGCGCGGTGGCGATCATGGTGGAGTTGATCGGGTTGAGCACCGCGCCGAGCATCAGCGGGACCACCAGGCGGGGGCCGAAGCCGGGGGTCGCGCCCGCGGGGGCCGCGGCCGGTTCCGGGGTGTGCGTCCCGGAGGCGTGGGGCCCTGAGGTGTGCGGCCCGGGGGCATGCGGCCCGGAGGCGCCGGGCCCGGAGATGTCCGGTCCGGACGCGTGGGGCTCGGGCGCCGGGCCGTTCGGGGGCCGGGTCACCGCGCGACCGCCCGGCGGGCGCAGGGACGTATGAGGGCGGGGGTCACGACTCGACCAGCCGGCGCAGCAGCGGCACCACGTCCGTCAGCGCGCGCTGCTCGTCCGGGGTGAGCTGCGCCTCCATCGCCTCGGCGAGCCAGCCGCGGCGGGCGCGGCGGCCGGTGCGCAGCAGGTCGGTGCCCGCGTCGGTGAGGGAGAAGACCACCTGGCGGCCGTCGGTCGGGTGCGGGGCGCGCTCGACCAGGCCGCGCTCCTCCAGCGCGGCGAGCGTCATCCGCATCGACTGCGGGCGGACCAGTTCGCCCCGGGCCAGGGCCGCGGTGGTGGCGGGGCCCTCCCGGTCGAGCCGGCTGATCACCGACTGCTGGGACGGCGTGATCTCCGCGTCGTTCGACGCGGTGCGCATGCGCCGCGACAGGTGCGCGACGAGCGTGGTCAGCTCGTCGGCGGTGCGGAGGCGTTCGGCCTGTGACATGCCTCCAGCGTAGAAGGTTGACAGGAAAACTTGCAAGTTTGCCTGTCGAATTCCGGACGCCGCCGCCACCGCCCGACTACCGGCGGGAGCGCGCCCGAAAAACGGCCGTAGCAGCGGCGTAACGGGACGGGTGTCCAATGCCGGACGGAAGCCGGGCCGGTGGCAGCCCGGCCCATGACGGTGGAGGGCGCGGTGGCAGCCGAATTCTCTTACTACTTCAGGTCGTTGCTCTCGGCGCTCGGTGAACGGCCGGGCTGGTACGGGGCGTTCGCCCGGCGCGACCCCGAGGCCGCGGCCGACTACGGCAGCGGGCGGCGGCTCCCCCCGTGGGACGTGGTCCGCACGGTGCTGCGCGACGTCGCGGTCAACGCCGGTGCGCAGGACGCCGATCCGGCCGAGGCGGGCCGGGCGTACGCACTGCACCGCGCCGCTGCCGCCGCCGAGGACGCGGCACCCGGCGCGGCCGCCGAGCTGCGCCGCCGGCTCGACGCGGCGCTCCGCGCACGCGACCGGGCGGCCGCGCGGGCCGCCCACGGGGAACCGGCCGGCGAGGAGCCGGCCCGCGCCGCGGACGAGCGGGCCTGGGCGCGCGACGACCTGGCGCGCGCCTCCGCGCGCTGCGAGGAGTTAAGGGGCCGTCTGCTGGCCGTCGCGGGGACGACGGAGGTGGTCGCCGCCGGCGTCCCGGCGGTGCGGCGGCCCACCGGGGCGCGGTTCGCCGGGGCGGGCGCGGGGCCGCCCGAGGCGCCGGCGGCCGAGCCGTCCGCCCGGGTGCGGTCCGCGGCGCCGCGCGGTGCCCGGTTCGCCGGGGCGCCCACCGCGCCGGCCCCCGTCGAGGCGGCGCCCGCGGCGCCGCCCGCACCCAGCGGCGCCCGCTTCGCGGGCGCCCCCACGTCCCCGGCCGCGCCCGCCGCTCCACCCGGCGCGTCCGGCCGCGATCCCCGCTGGACCGCGGAGGCCCAGGCCGCCGCGGCCCGGCTCGGCGTCCTGCGGCGGGCCGGCGAGTCCGGCGCCGCCTATCTCGTGCTGTGCGCCACCGCCGAGGGACCCGCCGACCGAATCCCGTACGTGATCAGGGAGTTGGAGCGCACCGGGCTCGCCGCCGACGTCTCCACCCTGCTGTGGGAGACGGCCGCGCTGCCGCCCGTCCCGCTCGCCGAGGCCGCCGCCGCACTCGCCGCCGACGGGCGCGCGCCCGACTGCCGTACGCTGCTGCGCCAGGCCGCCGCCCGCAGTGCCGAGGACGTCGCCGTCGTGGCCGAAGCCCTGCACCTGGCCGGCCGCGCCGCCGAGGCCGGCGAACTCCTCGAGACCCTCGCCCGCTCCCGCCCGGCCGCCACGGCCGCCGAGACCGCCCGCGTCCGGCCCGCCCTGGCCCAGCCCCTCCTGGCCGCCGCCGCCCGCGTATCCCGCTCCTGCCACCGCGAGATCTCGGCCGCGCTGTACGCCTGACGCGCCGTCCGGATGCCGCCGTACGGGTCGGGCGGGTGCGAAACAAGCCTGTTCCCCCGTGGTAACGGCACGGGCCTTGCCACAGTGGTGCGCGGGACTTACGTTCGTCGGACGGCTGGGATCTACGGGCGTAGAACCGACGTGACGTCACGTCAGAGGAGCTGCGGATGAGCAACGTCGTCAGGGCCGCGCTGGTACAGGCCACCTGGACCGGGGACACCGGGTCGATGATCGCCAAGCACGAGGAGCACGCGCGGGCCGCCGCCGCCCAGGGTGCGAAGGTGATCGGCTTCCAGGAGGTCTTCAACGCCCCCTACTTCTGCCAGGTGCAGGAGGCCGAGCACTACCGGTGGGCCGAACCGGTGCCGGACGGCCCCACGGTGCGCCGGATGCAGGCGCTGGCGAAGGAGACCGGGATGGTCCTGGTCGTCCCGGTCTTCGAGGTCGAGCAGTCCGGCTTCTACTACAACACCGCCGCGGTGATCGACGCCGACGGCAGCTACCTCGGCAAGTACCGCAAGCACCACATCCCGCAGGTCGAGGGCTTCTGGGAGAAGTACTACTTCAAGCCCGGCAACCTCGGCTGGCCGGTCTTCGACACCGCCGTCGGCCGGATCGGGGTGTACATCTGCTACGACCGGCACTTCCCCGAGGGCTGGCGCGCCCTGGGCCTGGCCGGCGCGCAGCTCGTCTACAACCCCTCGGCCACCAGCCGCGGCCTGTCGGCGTACCTGTGGCAGCTGGAGCAGCCGGCCGCCGCCGTCGCCAACGAGTACTTCGTCGCGGCGATCAACCGCGTCGGCACCGAGCCGTACGGCGACAACGACTTCTACGGCAGCAGCTACTTCGTGGACCCGCGCGGGCAGCTCGTGGACGGCGCCGCCTCCGACACCGAGGAGGAACTGCTCGTCCGCGACCTCGACTTCGACCTGATCGACGAGGTCCGCCAGACCTGGGCGTTCTACCGGGACCGCAGGCCCGACGCCTACGGCGACCTGACGGAGGCGTGAGCAGATGGCAACCGCGACCGGCAGCGCGCACGCCGCGCTGCACGCCCGCCACCAGGCGGTGCTGCCGAACTGGCTGGCCACCTACTACGCCCGGCCGATCGAGCTGACGCACGGCGCCGGCCGGCACGTCTGGGACGCCGAGGGACGGCGCTACCTGGACTTCTTCGGCGGCATCCTCACCACGATGACCGCGCACGCGCTGCCCGAGGTGACCGCGGCCGTCACCGAGCAGGCCGGGAAGATCCTGCACACCTCGACGCTCTACCTCAGCCGCCAGGCGGTCGAACTCGCCGAGCGGATCGCCCGGCTGTCGGGCATCCCCGACGCCCGGGTGTTCTTCACCACCTCCGGCACCGAGGCCAACGACACCGCGCTGCTGCTGGCCACCACCTACCGCCGCTCCAACCAGGTGCTGGCGCTGCGCAACAGCTACCACGGCCGGTCCTTCACCTCGATCGGCATCACCGGCAACTCCGCCTGGTCCCCGACCAGCCTCTCCCCGCTCCAGACGCTCTACGTGCACGGCGGGGTGCGCACCCGCGGCCCGTACGCGCACCTGACGGACGCGGAGTTCACCGACGCCTGCGTGGCGGACCTGGAAGACCTGCTGGGGCAGGCGGGCGGCACCATCGCCGCGCTGATCGCCGAACCGGTGCAGGGCGTGGGCGGCTTCACCTCCGGACCCGACGGGCTGCTCGCGGCGTTCAAGCGGGTGCTGGACCGGCACGGCATCCTGTGGATCACCGACGAGGTGCAGACCGGCTGGGGCCGCACCGGCGACCACTTCTGGGGCTGGCAGGCGCACGCCGAGGCCGGCCCGCCGGACATCCTCACCTTCGCCAAGGGCATCGGCAACGGCCTGTCCATGGGCGGCGTGGTGGCCCGCGCCGAGGTGATGAACTGCCTGGACGCCAACTCCATCTCCACCTTCGGCGGCAGCCCGATCACCACCGCCGGCGCCCTCGCCAACCTCACCTACCTGCTCGACCACGACCTCCAGGGCAACGCCCGCCGGGTCGGCGGCCTGCTGCGGGCCCGGCTGGACGCGGTCGCCGCCCGCAACCCGCTGGTCCGCGAGGTGCGCGGCCGCGGCCTGATGCTCGGCGTCGAACTCGTCGAACCCGGCACCGACACCCCGTCGCCGGCCGCCGCCTCCCTCGTCCTGGAGGCCGCCCGCGAACGCGGCCTGCTCATCGGCAAGGGCGGCCGCGCCGGCAACGCGCTGCGGATCGCCCCGCCGCTGACCCTCACCGTGGCCGAGGCCGAGGAGGGCGCCGACGCGCTGGGCGAGGCCCTGGCCGCCGCCCACGCCGAAGTGGCCAAGCAGCCCGCGGAAGGGGGCGCGCGATGAGCCGTACCCTCATCCGCGGCGGCCTGGTCATCACCGCCGCCGACGAGGTCCACGCCGACGTGCTGATCGAGGGCGGCCGGATCGCCGCGCTCGCCGCCCACGACAGCGACACCGCGGCCGGCTGGACCGCCGACACCGTCATCGACGCCACCGACCGCTACGTCATCCCCGGCGGCGTCGACGCGCACACCCACATGGAGATGCCCTTCGGCGGCACCGTCGCCGCCGACACATTCGAGACCGGCACCCGCGCCGCGGCCTGGGGCGGCACCACCACCATCGTGGACTTCGCCATCCAGCAGGTCGGCGGCACCCTCCGGGCCGGCCTCGACGCCTGGCACGCCAAGGCCGACGCGAAGTGCGCGATCGACTACGGCTTCCACATGATCGTCGCCGACGTCAACGAGCCGGTACTCAAGGAGATGGACCTCCTGGTCGAGGAGGGCATCACCAGCTTCAAGCTCTTCATGGCCTACCCGGGGGTCTTCTACAGCGACGACGGGCAGATCCTGCGGGCGATGCAGCGGGCCGGGGGAAACGGCGGGCTGATCATGGCCCACGCCGAGAACGGGATCGCCATCGACGTCCTGGTGCGGCAGGCGCTCGCCGCCGGGCGGACCGACCCGCGCTACCACGGCGAGGTCCGGCACGCGCTGCTGGAGGCCGAGGCGACCCACCGCGCCATCCAGCTCGCCCGGGTGGCCGGCGCCCCGCTGTACGTGGTGCACGTCTCCGCCCAGCAGGCGGTGGCCGAGCTGATCGCCGCCCGCGACCAGGGGCTGCCGGTCTTCGGCGAGACCTGCCCGCAGTACCTCTTCCTGTCCACCGACAACCTCGCCGAACCCGGCTTCGAGGGCAGCAAGTACGTGTGCAGCACCCCGCTGCGGCCGCGCGAGCACCAGGCCGCGCTGTGGCAGGGCCTGCGCACTGACGACCTCCAGGTGGTCTCCACCGACCACTGCCCGTTCTGCTTCACCGGGCAGAAGGACATCGGCCGCGGCGACTTCTCCAAGATCCCCAACGGGCTGCCCGGGGTGGAGAACCGGATGGACCTGCTGCACCAGGCGGTCCTGGACGGCCACCTCACCCGCCGCCGCTGGATCGAGATCGCCTGCGCCACGCCGGCCCGGATGTTCGGCCTCTACCCGCGCAAGGGCACCCTCGCCCCCGGCGCCGACGCCGACGTGGTCGTCTACGACCCGCACGCCGAGCAGGTGCTGTCCGCCGGCAGCCACCACATGAACGTGGACTACAACGCCTACGAGGGCCGCCGCATCACCGGGCAGGCGCAGACGGTGCTCTCCCGCGGGGTGCCGGTGATCCAGGACCGCGCGTACGTCGGGCGGGCCGGGCACGGGCAGTACGTGCCGCGCGGCACCTGCCAGTTCCTCGGCTGACCCGCCGCCGCGGCGGGTTCCGTCGACCATTCATCGAAGCTGAAGGAGCGGTGCCGCCATGGACTTCGGACTCGTTCTCCAGACCGACCCGCCGGCTTCGCGGGTCGTGTCGCTGATGCAGCGTGCGGAGCGCAGCGGGTTCACGTACGGGTGGACCTTCGACTCGGCGGTGCTGTGGCAGGAGCCGTTCGTCATCCACAGCCAGATCCTGGCGCGGACCGAGCGGCTGCGGGTCGGCACGATGGTCACCAACCCCGGCACCCGCACCTGGGAGGTGACCGCGTCGACCTTCGCGACGCTCAACGACATGTACGGCAACCGGACGGTGTGCGGGATCGGCCGCGGCGACTCGGCGATGCGGGTGGCCGGCCGCAGCCCCAACACGCTCGCGCGGCTCGGCGAGGCGATCACGGTGATCCGCGACCTCGCCGAGGGCCGCGAGGCCGCCGTCGACGGCACCGCGCTGCGCCTGCCCTGGGTCGAGGACGGCGAACTGCCGGTGTGGATGGCCGCGTACGGGCCGAGGGCGCTGAAGATGGCGGGGGAGAAGGCCGACGGGTTCATCCTCCAGCTCGCCGACGTCTACCTCACCGAGCACATGGTCAAGGCGGTGCGCGCCGCCGCCGAGCAGGCGGGCCGGGACCCGGCGGGGATCACGATCTGCGTGGCCGCGCCGGCGTACGTCACGGCGGACGACTCACCGGCCGCCCTCGCCCACGCCCGCGACCAGTGCCGCTGGTTCGGCGGGATGGTCGGCAACCACGTCGCCGACCTGGTCTCCCGCTACGGCGAGCACTCCGCGGCCGTCCCGGACGAACTCACCGACTACATCAAGGCCCGCCAGGGGTACGACTACTCCCACCACGGCCGCGCCGGCAACCCCGACACCGCCTTCGTCCCCGACGACATCGTGGACCGCTTCTGCCTGCTGGGCCCGCCGCAGGCCCACATCGCCAAGCTGGAGGCCCTGCGCGCCCTGGGCGTCGACCAGTTCGCGGTCTACGACATGCACGACGCCCAGGAAACCGTCATCGACACCTACGGCACCGACATCATCCCCGCCCTCAACCCCTGACCCGCGCTTCCCGGTTCGACGGCCCCCCGCACGGCACCGCGTCCCCCTGCCGCCCTCCTCCGAACGGACGGACCGCCCATGACCGACACCGCTCCCATACCCCCGCCCGCGTCCCCGGGCGGCTCCGCCCAGCAGGCGTACCCCGACGGCCGGGTCGCGCTGTCCGACCCGTCCGCGGTGGCCTCCGCACCCTTCGCCAACGCCGAACTGGTACCGGTCCCGGTGGAGCAGCGGACCTGGGGCGTGTACAACTACCTCGCGCTGTGGGTGGCCATGGCGCACTGCATCCCGTCCTGGACGCTGGCCTCGGGGCTGGTGGCGCTGGGGATGGACTGGAAGCAGGCGGTGCTGACGATCGCGCTCGCCAACGTGATCGTGCTGCTGCCGATGCTGCTGACCGGCCACGCCGGCCCGAAGTACGGCATCCCGTTCCCGGTGCTGGCGCGGGCCTCGTTCGGGGTCCGCGGCGCGAACCTGCCGGCACTGGTGCGGGCGGCGGTGGCGTGCTGCTGGTTCGGCATCCAGACCTGGATCGGCGGCCAGGGCATCTTCGTGCTGCTGGGCAAGATCTTCGGCGGGTGGGCCGACACCGGCGAGGTCGGCGGCTACCCGTGGACGCTGTGGCTGTCCTTCCTGGTCTTCTGGGCGATCGAACTCGCCGTCATATACCGCGGCATGGAGACCCTGCGGCGCTTCGAGAACTGGGCGGCGCCGTTCGTCCTGGTGGGCGCGGCCGTGCTGCTGGTCTGGATCGCGCACAAGGCGGGCGGCCTGGGCCCCCTGCTGCACCAGCCGTCGAAGCTGGGCTGGGGCGCGGGCTTCTGGAAGGTCTTCTTCCCCGGCCTGATGGGCATGATCGGCTTCTGGTCGACGCTGTCCCTGAACATCCCCGACTTCACCCGCTTCGGCCGCGGGCAGCGGGCACAGGCGTGGGGCCAGACCCTCGGACTGCCGACGACCATGACGCTCTTCGCGCTGATGTCCGTGCTGGTCACCTCGGGATCGCAGCAGGTCTACGGGGCGGCGATCTGGGACCCGGTGGAACTCGCCGGCCGGACCGACAACGTCTTCGGCCTGCTCTTCGCGCTGGTCACCGTCTTCATCGCGACGATCTCGGTGAACGTCGCGGCGAACGTGGTCTCCCCGGCGTACGACCTGGCGAACCTCGCGCCGAAGCGCGTCACCTTCCGCACCGGCGCGGTCGTCACGGGTGTGGTCGGGGTCCTCGTCATGCCGTGGAAGCTGACCTCCACACCGCAGCTGTACATCTTCACCTGGCTCGGCGTGGTCGGCGGCCTGCTCGGTACGGTCGCCGGCATCCTCATCGCCGACTACTGGATCGTGCGGCGCACCGAACTGCACCTGGCCGACCTGTACGCCGACCACGGACGCTACTGGTACACCGGCGGCTGGAACTGGCGGGCCGTCGCGGCGTTCACGACCGGCGGCCTGCTCGCGGTCGGCGGCTCGTACTCGACCCTCGGCGCGGACGGCACGAAGGCGGGGCCCTTCCCCGTGCACGGGCTGATCCCCTTCCTCCAGCCCCTGGCGGACTACGGCTGGGCGGTCGGCCTCGGGGCGTCCCTCGTGGTGTACCTCGCCCTGATGCTCGCCCGGCCGCCGGGTGCCGCCGGCGCCGGGTGAGACGGGGCACGGGGCCGGGGCCGTCTCTGGTTGGATAGGGGGCATGGGCAACGATGCAGGCACGGCGCCGCCGACCGCGGAGGACCTGACCGACGCGTTCACCGCCGATGTCGAGGCGGTCGTCAGGGACGTCGTCGCGGCCGAAGTGACCCCGCGCTGGCGGCGGCTGGCCGCCGCCGACGTCGTGGAGAAGAACGGGCCGCACGACCTCGTCACCACCGCCGACCGGCGGGCCGAGGAGGCCCTCACGCGGCGGCTGCCCCAACTGCTGCCCGGGTCGGTGGTGGTGGGCGAGGAAGCGGTCGCGGCCGACCCGGCCCTGCTGGAACTGCTGCGCGGTGACGCCCCGGTGTGGGTGGTGGACCCGGTCGACGGCACTTCGGCGTTCGTCCGGGGCGACGAGGGATTCTCCACGCTGGTGAGCCTGGTCCGCGGCGGTGAGCCCGTGGCCTCCTGGACGTACGCCCCGCAGCTGGGCCTGTTCGCCACCGCGCGGCGCGGGCTGGGCGCGTACCTCGACGGGGCGCGGCTGCGGACGGCCGCCGACCGCGAGCCGCTGCGGATATGGATCTCCAACCCGGTCTTCCGCCACGCCGAGGAGCGCGCCGCGCTGGCCCGGCTGGAGGCGGCGGGCGTCGAGACGGTGCCGTGCGTCACCAGCGCCGGCCTGGCCTACCTGGAGGTCGCCCGGGGCATCGCCGACGGTGTGGCCTTCTTCTGGGAGGCGCCCTGGGACCACTCCGCGGGGCTGCTGCTGGTCTCGGAGGCGGGCGGCGCGAGCCTGACGCCGGCGGGGGCGCCGTTCCGCGTCGCCGGGGGCAACCGGCTGCCGTTCACGGTGGCCCGGAACGCGGCGACCGCCGAGCGCGTGGTGCGCACCCTGGGTGTCGGTTTCTCGGAGAGCGGCGCGGCGGGCAGTGCGGCGGACGGTCTGCACAGCGGCGCGCCGAGCGGGCCCGCGGGCGGCCCGCGGTGAGCCGCGCGGTGGTCGCCGACGCGGTCGTGGTCGGCGCCGGCCCGAACGGCCTGACCGCCGCGGTCGAACTCGCCCGCGCCGGCCTGTCCGTGCAGGTCTACGAGGCCGCCGACACCGTCGGGGGCGGCGCCCGCACCGAGGAGTTGACGCTCCCCGGCTTCCGCCACGACCCCTGCTCGGCCGTCCACCCCTTCGGCGTCGGCTCGCCGGCGTTCGGCGCGTTGCCGCTGGCCCGGCACGGCCTGGAGTGGCTGCACCCGCGGGTGCCGATGGCGCACCCCTTCCCCGATGGCACCGCGGCCGTGCTGGGCCGCACGGTCGGGGAGACCGCCGCCTCGCTCGGGCCGCGCGACGCGCCCGCCTACCGCAAGCTGCTCGCCCCGTACACCGGCCACTGGGACGCCCTGGCCGCGGACTTCTTCCGGCCGCCTTGGGCGGGACTGCCCAAGGACCCCTACCGCTTCGCCCGGTTCGGCCTCACCGGCCTGCCCCCGGTCGGCCTGATGGCGCTCCGGTTCCATGACGCGAAGGCCCGCGGCCTGCTCGCGGGGCTGGCCGGGCACGCCATCGCGCGGCTGCGCGAACCGCTCACCGGCGCCATGGCCCTGATGTTCGCGCTGGCCGCCCACGAACGCGGCTGGCCGGTGGCGCGCGGCGGCTCCCAGGCGATCAGCGACGCGCTCGCCGCGCACCTGGCCGAACTCGGCGGCGCGGTCACCACCGGTGTGACCGTGCGCAAGCTCGACGAACTCCCGCCGGCCCGCGCGTACGTCTTCGACACCTCGCCCACCGCGCTGGCCCGGATCGCCGCGCTCGGCGACGCCTACCGCGGCTACCGCTACGGCCCGTCCGTCTTCAAGATCGACTACGCGCTGGACGGCCCCGTGCCGTGGACCGCGCCCGCCGCCCGCGAGGCCGGCACGGTGCACATCGGCCCCACATACACCGAGATCGGCGACGCCCTCGACCGGGCCGTGGCCGGCCGGATGCCGCAGACGCCGTTCCTGATCACCTCGCAGCCGACCGTGGTCGACCCGTCCCGCGCGCCCGCGGACAAGCACGTCTTCTGGGCGTACGCGCACGTCCCGCGCGGCTGGCACGGCGACGCGACCGACGCCGTCGAGCGGCAGATCGAGCGGTTCGCGCCGGGCTTCCGCGACCTGGTGCTGGCCCGCGCGGTGACCGGCCCCGCGGGCCTGGCCGCCCGCAACGCCAACTACGTGGAGGGCGACATCGCCTGCGGCGCGTTCTCCGGGCTCCAGACGGTGCTGCGGCCGCGGCTGGCCGCGATCCCGTACGCGACCCGGCGCCCCGGGGTCTTCCTGTGCTCCTCGGCGACCCCGCCCGGGCCGGGCGTGCACGGCATGAGCGGCCACAACGCGGCGAAGGCGGTGCTGCGGCACCTGAGGCGGGCCGCGGCCCGCGCGTAGACACCACGCGGGCCGTCAGGAGCGGTCACGCGGGGCGTCAGGAGCGGTGCGTCCGGCGGTAGCTCCACCCCAGCAGTCCGAGCAGCACCAGCCCGGACAGGATCAGACTCGACCCGGTGCTCCAGCCGCCGAACGGCAGCCGCGGCACCAGCCGCGCGCCCCACACCACCCCGGCGCCGATCAGCGCCAGCCCGGCCAGCGCGGTCCCGGCGATCCGCCACGGCGAGGCCACGCTCGCCGCCACGCCCTGCATCGCCCGGACCCGTACCGGCTCCTCGAAGCGGGCCACCGCGGGCACCGCCCGCGACAGCAGCACCAGCCCGGCCAGCACCAGCAGCATGCCCGGCCCCGGCAGCACCAGCAGCGCCACCCCGACCAGCAGCAGCACACCACCGAGCACGCCCAGCGCCAGCCGCTTCGCCGGGTGCAGCCGCCGGGACCGCTCCACCGCGCCGGGCACACCGGACCCGCCGGGGCGCTTTGGCTCGCCCTGACCCGTACGCCGCGCCGCGCTCACCGCCTCACCGTAGCCGCCGGGCCGGTGGGCGGCGCGGCAACGCGCCCCGCGGGCGGCTCAGCCGGGGGTCAGCTGCTGCAAGCCCACCACCCGCAGCAGCTCCAGCCGCTCGCGGGACGCGCTGCCCGGGCGCGCGGTGTACACCACCAGCCGCTGGTCGTGCTCGGGGTTGGCCAGCACCTCGCACTCCAGCTCCAGCAGCCCGACGACCGGGTGCAGGAAGCGCTTGACGTCGCTGCGCCGCACGGCCACCTCGTGGTCGTCCCACAGCGCCGCGAACTCCGCGCTGCGCTCGCGCAGCCGGCGCACCAGCCCGGCCAGCCGCTGGTCGTCCGGGCGCCGGGCGAGGGTGGCGCGCAGGTCGGCGACCGCCGCACGGGCGCCGCGGTCGCGGTCCTCGGCCGGGAACAGCTCACGGGCGGCCGGGTCGGTGAAGTAGCGCCAGGCGATGTTGCGCTGGTCCTCCGGGCGGGCGGACGCGTCGCCGTGCAGCGCCTTGGCCATCGCGTTCTGCGCCAGCACGTCGCCGCGGTCGCTCACCACCTGCGCGGGGGTGTCGGCCAGCCGGTCCAGGACGAGCAGCAGGCCCGGGCGGACATGTGCGGTGGCCGGCCGGCCACCGCGCGGCGGCTCCTCGCCGGCCAGCAGGAACAGGTGGTCGCGCTCGTCGCCGCTCAGCCGCAGCGCCCGGGCGACCGCGGCGAGCATCTGCCGGGAGGGGTACGAGCCTCTGGCCTGCTCCAGCCGCGTGTAGTGGTCGGTGGACATCCCCGCCAGCCGCGCCACCTCCTCGCGGCGCAGCCCGGGGGTGCGCCGCCGTGGCCCTTCGGAGAGCCCGACGTCGGCGGGGGAGAGCCGGGTGCGGCAGCGCCGCAGGAAGTCGGCCAGTTCGGTTCTGTCCACCCCTCCACCATGCACTCGGCCGCCGTCCGTAGCCAGGGACAACTGGTCCCCGGCTACGGACGCGGGCGGTCAGGCGCCGGGGTAGCCGTAGCCCTGGCCGGGCTGGGCGCCGGGCTGCTGCGGGTAGCCCGGCTGCGGGGCGCCGTAGCCGGGGGCGGGCTGCTGGTAGCCGGGCTGCGGGGTGCCGTAGCCGGGGGCGGGCTGCTGGTAGCCGATCTGCGGCTGGCCGCCGGCCTGGTACATCGCGGCCGGGTCGCGCACCTCCGACAGCGCGCGCTTGAAGATCACCTTGCTGAAGTAGCCGCCCCCGCCGAATATGCACAGCACGACGTACCAGAACTGCTCGGCGCCGGTCATCTGGACCAGGCCGTACTCGCTCAGGGCCTTCTTCGCGGGCACCTTGGCGAGGTAGTACACGCCGAAGTAGATGCAGCCGAGGACGTACCAGAACTTCTCCCACGACGTGTTCACGCCGCGCCCGAGGTACTGCCGTTCCGCCATGGGACTTTCCGCCTTCTTTCGCTGTGGTGACCTGGCCGGGGTCTGCCGACCCGACCCGTGTCCGGCCGTGCCGGCACAGATGGCCGCCGCCAAGCGAAAAGCCGTCGTCCCCCGTGCGCAGAATCTTAAGTCGGCGGGGGCACCGGTGTCCCACCTCAGTCCGTAACCCTTGCCAGTCGAAGGGCGGTTCACTAACCTTACTCGCCAGTAAGGTTACTGCGAAGTCAGGAAGAGGCGTAAGCATGGCCGCACTTGATGATCTCGACCTGGAGGCGCTGGACTTCGGGTCCGTGGAGCCGGGCGAGTTCGCCCGGATCGTGAAGGGCCTGCCGGGCCGCCGGCTCAGCGAGTTCATGGCCGGGCCGCAGCGCCGCCGGGTGCTGGACGAGGTGTTCGGGCGGATGCACACCCGGTTCAAGCCCGAGGCGGCCGGCGGCCGGGACGCCCTGATCCGCTGGCGGATCACCGAGTCCGGCACCGAGCCCGGCGACCGCGACGACGTCTACGAGACGCACATAGCCGGCGGCGCCTGCACGGTGACGACCGAACGCACCGACCGCACACCGCAGTTGAGCCTGACGATGGCCGCACCGGAGTTCCTGAAGCTGGTCTCCGGCAACGCCTCGGGACCCACCCTGTTCTTCACCCGCAAGCTGAAGGTGAAGGGCGACATCCGCCTCGCCGGCGGTCTGACGTACTTCTTCGACATCCCCAAGGCGTAGCCGCCGGCGCGGCGGCCGCCGGTCACCTACCCTCGGGCGCGGCGGCGGCCGCCTCCTGCGCCGGGTCGCCGTCCACCAGCTCCACCGGCGCGGTGCCCGCCGCCAGCGCGGCCAGCCCGGCCCGGACCCGGCGCGCGCCGTTCGCGTACAGGTACTGCTCCAGGTCCTCCGGCGCCACCAGCCGCCAGGAGTCCAACTCCTCCGCCTGGAGCTTGATCGCCGCCAGTTCGTCGTCGCCGAGCACGCCTCCGTCGTAGAGGTAGATCACCAGCGGCGGCCGGGCGGCGCCGGCGATCCAGTCGATCGCCAGCAGCGCGCCGGGCACCACGTCGAGGCCGATCTCCTCCAGCGTCTCCCGGCGGGCGCCCTGCCGCGGGGTCTCGCCCTGGTCCGACTCGATGGTGCCGCCCGGCAGCGTCCAGGTGCCGTCGTCCCGGTAGTTGGGCTCGACCAGCAGCACCCGGCCGTCGGTCGAGCGGAACAGGGTGCTCGCACTGGCCAGGATCTTGGGCAGCGACGCGATGTACGTGGCGTAGTCGGTGGTCATACGCACCAACCTACGGGGTGCGTACGGCCGGTGGGATAGGGTCTCGAACCGGCGCGACGTCCCGTTCCGGATCAGGAGAGATCACGTGTCCGACGCAGCACAGCGGCCGGTGGGGCATGTCCTCGTCGCCGCGGACAAGTTCAAGGGCTCGCTGACCGCGGTGGAGGTCGCCGCCCACGTCACCGCCGGACTGCGCGAGGTGGCACCCCAGGTGGCCGTCACGTCGCTGCCCGTGGCCGACGGCGGCGACGGCACCGTGGACGCGGCGGTCGCCGCCGGCTTCGAACGCCGCACCGCGCGGGTGGCCGGCCCGCTCGGCGCACCGGTCGACGCGGCGTACGCGCTGCGCGGCGGCACCGCCGTCGTCGAGATGGCCGAGGCGTCCGGGCTGCGGCACCTGCCCCCCGGGGTCTTCGCGGCGCTGACCGCCACCACGTACGGCACCGGCGAGCTGCTGCGCGCCGCGCTCGACGCCGGGGCCCGCACCATCGTGCTCGGGGTCGGCGGCAGCGCCACCACCGACGGCGGCGCGGGCATGCTCGCCGCGCTCGGCGCCCGCCTGCTCGACGCCGAAGGGGTGCCCGTCGCGCCCGGCGGCGCCGCGCTCGCCTCGCTCGCCACCGCGGACCTGTCCGGGCTCGACCCGCGGCTGGCCGACACGGAGATCGTGCTCGCCAGCGACGTGGACAACCCGCTGCGCGGGCCCAAGGGCGCCGCCGCCGTCTACGGGCCCCAGAAGGGCGCCTCCGAGCAGGACGTGGCGCTCCTCGACGGTGCGCTCGGGCAGTACGCCGCCGTGCTCGGCGCCACCCTCGGGGGTGCGGCTCTCGCCGCAGCCGACGCGCCCGGGGCCGGCGCCGCCGGCGGCATCGGGTACGGCGCCCTCGTCGGGCTCCGCGCGTCCTTCCGGCCCGGGATCGAGGTCCTCCTCGACGTCCTCGGGTTCGCCGACGCGGTCAGCCGCGCCGACCTCGTCATCACCGGGGAGGGCTCCCTCGACGCCCAGACCCTCCACGGCAAGGCGCCGGTCGGCGTCGCCGCGGCGGCCCGCTCCCGCGGAGTGCCCGTCGCCGCGGTCTGCGGCCGCCTCGCCCTTTCCCCCGAGGAGCTCGCCTCCGTCGGCATCACCCGTGCGTATGCTCTTGCCGAGCTCGAACCCGATGTCCAACGGTGCATGGCTGATGCCGCGCGGCTCCTGCGGCTCGCGGCGGCCTCGCTGGCGCGGGATTTCCTCGGCTGACCTCCCCCCGCCCAGCCCCGTCCCGCCGACCCAGGACCACCCCCCGGTGGGGGGCTTGTCGCGCCGTTCCCCGCGCCCCTGGTTCCGCTCGGCCTTTCCGTGCCGGCCGTCCCCCTGCCCAGCCCGGTCCGGTCTGCTTCGGGACCACCTGCCGGTCCTGGGCTTGTCGCGCAGTTCCCCGCGCCCCTGGTTCCGCTCGGCCCTTCCGCGGCCCCCATCCTGCCCGTCGGCAGGTGAAAGCTTCAGACTCTTCCGCGAAGGGAGCCGAGGCAATCAGGGGCGCGGGGAACTGCGCGACAAGCCACAGACAGCAGGTGATCCCGGGACGGCGGAACCCACCCGCCCGGAGGGCAGGAACCGCCCACCGGGAGGTGGTCCCGGGGCGGACGGGACGGGGGCACCCGGGGGGGTGCGTTTACCGCGCGGTAGCGCGTTCGCGACGGTTGGCGCGGAAGGTGTTGACGCGGCGGGTGGTCGCGAACCCCGGAATCGTGGCGGCGGCGACGCACTGGAGGGCGCAGCCGGCCTGGAGTAGCTGGTGCCCCCCGGGAATGTCGAGGGTCCAGGCGGCGAGGCACCCCATGCTGACCAGCGTCCAGCAGAACGTGACGAGTGCGAGGCGCCCCCGCGGCTTGGGGTACTCGACGCGGCTGACCATGAGCCACGCCACCCCGACGATCGCGAGCACGGTCGGGACGAAGGGCAGCTCGAGCAGGACCAGGGACACCACGGTCATCGCCCCGAAGGGGCTGGGCATGCCCTGGAAGACGCCGTCGCGCAGAGTGGTGCAGGAGAAGCGGGCGAGCCGCAGGACCACCGCGAGCACGACGAGTACGGCCGCGGCGGCGGCCACCTTGCCGTGGGCGTCGTCGGTGACGATCCCCCACACGACGACGAAGTACGCGGGCGCGAGCCCGAAGCTGATCAGGTCCGAGAGGTTGTCCAGCTCGGCGCCCATCGCCGAGCTGCGCAGCTTCCGCGCGACGAGCCCGTCGAAGAGGTCGAAGACGGACGCCATCAGCATCAGCGTGACCGCGTTGGCCGCGCTGTGCTTGGACATCGCGTTGCTGCTGTTCCCCATGAGGTGCGGGACGAGCACGCCGGTGGTGGTGAAGTAGACGGCCATGAAGCCGCAGATCGCGTTGCCGAGCGTCAGCGCGTCCGCGATCGACAGCCGGGTGGACAGCGGCAGGTCGTCGTCCTGCTCCTCGATCTCGCTGACCCAGTTGTGCGTCTCGTGCTCAGTCACGGTCAAGACGCGTCACCCCAGCCGTCATGGTCTCGCCGACCTCGACCGCGCTGCCCACGCCTTCCGGCAGGTAGACATCCACCCGGGAGCCGAACCGGATCAGCCCGATCCGCTCGCCCTGCTCGACCTTGCAGCCGCGCGGCACGTACGGCACGATCCGCCGGGCCACCGCGCCGGCGATCTGGATCACCTCGACGTCACCGATCTCGGTGTCGAAGTGCCAGACCACCCGCTCGTTGTGCTCGCTCTCCTTGTTGAACGCCGGTACGAACCCGCCGGGGATGTGCTCGACGGAGGTGACCGTGCCGCTCAGCGGGGCGCGGTTGACGTGGACGTTCAGCGGGCTCATGAAGATCGCGACGCGGGTGCGCCCGTCCTTCCACGGCATGACGCTCTGGACCACGCCGTCGGCGGGGGAGACCACCCCGCCCTCGGTGATCTTCCGCTCGGGGTCGCGGAAGAACCACAGCATGCCGGCGGTGAGGACGGTGGCGGGGACGGCCACCGCCGTCCACCGTCCGGAGCGTCGGGCGCGCAGCAGGCTGACCGCCGCCGTGGCCGCGGTCGGCAGGAGCCACGGCGACGCTCCGCGCGCGAGGCCGACCCGGCGGCGAGGTGCAGAGGATTGGCTGTGGGGCATGGAAGACCTTCGTAGCGGAGGGTGCCGCGAAATGCTTCTGGGGACGGCGGCTTTCACTGATGGTATCGGCTGACACGGGCAACTCGGCAAGCTGATGGGCGAGTCGATGGCCGGTTCCCGCACCTGCCGTTTTCACGCAGTGTGACTCTCATCTCAGGAAAACCGCTGCGAACGCGGACATTCACCCGTCGACACGGTACTCCTCCAACAGCCGCCGTCCGATGATCATTTTCTGGATCTCGGCGGTCCCCTCGCCGATCAGCAGCATGGGAGCCTCACGGTACAGCCGCTCGATCTCGTACTCCTTGGAGAAGCCGTAGCCGCCGTGGATGCGGAAGGCGTCCTCGACGACCTCCTTGCAGTACTCCGAGGCGAGATATTTGGCCATGCCCGCCTCCAGGTCGTTCCGCTCGCCGGAGTCCTTCTTGCGGGCGGCGTTGACCATGAGCTGGTGGGCGGCCTCCACTTTCGTGGCCATCTCGGCCAGCTTGAACTGGATCGCCTGGTGCTGCGCGATCGGCCGCCCGAAGGTCTCGCGCTGCTGGGCGTAGGAGATGCCCAGCTCGAAGGCGCGGCGGGCGACCCCGCAGCCGCGCGCGGCGACGTTCACCCGGCCCACCTCGACGCCGTCCATCATCTGGTAGAAGCCGCGGCCGCCGGTTCCGCCGAGCACCCGGTCGGCCGGCACGCGGACGTCCTGGAGGACCAGCTCGGTGGTGTCGACGCCCTTGTAGCCCATCTTCTCGATCTTGCCGGGCACGGTGAGCCCGGAGACCTTGGGGTTCGGGCCGAAGCCGGGCTCCTTCTCGATCAGGAAGGTGGTCATCGACCGGTGCGCGGGCGCGTCGGCCGGCTGTCCCTCGTCGGTGCGGCACAGCACGGCCACGAGGTTGGCCGAGCCGCCGTTGGTCAGCCACATCTTCTGGCCGTTCAGCACATAGGCGTCGCCCTCCCGGACGGCCTTGGTGCGGATCGCGGACACGTCGGAGCCGAGCCCCGGCTCCGACATCGAGAACGCTCCGCGTACGTCGCCGGTGGCCATCTTCGGCAGGAAGTAGTCCTTCTGCTCCTGCGTGCCGTGCTGCTTGATCATGTACGCGACGATGAAGTGCGTGTTGATGATCCCGGACACGCTCATCCAGCCGCGGGCGATCTCCTCCACGGTCAGCGCGTAGGTCAGCAGCGACTCGCCGAGCCCGCCGTACTCCTCGGGGATCATCAGGCCGAAGATGCCCAGGTCCTTCAGGCCCGCGACGATCTCGGTCGGGTACTCGTCGCGGTGCTCCAGCTCGGTGGCGACCGGCAGGATCTCCTTGTCGACGAAGGAGCGCACGGTGGCGAGGATCTCCCGCTGGATGTCGGTCAGACCCTCGGTCTGCGCGAGGCGGTCGGCCATGTCACTTCCCTCCCCGGGAGTCGGTGCCGGCGGTGCCGGCGGGTTCGGCGGGGCCGGCGGTCTCTGCGGTGCCCGCGGCGCGTGCGGGTTCGGGGCGGCCGGGCTGCTCGCCGCCGCGCTCGGCCACGTAGGAGGCGGTCGGCACCATCACCTTGCGGCGGAAGACGCAGACCAGGGTGCCGTCCTGCTTGTAGCCGCGGGTCTCCACCTCCACGATGCCGCGGTCGTCCTTCGACTTCGACGGCCGCTTGCCCAGCACGGTCGTCTCGCCGTAGATCGTGTCGCCGTGGAAGGTCGGCGCCACGTGCCGCAGCGACTCGATCTCCAGGTTGGCGATCGCCTTTCCGGACACGTCGGGCACGGACATGCCCAGCAGCAGCGAGTAGACGTAGTTGCCGACCACCACGTTGCGGCCGAAGTCCGTACTGCTCCCGGCGTAGTGCGCGTCCATGTGGAGCGGGTGGTGGTTCATCGTGAGGAGGCAGAAGAGGTGGTCGTCGTACTCGGTGACCGTCTTGCCGGGCCAGTGCCGGTAGACGGCGCCGACCTCGAACTCCTCGTAAGTACGCCCGAACTGCACCGTCATACCTCCAGCTTGTTCGCTCGGCGGATCTCGTCCACGATCCGGCCGATGATCCCCGTGATACCGAAGTCCTTCGGCGTGAAGACGGCCGCCACACCGGCGGCCCGCAGGTGCTCCGCGTCCGCGGCCGGGATGATGCCGCCGACGATCACCGGCACATCGTCCACCCCGGCCCGCCGCAGCCGCCCGAGCACGTCCGGCACCAGGGCCGCGTGCGACCCGGACAGGATCGACAGGCCCACGCAGTGCACGTCCTCGGCGACCGCCGCGGCCACGATCTGCTCCGGGGTGAGCCTGATCCCCTGGTAGACCACCTCGAAGCCGGCGTCGCGGGCGCGCACCGCGATCTGCTCCGCGCCGTTGGAGTGCCCGTCCAGGCCCGGCTTGCCGACCAGCAGCCGCAGCCGCCCGCCGCCCAGTTCGGCCGCGGTCGCGGCCACCTTCCGCCGTACGGCGGCGAGTTCGCCGTCCACCTCGGCGCCCACCGCGACCGGCGCGCCGCTCACCCCGGTCGGCGCGCGGAACTCGCCGAACACGTCGCGCAGCGCCGACGCCCACTCGCCGGTGGTCACCCCGGCCCGCGCGCACTCCAGCGTCGCAGGCATCAGGTTCTCCGTTCCGGCGGCCGCGGCCCGCAGCTCGGCAAGCGCCTTGTCGGCCCGCGGCTGGTCCCGGCCGACCCGCCAGTCGTGCAGCGCGGCCACCACCCGTGCCTCGCCCGCCGGGTCCACCGTCATGATCGCCCGGTCCAGGTCCGCGGTGAGCGGGTTGGGCTCGGTCGACTCGTGGATGTTGACGCCGACGATCTTCTCCGCGCCGGACTCGATCCGCGCCCGCCGCTCCGCGTGCGAGGCCACCAGCTGCGACTTGAGGTAGCCGGACTCCACCGCGGCCATCACACCGCCCAGTTCGTCGATGTGCGCCATCTCCGCGGTGGCCTGCTCGACGAGTTCGGCGACCTTCGCCTCCACCACGTGGCTGCCGGCGAAGATGTCGTCGTACTCCAGCAGGTCGCTCTCGTGGGCCAGCACCTGCTGGATGCGCAGGCTCCACTGCTGGTCCCAGGGGCGCGGCAGCCCCAGCGCCTCGTTCCACGCGGGCAGTTGGACCGCGCGGGCGCGGGCGTCCTTGGACAGGGTGACGGCCAGCATCTCCAGCACGATCCGCTGGACGTTGTTCTCCGGCTGCGCCTCGGTCAGGCCGAGCGAGTTGACCTGCACGCCGTAGCGGAAACGGCGCTGCTTCGGGTCGGTCACGCCGTACCGCTCGCGGGTCACCTGGTCCCAGATCCGGCCGAAGGCGCGCATCTTGCACATCTCCTCGACGAACCGCACGCCCGCGTTCACGAAGAAGGAGATCCGCCCGACCACGTCGCCCTGCCGCTGCCGCGGGATGCGGCCGGAGGCGAACACCGCGTCCAGCACGGCGATCGCGGTGGACATCGCGTACGCGATCTCCTGCACCGGGGTGGCCCCGGCCTCCTGGAGGTGGTAGCTGCAGATGTTGATCGGGTTCCACTTGGGGATGTGGTTGACCGCGTACGTGATCATGTCCGTGGTCAGTCGCAGCGAGGGGCCGGGCGGGAAGACGTGGGTGCCGCGGGAGAGGTACTCCTTGACGATGTCGTTCTGCGTGGTGCCCTGGAGCGTGGCGATGTCCGCGCCCTGCTCCTCGGCGACGACCTGGAGCAGCGCCAGCATCCACATCGCGGTGGCGTTGATCGTCATCGAGGTGTTCATCCGCTCCAGCGGGATGTCCTCGAACAGCCGCCGCATGTCGCCGAGATGGGATATCGGCACCCCGACCCGGCCCACCTCGCCGAGCGCCAGCACGTGGTCGGGGTCGTAGCCGGTCTGCGTCGGCAGGTCGAACGCCACCGACAGCCCGGTCTGCCCCTTCGCCAGGTTCCGCCGGTACAGCGCGTTGGACGCCTCCGCGGTGGAGTGCCCGGCATACGTCCGCATCAGCCACGGCCGGTCGCGCGCCCTTTTGTGCTCGCTCGCCTCCGGGGGCTTCGACCCGGCGTCGACGGTCCTCGCTCCCGCGCTCGTGCCTCGCTTGTCGCTCGTCGCTTTCGACACCGGCGCCCCCTTTGGCTCGCTCGCCGGGGGCGCCGTTCTTACGTGGGTGCCCGGTGGCTGGTGGTTGTCCGTCATCGTGGCGGTCTCACGCGTCCTTGAATCGGTTGATGGCGGGCAGGTGGCGGGCGCGCAGTTCGGGGTCCGTGACGCCCAGGCCCTCGCGCGGGGCGAGCGCGAGCACGCCGACCTTGCCCTGGTGGAGGTTGCGGTGCACGTCGTACGCGGCCTGGCCGGTGTCCTCCAGGCGGTAGGTCCTGGACAGGGTGGGGTGGATCTTCCCCTTGGCGATCAGGCGGTTGGCCTCCCACGCCTCGCGGTAGTTGGCGAAGTGCGAGCCGACGATCCGCTTGAGGCTCATCCACAGGTAGCGGTTGTCGTACTCGTGCGTGTAGCCGCTGGTGGAGGCGCAGGTGACGATGGTGCCGCCCTTGCGGGCGACGTAGACCGACGCGCCGAACGTCTCGCGGCCGGGGTGCTCGAAGACGATGTCCACGTCCTCGCCGCCGGTCAGCTCCCTGATCCGGGCGCCGAACCGCTTCCACTCGCGCAGGTCCTGGTGCTGGTCGTCCTTCCAGAAGCGGTATCCCTCGGCGGACCGGTCGATGACCGCCTCGGCGCCCATCCGGCGGCAGATCTCCGCCTTCTGCGGGCTGGAGACCACGCAGACCGGGTTGGCGCCGCCGGCCAGCGCGAACTGGGTGGCGTACGACCCGAGTCCGCCGCTGGCGCCCCAGATCAGCACGTTGTCGCCCTGCTTCATGTCGGCGCCGTTGCGGGAGACCAGCTGCCGGTAGGCGGTGGAGTTGACCAGCCCGGGGGAGGCGGCCTCCTCCCAGGTCAGGTGGGCGGGCTTGGGCATCAGCTGGTTCGCCTTGACCAGGGCGATCTCCGCCAGCCCGCCGAAGTTCGTCTCGAAGCCCCAGATCCGCTGCTCCGGGTCGAGCATCGTGTCGTCGTGCCCGTCGGCCGACTCCAGCTCCACGCTCAGGCAGTGCGCCACCACCCGGTCGCCGGGGCGCCACCGGTTCACGCCGGTCCCGGTGCGCAGCACCACCCCGGCCAGGTCCGAGCCGATCACGTGGTAGGGCAGGTCGTGCCGGGCGGCCAGCGGCGAGGTGCGGCCGTAGCGCTCCAGGAAGGCGAAGGTGGAGACCGGCTCGAAGATCGAGGTCCACACCGAGTTGTAGTTGACCGAGCTGGCCATGACGGCCACCAGGGCCTCGCCCGGGCCCAGTTCGGGCACCGGGACCTCGTCCAGGTGCAGTGACTTGCGGGGGTCCTTGTCGCGGGTCGCGAGCCCGGCGAACATCCCCGCCTCGTCCTTGTGCACGGTCACCGCGCGGTACGACGCGGGCAGGGGCATGGCCGCGAAGTCCGCGGCGGTGGCATCCGGTGCCTGGATCGCGTCCAGGACGTCCCTGGTGGAACTCGTCGTCATGTGGCTTGCCTCCGGTGCAGCGGAACGGGGATGGAGGTGCCGTTGTCGGTTCGGCGAACAGGGGGAACTCGGGGGGCCGGGCCGGGGGGACAGGTGCTCGGCGTACGGACACGTTATGGCACTGCGTGCCAGACGTAAAGACACTGCGTGCCAGTATTTTTCCTCAAGTGTCGCGCCGGCGGCACGGATGAGCAACGCGAACGGCCGCCCGGGAAGCGCCGGGCGGCCGTTGTGCGGGGTCGCAGGGGGTGTGGGTCGTGGGGGGGAGTCGGCGGTCGCTACGCCTTGCGCAGCGCCTCCTCGATGCTGCGCAGGATCTCCGCCGGCGAGGCGTCCGTCCGGGCCACCGCCACCACCACCTCGCCCTGCCGCGAGACGGACGTGGTGGTGCCGGCGCCGGCCCGCGAAGGTATCCGGCCCGCGCCGATCCCCGTGCCGAACGTCGTCTTGATCACCTCGAAGGCGTGGTCGAGCTGCGCCTCCACGTCGCCCTTGCCGTCCGCCCGCAGCCAGCGCCGCAGCACATGGTTGTGGGCCGCGACCACCGCGGAGGCGGCCACCTCCGCCAGCAGCGGGTCGTCGTCGCCGTCGCGGTGCGCCCCCTCGTCGAAGTGGCCCAGCAGGTAACGCGTGAACAGCCGCTCGTACCGGGCCACCGACGCGATCTCCCGCTCCCGCAGGGTCGGCACCTCACGGGTGAGCCGGTAGCGCTCCACCGACATCTCGGGCACGTTCGCGTACATCCGCAGCACCTCGGTGATGCCGCGGCAGACCGTGTCCAACGGGTGCTCGTGCGGGTCGGCGGAGTCCAGCACCGCCTGCACCCGGACCAGGGTGTCGTCGTGGTCCGGGAAGATCGCCTCCTCCTTCGACCGGAAGTGCCGGAAGAAGGTACGGCGGGCCACACCCGCGCTCGCGGCGATCTCGTCCACCGTCGTGGCCTCGTAGCCCTGAGTCGCGAACAGCCGCATCGCCGCCGACGCGATGTCCTGCCGCACCCGCTGGCGCTGAGCGGCCGCGCGGCGGCCGCTCGCGCTCTCGGTGGCGGACTTCACACTCTCAGGCATGCGGGGAACGTAACACGTACGGTCGCGGGCGATCGACGGGCCGCCTCCCGGGGCACGGATACGTCCTGCGGTCGGCCGGAGTAGCCACCGAGCCGAAGGGCGCGCCGGTGTCGAAAGGGAGACCACGCGGAGTTTCCCGAGGCACGAGGGAATCGAGCATGGTCGACTGTCGACACCGGGTCTAAGCGCCCGGAGGCGAGGTGGCGGCGAAAGAGGGGCCGTACTCGCGGAAGCCGCGGCCGGTCTTGCGGCCCAGGCAGCCCGCCGAGACGAGGTGTTCCAGCAGGGGGGCCGGGGCCAGCCCCGGGTCGCGGAACTCGTCGTGCAGCACCTGCTCGATCGCCAGGGAGACGTCCAGCCCGACCACGTCCAGGAGCTCGAAGGGCCCCATCGGGTAGCCACCGCCCAGCTTCATCGCCGCGTCGACCGCGTCGACGGTCGCGTAGTGGTCCTGCACCATCTTCACCGCGTTGTTCAGGTACGGGAAGAGCAGCGCGTTGACGATGAAGCCCGCCCGGTCCCCGCAGTCCACCGGGTGCTTGCGCAGCGCCCCGCTCACCTCGTGCGCCGTCGCCACCACGTCCGCCGCGGTCAGCACCGTCCGCACCACCTCCACCAGCTTCATCGCCGGCGCCGGGTTGAAGAAGTGCAGCCCCACCACGTCCTGCGGCCGCGCCGTGGCCCGCGCGATCGCCACCACCGGCAGCGAGGACGTGGTCGTCGCCAGCACCGCGCCCGGCCGGCACACCTTGTCCAGCACCCGGAACAGCTCCTGCTTCACGTACAGGTCCTCCGCGACCGCCTCCACCACCAGGTCGACCCGCGCGAACGCCTCGTACGACCCCGTGGGCGCCACCCGCGCCAGCGCCGCGTCCCGCTGCTGCGCGGTGAGCCGCCCCTTGGCCACCGAGCGCTCCAGCGACCCCGCCAGCCGCGCCGCCGCCCGCTCCGCCTTCTCCCGCGTCCTGGCCGCCAGCACCACGTCGAACCCGGCCTTCGCGAACACCTCGGCGATACCCGTCGCCATGGTGCCCGAGCCCGCCACACCGACCGAGCGGACCGTACGGCCCCGGGCGCCGCCGCCCCGCTCGGGCGGCGTCTCGGCGTCGGCGACGACCGTGCCGGAGCCGGGGGAGGCGTAACTGTAGAAGCCGCGCCCGGACTTGCGGCCCAGCAGCCCGGCCGCCGTGAGCTGCCGCAGCACCGGCGCGGGCGCGTGCAGCCGGTCCCGGCTCGCCTCGTACATCGCCTCCAGCACGGTGGTGGCGGTGTCCACCCCGATCAGGTCGAGCAGCGCCAGCGGGCCCATCGGCAGCCCGCAGCCCAGCCGCATCGCCGCGTCGATGTCCTCCCGGGTGGCGTACCGCGCCTCGTACATCGCCGCGGCCTGGTTGAGGTAGCCGAACAGCAGGCCGTCGGCGATGAAGCCCGCCCGGTCGCCGACCGGCACCGGCTCCTTGCCGAGGCTGCGCACCAGCGCGGTCACCGTCCGCGTCGCCTCGGGCGCCGTCAGCACCGTGGAGACCACCTCGACGAGCTTCATCGCCTGCGCGGGGGTGAAGAAGTGCAGGCCCAGCACCCGGTCCGGCCGCCCGGTCTCGGCCGCCAGCCGCGTCACCGACAGCGCGTTGGTGCCGGTCGCGAGGATCGCCTCCGGCTTGGCGATGCGGTCCAGCGCGGTGAACACCTCGCGCTTGACGTCATAGCGCTCGGCGACCACCTCGATCACCAGGTCCGCGGCCGCGGCCGCGCGCAGCTCGGGGAAGGTGCGGAACCGCGCGAGCACGTCGGCCCGTTCGGCCGCGGTCAGCCGGCCGCGCTCGACCTGCCGGGCGGTGCGGGTCTCCAGCGCGGCGACGGCCCGGCGGGCGGCCGCGTCGTCGATGTCGACGCCGACCACCTCGTGGCCGGCGCACGCCAGCACCTCGGCGATGCCGGCGCCCATGGTGCCCAGGCCGATCACGGCCACCACGGCGGGCAGGGCGGGCTGCTCGGACGGTTCGGGGCGCGCGGACGGTTCGGGGCGCGCGGACCCGGGCGACACCGCGGCGGCGGGCCGGGCGGAGGGCTTGGCGGACGCCTGGGCGGGGACTGCGGCCGGATCGGCCGCGGACGGGGCGGAGGGACGGTCCATCGCGTGACTCCAGGGATGGCGGGAGCCGCGCCGCGCAGCGCGCGGGCGCACGGCAGGAAGGATGAAGTGGAGTCGCGGGCTTGATCGCGGCCAAGGGCCGGCGCGTGTGCGCCCGCGTGCGTCGGCGGGGCCCTGTCCCGGGGCCACACCGCAAAGTGCCGAACCGACAACGGCGTCCGCCCAGCGCCCGGTTCACCGGGCGCCGGCGGGTCCCTCGACTGTAACCCGCGGGTAACTTGCCCGCCAGTCTTCTGCACAAGTGATGTGCGTTACTCACAGATGAGCGAATATCGATCATCTGTCACGCCGGGTGTCGCGCGCCGGGCGCACCCCTACGGCAGGGCGCGGGTGTAGCGGGTCTCCTCGACGGGCACGCCGTCGTACAGCTCCGTCATGGTCGCGCCGTCGGGCAGGAAGCCGGCGGCGGCGTAGAAGCGGCGGGCCCGGGTGTTGCCGGTCAGGACCCACAACGACAGCCGGGTGCGGCCGAGTTGGGCCGAGCGCCGGACCGCCTCCGCGGTCAGCGCGCGCCCGGCGCCGGTACCGATCCGGTCCGGCCGTACGTACAGCGCGTACAGCTCCCCGGCGGCCGTGCCGGTGTCCTCGCCCCGGTAGGGCCCGAACGAGGCCCAGCCGACGAGCGCGGGCGTGCCGTCGCCGGCGGTCTCCTCGGCGACCAGGTTGTGCACGCGGCCGGCGGAGCGGACGAACCACTCGCGGCGCTGCACGGCGTCCGCGACCGGGTCCATCGCGTCGAGGTGGCCGGCGGGTATCAGTCCGGCGTAGGCGTGCCGCCAGCCCATGACGCGGATCGCCGACACCGCCGCCACGTCCGGCTCGCTCATCTCCCTGACCCGCACCATGCGCCGCATTCTAGGCAGGTCACATCAAGGTGAGCTGCGTGTTTTCCGGCGCCCCCGGACCGGGCGCGCCGGCGGGCGGCTCCGCCGTGCTCCGTGCCGTGGGTTCCGTGGGTGTCCTGGCTGCCTCGGACGCCTCCCCGGGGCCCGCCGGGGGCGCTTCCCCGGCCGCCGCCAGGCCGCGCGCGGCGCCGAGGCGGGCCGGGCCGCAGCCGAACTCCGCCGCGAACTCGTGCACCTGGCGCGTGACCTGCCGCTGGTACCACTTCGGCGCGTACGAGCCGCCCGCGTACAGCGCTTCGTACCGCCGCACGAGGTGGGGGTGGTGGCGCTGGAGCCAGGCGGTGTACCACTCCCGTGCGCCCGGGCGCAGATGCAGCACCAGGGGGGTCACGGAGGTGGCGCCGGCCGCGGCGATCGCCCGTACCGCCGCGCGGAGTTGGCCGGGGGAGTCGCTCAGGAAGGGCAGCACCGGGGCCATCAGCACCCCGGTGGGTATGCCGTTGTCGCTCAGGGTGCGGCAGACCGCCAGCCGCGTCTCCGGGGAAGGCGTGCCCGGTTCCACGCTGCGCCACAGCTCGCCGTCCAGGAAGCCGATCGACAGCGCTATGGACACGTCGGTGACGCTCGCGGCCTGCCGCACCAGTTCGAGGTCGCGCAGGATCAGCGAGCCCTTGGTGAGGATCGAGAAGGGGTTCGCCCGGTCGCGCAGGGCGGTGATGATCCCGGGCATCAGGCGGTAGCGGCCCTCGGCGCGCTGGTAGCAGTCCACGTTGGTGCCCATGGCGACGTGGTCGCCCTGCCAGCGCGGCGCGGCCAGTTCGCGGCGCAGCAGCTCCGGCGCGTTGACCTTCACCACGATCTGCGAGTCGAAGCCGTGCCCGGTGTCCAGGTCGAGGTAGCTGTGCGTCTTGCGGGCGAAGCAGTACACGCAGGCGTGCGAGCAGCCGCGGTACGGGTTGACCGTCCACTCGAACCGCATCCGCGAGGTGCCCGGCACCCGGTTGAGGATCGAGCGGGCGCGCACCTCGTGGAAGGTGATGCCGCGGAATCCGGGGGTGTCGAACGTCCGCGTCGTCACCGCCGAGGTCCCGAAGAGCGCCCCCGCGGAGTCCTCGGCGTTCAGCCCGTCCCAGCGCATCGCGCCCTCCTTCCGTCGTCCGGCCCCCACCGGCGGTCTCGTGGCCGCCCTCCACACCACAATAGAACACAGATTCGATAAGCGAGTGTGGTTGGCTGGTGTGTCGCGCGCCGCAGGTGCGCGCACCACGAACCCCCGATGCCCCAACGGGCATGGACCCGAGGAGAATTCATGGCGCTGGTCGAGGCCACCACGGAGCGGATCGTCGCGGCGGAGCCGGAGCGGGTGTTCGCCGCGCTGGCCGACTACGCCGGCACCCGCGGCCGGGTCCTGCCCGGTCAGTACAGCGAGTACGAAGTCCGCGAGGGCGGCGAGGGCGCGGGCACGGTCGTGCACTGGAAGCTCCAGGCCACCAGCAAGCGGGTCCGCGACTGCCTCTTCGACGTCACCGCCCCCGCGGAGGGCACGCTCGTCGAGACCGACCGCAACTCCTCGATGGTGACCACCTGGACGGTCACCCCGGCCGGCGACGGCCGCAGCAAGGTGGTCAACGCGACCGCCTGGCAGGGTGCCGGCGGCGTCGGCGGCTTCTTCGAGCGGACGTTCGCCCCCAAGGGGCTCAACGCGATCCACGACCAGGTGCTCGCCAACCTCGCCGCCGAGGTGGAGGGCTGACCCCGCCGCGCTCCGCCGCCGCGGAGCAGTAACTCCCGCGGTACTCGCCCGGTTTCGCGACCGTTCACCGATAAGGGTGAATTCGCCGACTTCCTGAGACCACACCGGGTCCGTCCGTCGTTGTCGCCTCATGGCGGGAGACGGTGGCGGAACAGGTGGCACGAGGGGAGTGGCAGTGAGCGGCGGCACACTGATCGAGCGGCAGGGGGAGCCCCGCCCGGGCGGGTTCCTGGGCGAAGTCCTGGGCGGGGCACCGCCGAAGGAGCAGGTGGGGGAGGAGGCGCAAGGCGCGCCGGGCGGTGCGGTGGGCGGGGCGGAGCGCGCGGCTGCCGCGCCGGCCGGCGGCCCGGACGCGGCGCCGGGCGGCCTGTCCCCCCGCCGGCTGCGGCTGGTCTTCCTGGGACTGATGCTCGCCCTGCTGCTGGCGGCTCTCGACCAGATGATCGTGGCGACCGCGCTGCCCAAGATCGTCGGCGAACTGCACGGCCTGGACCGGATGTCCTGGGTCGTGACCGCCTACCTGCTGTCGTCCACCATCGGCCTGCCGATCTACGGCAAGCTCGGCGACCTGCTGGGCCGCAAGAGCGTCTTCCAGTTCGCGATCCTGACCTTCGTGATCGGCTCGGCGCTCGCCGCCTGGTCCCAGACGATGAACGAACTCATCGCCTTCCGCGCGGTCCAGGGCATCGGCGGCGGCGGGCTGATGATCGGCGTGCAGGCGATCATGGCCGACATCGTGCCGCCCCGCGAACGCGGCCGGTACATGGGCCTGATCGGCGCCGCCTTCGGTGTCGCCTCGGTCGCCGGACCGCTGCTGGGCGGCTTCTTCACCGACCACGCCTCCTGGCGCTGGTGCTTCTCGGTCAACGTGCCCTTCGGGCTGGTCACGCTCCTGGTCGTCAGCCTGGTGCTCAAGCTGCCCAAGCCGACCGCCCGGCCCCGGCTCGACGTCATCGGCGCCCTGCTGCTGGCGGCCGGCTCGACCTGCCTGGTGCTGCTGACCACCTGGGGCGGCTCCACCTACGGCTGGCGGTCCAAGGAGATCCTCGGGCTCGGCGCGGGCACCATCGTGTGCGTGCTGCTCTTCGTGCTCGTGGAGCGGTTCGCCGCGGAGCCGGTCATCCCGCTGCGGCTCTTCCGCGACGGGGTGTTCAACACCTCGGCGCTGATCGGCGCCGTCGTCGGCGTCGCGCTCTTCGGCGCCGCCAGCTACCTGCCGACGTTCCTGCAGATGGTCGACGGCGCCAGCGCCACCGGGTCCGGGCTGCTCATGCTCCCGATGATGCTCGGCGTCGTCGTCGCCTCCATCGGCAGCGGCCAACTCATCAGCCGCACCGGCCGCTACAAGATCTTCCCGCTCGTCGGCAGCGCCCTGTCCGCGATCGGCATGTATCTGCTCTCCCGGCTGGACGCCGGCACCGGCCGCCCCGAGTACAGCGTCTACATGGCGGTCCTGGGCCTGGGCATCGGCCTGATCCTCCCGGTCCTGGTGCTCGCCGTGCAGAACTCGGTGCGGCCCGCCGACATCGGGTCGGCGACCAGCGCCAACAACTACTTCCGGCAGATCGGCGGCTCGGTCGGCGCGGCCGTCTTCGGCACCCTGTTCGCCAACCGCCTCAGCCACCAACTCGCCGCCGACCTGCCGCACGGCGTCAAACTGCCCGACCCCGAGTCGGTCACCCCCCAACTGGTCCGCACCCTGCCCGCGTCCCTGCGCGACGGATACGTGCACGCGTACTCCGACGCCATGCCGCGGATCTTCCTCTACCTGGTGCCGGTCCTCGTCCTCGGCTTCATCATCACCTTCCTGCTCAAGGAGAAACCCCTGGTGACCCAGCACGGCCCCGCCGCTCAGGCGGCGTACGAACCCGGTTACGACCCCGGGTACGACACCCCCTACGAGTCCGGCCACGACCCCCTGTACGGCGCGGGCCCCACGGCCACGACCACCACGGTCAACCCCGGGCCGGTCCCCGACCAGCCGGTGCCCGGCGCCCGGCGCGGCCAGGGCGGCGTGCCCGTCTGCGGCACCGTCCAGCACTCCGACGGCACCACCGTCGGCCGCGCCGCGCTCACCCTCATCGACGGCTCCGGCCGCCAGGTGGGCCGCGGCGCCACCGCCGAGGACGGGCGGTACGCCCTGAGCACCCCCGGAGCCGGCAGCTACGTCCTGATCGCCGCGGCCGGCGGGCACCAGCCGCAGGCCGTCACCGTCGCCGTCGGCGACCACCCGGTCGAGCTCGACGTCGTCCTCGGCGGCGCCGGCCGGCTGGCCGGCACCGTGCACACCGCCGACGGCACCCCCGTGCGCGACGCGATCGTCACCCTCACCGACGTGCGCGGCGACGTCGTCGCCACCTCACGCAGCGGCCGCGAGGGCGTCTACACGCTCACCGAGCTCGTCGCCGGCGAGTACACCCTCGCCGCCAGCGCGCCCGCCTACCGCCCGGCGGCCCTCCCCGTCACCGTCCAGGCATCCCGCGAGACCCGGCAGGACGTCGAACTCGCCGGCGGCGCCTCCCTGCGCGGCATCGTCCGCGCCCCCGGCGGCCGCCTCGTCGAGGACGCCCGCGTCACCCTCCTCGACGCGGCGGGCAACGTCGTGGACTCCGTCACCACCGGCCCCGACGGCCACTTCCGCTTCGTCGACCTCGCGGCCGGCGAGTACACCGTCATCGCCGCCGGCTACCCGCCCGTGGCCACCGTCCTCCAAGTAGCCGGCGGCGGCCGCACCGAACGCGACCTCCAACTCGGCCACGCCGACTAGCCCCTGCGGGCGGCCCGAACCAACCCCCCGGGCCGCCACGTGCTGCCTGTTCCGGGGCCACCCGCCGGTGGGTCTGCGGTATCCCGCCGTTGCCCTGCCGGCGGGTTTCCGGCTGCCGCCCGGTGGCCTGTTGGGCGCGCAGTTCCCCGCGCCCCTGCCGGTGCGGGCCCTTCGTGCGGAAGGAGCTGTCACGCGCCCAGGGGCGCGGGGAACTGCGCGACAAGCCCGGACGGACCGTAAGATCCGGGAACCGTGCCGCAGGGGCACCCCGGGCGGGACGGCTCAGCCTCCGGAGGAGGACGTCGGCTTGCGCCCCGTCCCGTCCTCGATCTGCGCCTTGTCGCACTGGGTGCCGCGGATCAGCGCATAGGTCCCGCCGATCTTGTACGTGCCCGCCTTGGGCGCGTACAGCCGCGTCCAGTCGCCGTCCGGCGCCAGGCACCCGCTGTCGTTGTCGGTGGCCCCCTCGATCCCGAGGACGGGCGACCAGGGGATGCGCAGCAGCACCGACCCGCTGTTCGGCATCGTGACGGTCAGCTCGGCCGGCCCGGCCTGGTCCACCACCGCGGGCGGGTCCGCCATCGGGTCCGCCCCGGCGACGGAGTACACCTGCCAGTCCGTGTCGTGCCAGACCTCGGTCATCCACGGCTGCCCCGCGGCCACCAGCTTCGCCTCGGCGACGGCCGCGCCGTCCGGCTGCGCGACGGAGGGCAGCACCACGTAGTTCACGCTCCAGCGCCGCAGCCAGTCCCGGTAGGTGTCCGCGGTGAGCGTGCCGTCGTAGAAGAGCGGGTTGCGCTCCACGTCGGCCTGCCGGTTCCAGCCGCGGGCGAGGTTGACGTAGGGCGAGAGCCCGGAGGCCTCCCAGTGCGACCGCAGGGGCACCACCTCCACGCGGCCCCGGTCGGCGTGCAGGGAGTGCAGCTCGTGGATGAGCGAGGACGCGTGTTGCACCGAGGAGGAGGTCGAGGCGGTGGTGACCTGGTCCACTATCGGCTTGGCGATCTGCCATGACGCGGTCCCGGCGAACGCCAGCCACACCAGCAGCGACCGCTTGGTGCCCCAGGTGCTGGCCATCGCCACGATCAGCAGGATGGTGCCGCCGTACAGCAGCGCGAGCCGCTCGACGTTGCTGCCGATCGGCGAGGGGACGATGAACGTCAGCACCACGCCGAGCGCGTACACCCAGGAGCCCAGGTGGATGGCCTTCCATGCCTTGGGCACCGCGAGCGCGGTCGCCACCGAGACCCCGAACGGGATGATGGCGAAGTACCACTTGAAGGGCTGCACCCCGTAGAACGGGAAGAGCAGCGAGGTCGCCCCGACCACCACCGGGGGAGCCGCGGCCAGGATGTACGCGTCCTTGCGGCGGCCGGTCAGGAACAGCGCCGCGGCCACCACGAGCAGGAAGAGCCCGGCGACCGGGCTGCACATCGTGGCGAAGGCCGCCATCGCGGTGGCCAGCACCAGCCGGGGCGAGCGGCCGCGCGTGGTGCGCTCCCCGGGGTAGAGCGCCAGGGTGGCGACCACCGCGAAGAGCATGCCCAGCGCGAAGGTGACCCGGCCGGAGACGACATCACCCCAAAGAGCGAACGTCGTCCACAGCACCGGCACCAGCGGCCGCTTCACCTGGGACCGCATCAGCAGCGCCGCGGAGAAGGTCGCGGTGAGGGTGCCGGCGATCACCCCGGTCATCCGCACCCCGAGCGCGGCCATGATGTACGGCGACAGGATGCTGTACGAGGCCGGGTGCATGCCGCCGTACCAGGACAGGTTGTACGACGCGGAGGGGTGGGCCTTTATGAACTCCGTCCACGCGTACTGGGCGGCCATGTCGCCGGAGTCCTTGGCCAGGTACAGCGCCCACAGCACGTGCAGCACGGCGGCCAGCAAGGTGGCCACGGCCACCGGGTGGCGTAGGTCGACCCGCCGCAGCAGGCCCCTCGGTCCGCGGGCGACAGCGACGCGCGCGGGCTGCCAGGTGGTCACGTGGCCTCTTCCGGTAGCGGGTGCGGAGTGCCCCGGCCGGGTCCCGTCCGGCGGGGCCGGACCCCCGCCGTGACAGGAGTTCGAACACAGACTTTGGACGCTAGCACGCTCGCGACGGTTGCCCTCGTGCGGGCGTGCCCGGTTTCGTACGGTCTCCCGCGGCGGACGCGGGACAAGGCCAACGAATCACGGACCGGCGTGATCCGCCACTGATTTCCCGGTCCTCACGCACGGTGGCCGGCCGGCCGAAGCGGGTGGCCCGCACCCGGCCGCACAGCGCCGCCGAGCGGGTCCCGACGCGTCCGGCAACCGGTGAACAACCGCCGCCGGCGGCCGAGTTCGCGGCGCCGGAGCGGTGGCGGCGGGGTGCGGGAAAGCCGCTGGTCGCGGGGGTGAAACGGGCGATTCCGGAAGGTCGGCGACGGGCCGGCGGGGGCCGTGAATTGGTCCAGTCCACTGACGTTTTCCACAGGGCGGCCAGGGGGCCTGGCACGGGTGTCCGACGGCCGCGTAACGTGACGCTCATGACGAAGATCCTCATCTCGGCGGACATGGAAGGCGCGACCGGCGTGACGTGGCCGGCCGACGTTCTGCCGGGCAGCGAGCAGTGGCAGCGCTGCCGCCATATGTTCACGTCCGACGTCAATGCGGCGATCGCCGGCTTCTTCGACGGCGGCGCCGACGAGGTCCTTGTCAACGAAGCCCATTGGTCCATGCGCAACCTCCTGCTGGAGAAGCTCGACGAGCGCGCCCAGATGCTCACCGGCCGCCACAAGGACCTGTCGATGGTCGAGGGCGTCCAGCACGGCGACGTGGACGGCATCGCCTTCGTCGGCTACCACACCGGCGCCGGCACCGAGGGCGTCCTCGCCCACACCTATCTCGCCAACTCCATCACCGGCGTGTGGGTCAACGGCGAGCAGGCCAGCGAGGGCCGGCTGAACGCCCTCGTGGTGGCGGAGTACGGCGTGCCGGTGGTGCTCGTCACCGGCGACGACCGCACCGGCATCGACGCCCGGGGGTACGCCCCGCAGGCGCACACGGTGGCCGTCAAGGACTACGTCTCGCGGTACGCCGCGGTGTGCCGCCCGCCCGCGCGCACCGCCGCCGACATCCGCGTCGCCGCCGCGTCGGCCGCCGCGCTCGCCGTCAAGCACACCCCGGCGGACGCCGGGCCCTACACGGTGGAGCTGGAGTTCGACGCGGTGCACCTGGCCGGCGCCGCCACCGTGGTCCCCGGTGTCGAGCGCACCGGCGAGCGGCGGGTGTCCTACACCCTGCCGACGATGTACGAGGCGATCCGCGCCTTCAAGGCGGTCACCACTCTCGTTTCGCAGGCCGTGGAGGAGCAGTATGGCTGAGCAGTCCGTCGACCCGCAGGCGCTCGACGAGGTGGTCCGCTTCACCTCCGAGCTGATCCGGATCGACACCACCAACCGCGGCGGCGGGGACGGCAACGAACGCCCCGCCGCGGAATACGTCGCCGGGCACCTCGCCGACGCCGGGATCGAGCCGCAGATCCTGGAGTCCGCCCCCGGCCGGGCCAATGTGGTCGCCCGCATCCCCGGCACCGACCCGTCCGCCGACGCCCTCCTGGTGCACGGCCACCTCGACGTGGTGCCCGCCGAGGCCGCCGACTGGAGCGTCCACCCCTTCTCCGGCGAGATCCGCGACGGCGTGGTCTGGGGCCGCGGCGCCATCGACATGAAGAACATGGACGCGATGGTGCTGGCCACCGTCCGCGCCTGGGCCCGCGCCGGCCACCGCCCGGCCCGCGACATCGTGCTCGCCTTCACCGCCGACGAGGAGGACAGCGCCGCCTACGGCTCCGGGTTCCTCGCCGACAAGCACGCCGAACTCTTCGAAGGCTGCACCGAGGGCATCAGCGAGTCCGGCGCCTACACCTTCCACGCCGGCGACGGCCTGCGCCTGTACCCGGTCGCCGCCGGCGAACGCGGCACCGCCTGGCTGAAGCTCACCGCCCACGGCAAGGCCGGCCACGGCTCGAAGGTCAACGGCGCCAATGCCGTCACCCGCCTGTCCGCGGCCATCGCCCGGATCGGCGAGCACCGCTGGCCGCTGCGCCTGACCGGCACCGTGCGCGCCGCCCTCCTCGAACTGGCCGCGATCCAGGGCGTGGACATCGACCTGGACCGCGTCACCGACGGGGACGGCGCCACCGACCCCGACAGCATCGACGCCCTGCTCGCCCGGCTCGGCCCGGCCGCCGCCTTCGTGGAGCCGACCGTCCGCAACAGCTCCAACCCGACGGTGCTCCAGGCCGGCTACAAGGTGAACGTGATCCCCGGCACCGCCACCGCCCTCGTCGACGGACGGGTGCTGCCCGGCGGCGAGGAGGAGTTCACCACCACCATGGACCGCCTCACCGGGCCCGGCGTCGACTGGGAGTACCACCACCGCGAGGTCGCCCTCCAGGCGCCCGTCGACTCGCCCACCTTCGCGGCGATGCGCGAGTCCCTGGAGCACTTCGACCCGGGCGCGCACGTGCTGCCGTTCTGCATGTCCGGCGGCACCGACGCCAAGCAGTTCTCCCGCCTGGGCATCGTCGGCTACGGCTTCTCGCCGCTGAAGCTGCCGCCCGGCTTCGACTACAACGCCCTCTTCCACGGCGTGGACGAGCACGTCCCGGTCGAGGCGCTGCACTTCGGCGTCGAGGTGCTGGACCGCTTCCTGCGCCGCACCGGCGCACCCGCCACCACCGCAGGGGAGGGCGCCCGATGACCACCACCGACCGCGAGGCCGTCGGCTACGGCAGCTGGCCGTCGCCGATCGACGCCGCCACCGCCGCCTCCCACGACGGCAGCCCGGAGTTCGTGGGCGTCGTCGGCGACGAGGTGTGGTGGACCGCGCCCCGGCCCGCCGAGGGCGGCCGGCGCGCGCTGGTCCGCCGCCTGCCCGACGGCACCGAGCAGTGCCCGCTGCCCGCGCCCTGGAACGTCCGCAGCCGCGTCATCGAGTACGGCGGCACCCCCTGGGCCGGCGCGGTCCTCGACGGCTCCGTGCTGATCGTCTTCGCCCACCACGCCGACCAGCGGCTGTACGCCTTCCGCCCGGACGGGCCGGACCGCACCCCCCGACCGCTCACCCCCCTCTCGCCGGTCGGCGAGGGCCTGCGCTGGGCGGATCTGACGATCAGCCCGGAGCGCGGCGAGGTCTGGGGCGTGCTGGAGGAGTTCACCGGCGACGGCCCGTCCGACGTGCGCCGGGTGCCCGCGGCCGTCCCGCTGGACGGCTCGGCCGCCGAGGACCGCGGCGCGGTCCGCGAACTGGCCGCGGCCGGGCACCGGTTCGTCACGGGGCCGCGGCTGTCGCCGGACGGCAGCCGGGCGGCCTGGCTCGCCTGGGACCACCCGCTGATGCCGTGGGACGGCACCGAGCTGCGGGTCGCCGAGGTCGGCGCCGACGGCGTCTTCGGCCCGGCCCGCACCCTGATCGGCGGCCCGCAGGAGTCCTTCCCGCAGGTCGAGTGGGCGCCCGACGGCAGCCTGCTGGCCGCCACCGACCGGACCGGCTGGTGGAACCTGCACCGGATCGACCCGGACAGCGGTGCCGCGGCCGCCCTGTGCCCGCGCGAGGAGGAGTTCGCCGGCGCGCTGTGGAAGCTGGGCCACCGCTGGTTCCTGCCGCTGGACGGCGGCCTGGTCGCGGTGCTGCACGGCGTGGGCGCCCCCCGGCTGGGCCTGCTCGACACCGCCACCGGCGAGGTCACCGACGCCCCCGGCCCGTGGACGGAGTGGAACCCGACGCTCGCCGCCACCGGCGGCCGGGTGATCGGCATCGCCGCGAGCGCCCGCACCTCCTACGAGGTGGTCGAGCTGGACACCGCCACCGGCCGCACCCAGGTGATCGGCAACGCGCACCACGACACCGTGGACCCCGACTACCTCCCCGAGCCCGTCGCCCGCACCTTCACCGGCCCCGGGGGCCGCGAGGTGCACGCCCACCTCTACCCGCCGCGCCACCCGCAGTTCCGCGCCGAGGGCCCCGGACCGTATGTGATCTGGGTGCACGGCGGGCCGACCAGCCGCGCGGCGATGGTGCTGGACCTGGAGATCGCCTACTTCACCTCGCGCGGTATCGGCGTCGCCGAGGTCAACTACGGCGGCTCCACCGGCTACGGCCGCGCCTACCGCAACCGGCTGCGCGAGCAGTGGGGCGTGGTGGACGTCGAGGACTGCGCGGCGGTCGCGCAGGGGCTGGTCGCCGAGGGCGCCGCCGACCCGCGGCGCCTCGCCATCCGCGGCGGCAGCGCCGGCGGCTGGACCAGCGCGGCCGCGCTGACCAGCACCGACACCTACGCCTGCGGCACCGTGATCTACCCGATCCTGGACCTGCTCGGCTGGTCGAAGCAGGGCGGCGAGACCCACGACTTCGAGTCGCAGTACCTGGAGTCGCTGGTCGGCCCGGTCGACGAGGTGCCCGAGCGGTACCGCGAGCGCTCGCCGATCACCCGCAGCGACCGGATCGCGGTGCCCTTCCTGCTGCTCCAGGGGCTCGACGACGTGATCTGCCCGCCGGTGCAGTGCGAGCGGTTCCTCGCCGCCGTCGCCGGGCGCGGCATCCCGCACGCCTACCGCGCCTTCGCCGGGGAGAGCCACGGCTTCCGCCGCCTCGACACCATGGTGACCTGCCTGGAGGCCGAACTGTCCCTGTACGGGCAGGTCTTCGGCTTCACCCCGGACGGGGTGCCGGTCCTGGAGCTGACCACATGACCGAACGACTCAGGCGCGTCGCCGACGCCGTGGGCGTCCCCGTGCCCGCGCTGATCCGCCCGCGGCGGCTCGCCCCGGGCGACCGTATCTCGGTGGTGGCCCCCAGCGGCCCGATACCGGCCGACCGGCTCGACGCGGGCCTGGAGGTGCTGCGCGGCTGGGGCCTGGTGCCGCAGGTGGCCCCGCACGTCCTGGACGGCCACCGCAGCGGCTACCTCGCCGCCGACGACGCGGCCCGGGCGGACGACTTCCAGGACGCCTGGTGCGACCCGGCCACCACCGCGGTGCTCTGCGCCCGCGGCGGCTACGGCGCGCAGCGCATGGTCGACCTGCTCGACTGGGAGGAGTTGCGGGCCGCACCGCCGAAGGCCCTGATCGGGTACAGCGACATCACCGCCCTGCACGAAGCGGTGGCCACCCGGCTGGGCCTGGCCACCGTGCACGGCCCGATGGCCGCGGCCGCCACCTTCCTCGACGACGCCCCGACCCGGGAGGGCCTGCGCCGCACCCTGTTCGAGCCGGAGTCGGTCCAGGTGATGGCTCCCGCCGGGGCCCGCACCCTCGTGCCCGGCCGGGCCGAGGGCGTCACCCTCGGCGGCTGCCTGTCGCTGCTCGCCGCCGACCTGGGCACGCCGTACGCCCGCGCGTCGGCGGCCGGCGGAATCCTGCTGCTGGAGGACGTCGGCGAGGAGCCGTACCGGCTGGACCGCTACCTCACCCAGCTGCTGCGCGCCGGCTGGTTCGAGGGGGTCGCCGGTGTCGTGCTGGGCTCCTGGGCGGAGTGCGGCCCGTACGAGGCGGTGCGCGACCTCGTGGTGGACCTGCTCGGGCCGCTCGGGGTGCCGATCGTCGAGGAGTTCGGCTTCGGTCACTGCGCGTCCACGCTCACGATGCCGCTCGGCGTCCCGGCGGTCCTCGACGCGCCGCCGCCCGCGCCCGGCGACCCGGCGGCGCCCGGCCCGGTCCTGAGCATGGGGGTGCCCGCGCTGGCGTGAGGGCGCAAGGCCCGCCCCGGGCGGGCCTTGCGTACGGGGGCTGCGGTGGTCGCCGACCGCGGACCGGCGTATCTGCCGTATATCGTCCGGTCACGGCGGGTGCGGGGGCGGGGCTGTGTCCCGGCTGTGCGGGAGCTGTCCGGCGGCGCCGCTACCGGCGGTACGGGCGCTGCCGGACGGGCCCGCGGCGGGACCATCCGGGCTCGAGCTGGAGCGGACGGG